>NZ_JBFBIR010000001.1:0-453247 GCF_040685715.1 Kitasatospora sp. NPDC088264
ACGAGCCCTGCGGGGCGTGAACCCCATGACCCGGCACGTCCTGATCCTCGGCGGGACGACGGAGGGGCGGGCGCTGGCCGCCGCACTCGCCGAGCTGCCGTCCCTGCGGGTCACCAGTTCGCTGGCCGGCCGGGTCGCCCAACCCCGGCTGCCCGCCGGAGAGGTGAGGATCGGCGGCTTCGGCGGCCCCGAGGGGCTGGCCGACTGGCTGCGCGGCGAACGGGTCGACGCGGTCGTCGACGCCACCCACCCGTTCGCCGCCGGGATGTCCCGCAACGCGGCCCTCGCGGCGGCGGCCACCGGCGTACCGCTGCTGGTGCTACGCCGCCCCGGCTTCACACCCGTCGCCGGGGACCGCTGGCTCCCCGTCCCCTCGCTCGCCGCCGCGGCCGAACTCCTGCCCGGCCTCGGGCGACGGGTCTTCCTCACCACCGGGCGACAGGGCATCGCCACCTTCGCCCACCTCGACGGGGTCCACTTCCTCGCCCGGTCAGTCGACCCGCCCGAGCCCCCGTTGCCACCGTCCTTCGAAGTCCTGCTGGACCGGGGGCCGTTCACGCTCGACGGCGAACGGGCACTCCTGCGCGAGCACCGCATCGACGTCGTGGTCACCAAGGACAGCGGCGGCGCCGCGACCGCACCCAAACTCACCGCCGCACGCGAACTCCACCTGCCCGTGGTCATCGTGCGGCGTCCGCCGGTCCCGGACGGCGTACCGGTGGCCCCGGACGTACCGGGCGCGGTGCGGTGGTTGCAGCACCTGCGCTAGAACGGCGGGTCGGGTCGGCCGAACCAACCGGGCCCGGGCGGACCGACCGGGCCGACCGGGCCGACCGGGCCGACCGGGCCGACCGGGCCGACCGGGCCGCGAGAAATTACCGGGCGGGTTTCGGCGCCGCACCGGCAGGATGGGCCGATGGCAGACGATCACCGCACCATGACCCTGCGCACGGCCGACGAACGGGCCACCCTGGCCAGCTTCCTGGACTACCAGCGCGACACGCTCGCGTTGAAGTGCGCCGACCTCACCCCCGAACAGCTCCGCACCCGGGCCCTCGAACCCTCCGGTCTCTCCCTGCTCGGGCTGGTCCGCCACCTCGCCGAGGTGGAGCGCAGCTGGTTCCGCAACGTCCTCAACGACGAGGCCAAGCCCGCCTTCTGGAAGAACCCCGACGGCTCCTTCGCCGAGTTCGACGCCGACACCGCCGACCCGGACGAGGCCTTCGCGGTCTGGCGCCGCGAGTGCGACCACGCCCGGCAACTCGTCGCGGCCACCGAGTCGTTGGACGTTCTGGGGCACTACGGCGAGGAGGTCTTCTCGCTGCGCTGGATCCTCACCCACATGATCGAGGAGTACGCCCGCCACAACGGCCACGCCGACCTCCTGCGCGAACACCTCGACGGCACCACCGGCGAGTAGCCGAAACGGCCGACCAGCCCCAACGCGTGGGGCCGGTCGGCCATCCGACTGCCATTCAGATCCGGATCGGATCAGATGTCGCGGAAGGTCTCGATCTGCGCGCCGATGGAGTTGAGGCGCTCGGCGAGGTCCTCGTAGCCGCGGTTGATGACGTAGACGTTGCGCAGGACGGAGGTGCCCTGGGCGGCGAGCATCGCGAGGAGGATGACGACCGCGGGGCGGAGCGCCGGCGGGCACATCATCTCGGCGGCGCGCCAGCGGGTGGGGCCCTGGACCAGGACGCGGTGCGGGTCGAGGAGCTTGACGTCGGCGCCGAGGCGGGTCAGCTCGGTGAGGTAGATCGCACGGTTGTCGTAGACCCAGTCGTGGATCATCGTGGTGCCGTGGGCGGCCGCGGCGATGGCCGCGAAGAACGGCACGTTGTCGATGTTGATGCCGGGGAACGGCATCGGGTGGATGGTGTCGATCGGCGCGGTCAGCTTGGACGGGCGCACGGTGAGGTCGACCAGGCGGGTGTGGCCGTTGTGGGCCCGGTACTCGGGGGTCCGGTCGTAGTCGAGGCCCATCCCCTCCAGCACCGCGAGTTCGATCTCCAGGAACTCGATCGGCACCCGGCGGATCGTCAGCTCGGAGGAGGTGACGACGGCGGCGGCGAGCAGGCTCATCGCCTCCACCGGGTCCTCGGCCGGGGTGTAGTCGACGTCGCAGGTGATCTCCGGGACGCCGTGGACGGTGAGGGTGGTGGTGCCGATGCCCTCGATCCGCACGCCCAGCTTCTCCAGGAAGAAGCACAGGTCCTGGACCATGTAGTTGGGCGAGGCGTTGCGGATGACGCTGACGCCGTCGTGCCGGGCGGCGGCCAGCAGGGCGTTCTCGGTGACGGTGTCCCCGCGCTCGGTCAGCACGATCGGACGGTCCAGCGGGGTGCCCGGCTCGACCGAGGCGTGGTAGGCGCCGCCGGTGGTGGCGACCTCCAGCCCGAAGCGGCGCAGCGCGGTCAGGTGCGGCTCGACGGTGCGGGTGCCGAGGTCGCAGCCGCCCGCGTACGGGATGGCGAAGCGGCTGGCGCGGTGCATCAGCGGGCCGAGGAACATCAGCACGCTGCGGGTGCGGCGGGCCGCCTCGACGTCCATCGCCGCGAGGTCGAGCTCGGCGGGCGGGGTGAGTTCGAGGTCGCGGCCGTCGTTGGTCCAGCGGCTCTTGACGCCGATGCTGGTGAGCACCTCGAGGATGCGGTAGACCTCTTCGATCCGGGCGACGCTGCGCAGCGTGGTGCGTCCGGTGGTCAGCAGTGAGGCGCAGAGGATCGCGACGCAGGCGTTCTTGCTGCTGCGGACGTCGATGGCGCCGGAGAGTCGGGTGCCGCCGGCGACCCGCAGGTGCATCGGGCCGGAGTAGCCGAGGGAGACAATCTCGCTGTCGAGGGCTTCGCCGATGCGCGCGATCATCTCAAGGCTGACGTTCTGCTTGCCCTGCTCGATGCGGTTGACCGCGCTCTGGCTGGTGCCGAGGGCCTCGCCGAGCTGCGCCTGGGACCAGCCGCGGTGCTGGCGGGCGGTACGGATGAGGGTGCCGATACGGGTGAGGTAGTCGCCTGTCACTCGCCAGACCATATCTCATGGTTGAGATGACAACAGAACCGGGGGTGGGCGTGACACTCCTTTTGTCCGTTTCTCACCCCGTATGAACGTCAGATCTTCACATCACCAGGCGGTATTGCCGCGATTCTGTGAGAGCGTCACGGCCCGAGCGGCTCCGCCCGGCCGACGACGGTGCCCGCGCGGTCGATGCAGATGACGTCCACCGCCACCGGCGAGCCGACCAGCACGCCGAGCGCCGTCGCCCGCGCCGCCTCGGCGACCAGATCGCCCAGCGGCACCCCGGCCGCCCGGCACAACTGCACCGCCTCCAACCCGGTGTTGGCGGCGGCCACCGCCTCGGCCAACACCCCGTCGGCCCCGCCGCGCCGCGCCAGTTCTGCCAGGTACCCCTTGTCCACCTGGGAGCGCGCCGAGTGCAGGTCGAGGTGACCGGCGGCGAGCTTGGACAGCTTGGCGAAGCCGCCCGCGATCGTCAGCCGGGGCACCGGGTGGCGCTTGAGGTACTTGAGGACGGCGCCCGCGAAGTCGCCCATGTCGAGCAGCGCGTCCTCGGGCAGTCCGTGCACGGCGACGGCGACCTTCTCGGAGGTCGAGCCGGTACAGCCGGCCACGTGGGTGCGGCCCGCCGCCCGGGCCACGTCCACGCCGCGGCGGATGGAGTCGATCCAGGCGGAGCAGGAGTAGGGGACGACGATGCCGGTGGTGCCGAGGATGGACAGGCCCCCGAGGATGCCCAGCCGTGGATTCCAGGTGGAACGGGCGATCTCCTCGCCGTGGTCCACGGAGATCTCGACCACCACGTCCCCGCTGCCGCCGTGCGCGGCGGCCACCTCCGCCACGGCGTCGCGGATCATCTGCCGGGGCACCGGGTTGATCGCGGGCTCGCCGACGGGCAGCGGCAGGCCCGCCTTGGTGACCGTCCCCACCCCCGGTCCGGCCCGGAACACCACTCCGGCGCCGGGCTCGCCGGCCCGCACCGTCGAGCGGATCAGCGCGCCGTGGGTGACGTCGGGATCGTCGCCGGCGTCCTTGACCACGGCGGCCATCGCGCTCGCCGGCCCGGGCGGGACGGCGGCTCGACCCCCGGCCGCGAGGACCCCGGCGGCCAGTCCCCCGGCCCTGGGGGCGAGTTCCTCGGCGGTGAGTTCCTCGACGGCGAGCTCCTCGGCGGCGAGGGCGAAGGCCGGCTGCTGGCCCTTGGGGAGGGTGATGGTCACCGGGTCCGGGAACTCGCCGGTGAGCAGCGCGGTGTACGCGGCCTTGGTGGCGGCGGTGGCGCAGGCGCCCGTGGTCCAGCCGTGCCGCAGGCCGCTGCTCTTCAGCTGGCCGGCCCGGCCCCCGGCTTCGGCTCCGGCTTCGGCTCCGGCCTCGGCTCCCGCTTCGGCTCCCGCTTTGGCCACCTGCGTCTCGCTTCCGACTCCGTTGAGGTGCGGCCGCACCGACCGTCGGTACCGATTTTCCCCCATTCGCCTGACCGCGCCCCGACCGGGGGCGGTCAGCAGGGCCCCGCGACCCGGTGTCCGAGTCGGGGAGCGGCCGCTGCCCCGCGTTCCCGAAGAGTTCTCCGCACGGGCCTCGCACCTCGCGCCTACCAGTGAGTAATCTGGCGGTCCGCCAGAGGCGGGTTCATGACACGGGGTCCGGTGTCCGGGTTGTCCGGCCGGGCCATCAGCATGTGGGGGTTCTTGTGGCAGGGATGAGTCGGCGTACGTTCCTCACCGGTACGTCGGTGGCCGCCGCCTGGTCGGCCTTGTCGCTGGGCGGCGGGCAGTTCGCCTCGGCGGCGGAGCGCGAGCGCGCACTGGCGGCCACCGCCGCGCGGGCGGTCAGGACGACGGGCACCACGCTCGACCAGGTGGCCACGCCCGTCGGCACCGGCGGGTACAAGCGGCTGACGGCCGGGCCGGGCTGGCCGCTGGTGGTGCGCGGCGACCTGGCGGCGCCGGGCACCGGGCGGGACGACCGGCGGACCGGGCTGGCCAGCTTCGTCCAGTTCAGCGACCTGCACCTGGTGGACACCGAGTCCCCGGTGCGATTCGAGTACCTGGCCCGGTTCAACGGCAGCGCGTACCGGCCGCAGGAGGCCCTGAACGCCCGCGGCGTCTCGGCCCTCGTCGAGCGGGTCAACGCGCTCGACGGCGGCCCCTACACCGGGATGCCGTTCAGCATGGTGATGGCCACCGGCGACAACACCGACAACCACGAGCAGGCCGAACTCGACTGGTACCTCACCGTCATGGGCGGCGGCCGACTCGCCCAGAACACCGGCGACCCGAACCGCTACGAAGGCGTGCAGAACTCGGGCAACGCCGCCTACTGGAACCCCGAACTCGCCTACAGCGACGGCTACAAGGCGAAGGGCTTCCCGCAGATACCGGGCTTCCTCGACGCCGCAGGCCGGCCGTTCGACGCGCCGGGCCTGCGTACGCCCTGGTACACGACGGTCGGCAACCACGACGACAGCCTTGAGGGTTCGCTGCCGGACCTCGGGCTACTGAACGACCTCTACACCGGCCAGTACAAGCTGGAGGGCTGCAACGACGCGGACGCGGCCCAGCTGATGGACTCGCTGCGCCGCGACCCGGCCGACGCCGCGCTCCTGCTCGCGAAGCTGCTCGCGAGCGGCGACGCGGTGCGCCGGATCACCCCGGACGAGCGCCGACGGCCGTTCACGCTCAAGGAGTTCGCCAAGGCCCACCTGAACCCGGCGCACACCGGCGCCGGCCCGTACGGGCACGGTTTCACCTCGGACATGGTGGGCAGCGGCAAGCTCTACTACGCCTTCCGCATCTCGGAGAAGGTGGTCGGCATCAGCCTGGACACCACCAACCAGGCCGGATTCGCGGACGGTTCGCTGGGCACCGCGCAACTGCGCTGGCTGGAGCAGCAGTTGAAGGCGCACAGCGGGCACTGGTACGACACCGACGGACGCAAGGTGACGGGCGGCAGCACGGACGAGGTGATCCTCCTGTTCAGCCACCACACGAGCACCACCATGGGCAACCTGCTGCCCGACCCGCGCAACATCTTCGAGAAGCGGCACGACGGCAACGAACTGGTGGCGCTGCTCCAGCGCTACCCGAACGTGATCGCGTGGGTGAACGGGCACACCCACATGAACAAGGTCACGGCGCACGGCCACGCCGTGCCGGAGCGGGCGTTCTGGGAGATCAACACCGCCTCGCACATCGACTACCCGCAGCACGGGCGCATCATCGAGATCGCGGACAACGGGGACGGCACGCTCTCCCTGTTCACGACGCTGATCGAGTCCTCCGCACCGTACGGCACGGACTTCGACAGCACCTCTGACGCCAACCTCGCCGCGCTGTACCGCGAACTGTCGTACAACGACCCGAACGGCCGGCCGGCGGCGCTGCTGGGCGCGGGCGAGGACCACAACACGGAGCTGGTGATCACCAAGCCGACCCGGTGACGGAGGCGGCGGCGAACAAGTAACAGAAAACAGATGACAGCTAACGGATGATGAAATCTGCTAGCTGTCATCTGTCAGTCGTCGCCCGTTACTCCTCCGGGTACCGCCGCGGCGTCCAGACGACCTCCACGCCGCCGCCCCGCTCGACCGCCCGGGTCTGCGAGGAGCCGATCAGCAGGATCGTCCGCATGTCGACCAGCGCCGGATCCAGCTCGCCCAACCGGACGATCCGCACGCGCTCGGTCGGCCCGCCGACGTCGCGCGCCATCACCACCGGCGTCTCGGGCGCGCGGTACTCCAGCAGCAGGTCCCGGGCGAGGGCGACCTGCGTGGTGCGCGACTTCGAGCCCGGGTTGTAGAGCGCGAGCACCAGGTCCGCCTCGGCCGCCGCGCGCAGCCTGCGGGCCACCACGTCCCAGGGCTTGAGCCGGTCCGACAGCGACACCACCGCGTAGTCGTGCCCGAGCGGGGCGCCGGCCCGGGAGGCGGCCGCGTGGGCCGCGGTCATCCCCGGGACGATCCGCACCGGGACGTCCCGGTAGGCCTCCTCGCAGGCGACCTCCAGGACGGCGGTGGCCATCGCGAAGACGCCCGGGTCGCCCGAGGACACCACCGCGACCTTGTGCCCGCGGCGGGCCAGTTCGAGGGCGTACTCGGCGCGCTCCGACTCCACCTTGTTGTCCGAAGCGTGCCGCCGCTGCCCCGGCCGCTCGGGCACCCGGTCCAGGTAGGTGGTGTAGCCGACCAGGTCGGTCGCCTCGGCCAGGACGCCGCGCGCCTCGGGGGTGAGCCAGAGCGGCCCGGCCGGACCGGTGCCGATGACGGCCACCGCGCCGGCACCGTCCGTCCGCCGCTCCACCGGCTCCAGCGGCGCGACCTTGCTCGGCAGCACCGCCACCGAGAAGTACGGGACGGTCTCGCCCTCGACCTCCGCGAGCGGCAGGATGCGCTCCCCGTCCATGAACGCGCGCTCGACGTACTGCGCGTCGTCGAGCCGTCCGGCCCGCTCCAGCGCCCGCCGGACGGCCGGGAAGGTGCGCCCCAGTTTCATGATCACGGCGGAGTCGGCGGCGGCGATCCGCGCCGTCAGCTCCTCCTCGGGCAGCGTGCCCGGGATGACGGTGAGCGTCTCCTCGGCCTCGGTCAGCGGCTGGCCGAGCCGGGCGGCCGCGGCGCTGACGGAGGTCACACCCGGCACCACCTCGGTCGGGTAGCGGTGCGCGAGCCGCTTGTGCATGTGCTGGTACGAGCCGTAGAACAGCGGGTCGCCCTCGGCGAGGACCACGACGTCGCGGCCGGCGTCCAGGTGGGCGGCCAGCCGGGCGGCGGCCTCCTCGTAGAAGTCGTCCAGCGCGCCCCGGTAGCCGCCCGGGTGGTCGGTGGTCTCGACCGTGATCGGGTAGACCAGCTTCTCCTCTACCTGACCACCCGTCAGATAGCGCTCGGCGATCGAACGGGCGATGGACCGGCCATGCCGGGCACTGTGGTAGGCCACCACGTCGGCCTTGCCGATGAGTTCGGCCGCCCGGACGGTCACCAGCGACGGGTCGCCGGGGCCGAGCCCGACGCCGTAGAGCCGGCCGACACCAGGGGTCTGACGATCCGTCACTCTTCTTCGCTCGCAATCGCGTTGACGGCGGCGGCGGCGATCGCGCTGCCACCGCGCCGGCCGCGCACCACCAGGTGCTCCAGGCCGGACGGGTGCTCGGCCAGGGCCTGCTTGGATTCGGCGGCGCCGATGAAGCCGACCGGGACGCCGATCACCGCGGCCGGGCGCGGCGCACCGGCCTCGATCATCTCCAGCAGCCGGAACAGCGAGGTCGGCGCGTTGCCGACGGCCACCACCGCGCCCTCCAGCCGGTGCAGCCACAGTTCCATGGCGGCGGCGCTACGGGTGTTGCCCATCTTCCGGGCGAGTTCCGGCACGGACGGGTCGGTGAGGGTGCACACGACCTCGTTGTCGGCGGGCAGCCGCTTGCGGGTGACGCCGCTCGCCACCATGTTCACGTCGCACAGGATCGGCGCCCCGGCCCGCAGCGCCGCGCGTGCGGAGGCGACCACGCCCGGCGAGTACACCAGGTCCTCGACCAGGTCGACCATCCCGCAGGCGTGGATCATCCGCACCGCGACCTGGGAGACGTCCGCCGGGAGGGCGGCCAGGTCGGCCTCCGCACGGATGGTGGCAAAGGACTGGCGGTAGATGGACGCGCCGTCCTTCTCGTACTCGATCACTTCGTGGTCCTCCTGGCCTCGGCGACCGCCTCGGCCATCTCCTCGTTCGTCACGTCCACGGCCGCCCCGGCGGACGCCGGACCGTTCACCGTCACCCGGTAGCCCTGCCCGGTGGCGAGCACGTCCACCCACCGCCCGGCCGGATGACCGCAGCGCCGTTCACACCCCGACCAGTGCACCGGGAGACCGGCGGTCGGAAGGCCCATAACCGGCGGGCTCCCGGCGACGGCCGCCGCATCGAGCGCCCGCGCCGCGTCGGCCCGGACGTCGGCCCGCGAGTTGGCGCACCCCGGCAGCCCGGTGCAGGCGGTGGCCCGCTCCCAGGGCGAGCCGGGCGCGGTCCGGAACCCGGCCGCCGCCAGCGCGGGCAGCCGGTCGGCCGGCGCCCCCGGCAGCACCGCGCCGCGCCAGGGCGTCAGCCGGATCTCCCCGGCGCAGGCGCCCGCGAGTTCCCGCCACTGCGCGGCACCGGCCCGGCCGAAGCGCATGCCCACCGACAGCCCGCCCGCCACGGCCCCGCCCGCCACCGTGGCGAGCGGGCCGACCGTCCGGACCGCACCGGCCGTAGGGACCACGCCGACCGCGGGCGCGGCCCCGGCGAAAGCGGGCACCGGCACGGGCCCGGCCGGCAGCAGCTCGGGGACCTCGCGCAGGTGCCAGGCCTTGCGCCCGCTCTCCCGCAGCACGTCCAGGAAGGTCCGGGCCGCGTCGAGCACGGCCGTCACCTCCTGCCCCGCCGGCACCGGACGCCCGTGGGCGGCCCGTCCGAGGCGCAGCAGCGCCGACCCGTCCGGGCCTGCGATCAATGTCACATCGGCGTCGAACGCGGCGACGTCGCCCCGCCCGTCGTCCAGCGCGAACAGGAACTTGCCGGAGAGTCCGGCCGCCCAGTCGCTCGCACACAGCCGCGCGTCCAGCTCCCGCACCCAGGCCTGCACGTCGGCGAAGCCGTGTCCGTCGAGCCCGGCGAGCGGGGAGGTCACGATGTTGCGGACCCGTTCGTGCGTGTCCGAGGGCAGCAGGCCGACGGCGCGCAGCCGTTCGGCGAGTTCGGCCCCGCAGTGCGAAGCCAGGCCGCGGAGTTGGACGTTGCCGCGGGAGGTGGTCTCCAGTTCGCCGTCGCCGAGCGCCTCGGCGGCGTCGGCCAGCGCCAGCGCCTGACGGACCGTCAGCAGGCCGCCGGGCAGGCGGACCCGGGCCAGGGCGCCGTCGTCGGCCGGGTGTAGACGAAGGGCCCCTGGGCAGGCGTCCGCGCGCCCTCGGTCGGGCACCGCGGCGCCCGGCGCGGTGGCGTCGGGTGTCGGTGGCATGGCCGCGAGCATACAGATGATCCGATCGGTTGCCTTTGTCCGTCGCCTCACACCCCGGGCGCTCCGGGCGGCCTCCCCGGGATCGCCCTCCCCCAGGTCAGCCGCACCCCGTACGATGCTGGCGGACGGTCCCCGCGGGCCGTCCGCACGCCAGCGACGGCGCAGGGGAGGAAACCGGTGCAAGCCCGGTGCGGTCCCGCCACTGTGACCGCGGTTCACCGGGAGACCGGAGGGCCGCGGGAGCCAGGAACTCCTGCCGTCCTCCACCGGCCCGGGGCGCGGACCCCGAGGAAGGCTCGAAGAGCAATGCGCTGCCGCATGCCCGCGCCCGGGTCCCCGGGCGCCTCACGCCCGCCCGACTCCGGGCGCTTCGCCGACGCCTCGGCGCTCCTTCGGTCGCCGGCCACGCGCCGTCGCTCGCTTTCGTCCGCCAGATGCCACGCGCCTTCGTCCGCCGCGCACCACGCGTTTTCGTCCGTCGCTCGTCACTCGTCACTTTCCACGCCGGCGCGCCCTTCGGCTCGGGGCGGCTCCGAGGCCGGGAGGGCCTTCGCATGATCCTGCTGCTGTCGACGTCCGACACCGACCTGCTCAGTGCCCGCGCCGCCGAGGGCCCGGTCCGCTACCGGCTCGGCAACCCGGCCCGGCTCACCCCCGAGGACCTGCCCGCGCTGCTGGAGGGCACCGACCTCGTCGTGGTCCGCCTGCTCGGCGGTCGCCGCGCCTGGCAGGAGGGCCTGGACACGCTGCTGGCCGGCCCCCGCCCGGTGATCGTGCTGACCGGTGAACAGGCCCCCGACGCCCAGCTGATGGAGCTGTCCACCGTCCCGGCCGGCATCGCCGCCGAGGCGCACGCCTACCTCGCGCACGGCGGCGCCGCCAACCTCGCCGAGCTGGCCGCCTTCCTCTCCGACACCGTGCTGCTGACCGGCCACGGCTTCGCCCCGCCCGCCTCCGCCCCGGCCTGGGGGCCGCTGGAGCGCGAAGCCCGTACGCAGGACGGCCCGACGGTCGCGGTGCTCTACTACCGCGCCCACCACATGAGCGGCAACACCGCCTTCGTCGAGACGCTCTGCCGGGCGATCGAGGACCAGGGCGCGCAGGCCAGGGCCTACTACTGCGCCTCGCTGCGCGGCGCCGAGCCCGAACTGCTGGCCGCGCTCGGCGAGGCCGACGCGCTCGTCACCACCGTGCTCGCCGCCGGCGGCACCCGCCCGGCGGACGCGCAGGCCGGCGGCGACGAGGAGGCCTGGGACGCGGGCGCGCTCGCCGCCCTGGACCGGCCGATCCTCCAGGCGCTCTGCCTCACCTGGTCGCGCGCCCAGTGGGAGGCCAGCGACGACGGCCTGTCCCCGCTGGACACCGCCACCCAGATCGCGGTGCCGGAGTTCGACGGCCGGCTGATCAGCGTCCCGTTCTCCTTCAAGGAGCTGGACGAGGACGGCCTCACCGTCTACGCCGCCGACCCGGAGCGCGCCGCCCGGGTGGCCGGCACCGCCGTCAAGCACGCCCGGCTGCGGCACATCCCGGCCGCCGAGCGCCGCCTCGCGCTCGTGCTGTCCGCCTACCCGACCAAGCACGCCCGGGTCGGCAACGCCGTCGGCCTGGACACCCCGGCCAGCGCGATCCGCCTGCTGAACCGGCTGCGCGCGGAGGGCATGGACCTGGGTTCGGACCTCCCCGGGGTGGACGGAACGAACGGGGACGGCCACGACGGCTCCCACGACGCGTCCTCCGACGGCTCCCGCAAGGGCTCCCACGACGCGTCCCAGGACTCCTCGCTCGACGCCTCCCACGAGGGCGACGCCCTGATCCACGCCCTGATCGCCGCCGGCGGCTACGACCAGGACTGGCTCACCGAGGACCAGCTGGCCCGCAACCCGGTGCGCATCCCCGCCGCCGACTACCGCCGCTGGTACGCCACGCTCCCCCAGGCGCTGCGCGAGCAGGTCGAGGAGCACTGGGGCCCGGCCCCCGGCGAGCTCTACGTCGACCGCTCGCAGAACCCGGACGGCGACATCGTGCTGGCCGCGATCCGCTCCGGGAACCTGCTCGTCCTGATCCAGCCGCCGCGCGGCTTCGGCGAGAACCCCGTCGCCATCTACCACGACCCCGACCTGCCGCCGAGCCACCACTACCTGGCCGCCTACCGCTGGATCGAGGTCGCGCAGGCCGACGGCGGGTTCGGCGCGCACGCCGTCATCCACCTCGGCAAGCACGGAAACCTGGAGTGGCTGCCCGGCAAGACCGCCGCGCTGTCCGCCGAGTGCGGCCCGGACGCCGTCCTGGGCGATCTGCCGCTGATCTACCCGTTCCTGGTCAACGACCCGGGCGAGGGCACCCAGGCCAAGCGCCGCGCCCACGCCACCCTGGTCGACCACCTCGTCCCGCCGATGGCCCGCGCCGACTCCTACGGCGACATCGCCCGCCTGGAGCAGCTGCTGGACGAGCACTCCAACATCGCCGCGATGGACCCGGCCAAGCTGCCCGCGATCCGCGCGCAGATCTGGACCCTCATCCAGGCCGCCAAGCTGGACCACGACCTCGGCCTGGACGAGCGCCCCGAGGACGACGGCTTCGACGACTTCCTGCTGCACGTCGACGGCTGGCTGTGCGAGATCAAGGACGCCCAGATCCGCGACGGCCTGCACGTCCTCGGCCAGGCGCCGGCCGGCACCGACCGGGTCAACATCGTGCTCGCCATCCTGCGCGCCCGCCAGATCTGGGGCGGTGTCAGCGCGCT
Source organism: Kitasatospora sp. NPDC088264 (assembly GCF_040685715.1). NCBI lineage: Bacteria > Bacillati > Actinomycetota > Actinomycetes > Kitasatosporales > Streptomycetaceae > Kitasatospora > Kitasatospora sp. NPDC088264. Next base: position 12,743 of record NZ_JBFBIR010000001.1, read on the forward strand.
GCCGGGCCTGCGCGAGGCGCTCGGGCTGGACGAGGCCGCGCTCACCCTCGGGGCCACCGACGCCGCCGAGGCCCAGGCCCGCGCCCTGGTCGAGGCCATGGAGGCGCAGGACTGGGCGGTCGAGGCGGTGGAGAAGGTCGCCGCCGGGCTGCCGGAGGCCGTCCACGAGGTGCTGACCTTCGCCGCCACCCAGGTGGTGCCGCGACTGGCCGCCACCACCGACGAGCTGGACGCCGTGCTGCACGCGCTGCGCGGCGGCTTCGTCCCGGCCGGGCCGTCCGGCTCGCCGCTGCGCGGCCTGGTCAACGTGCTGCCGACCGGCCGCAACTTCTACTCCGTCGACCCGAAGGCCGTCCCGAGCAAGCTCGCCTGGGAGACCGGCCAGGCGCTCGCCACCTCGCTGGTCGAGCGGTACACCGCCGACAACGACGGCGACTACCCGCCCTCGGTCGGGCTGTCGCTGTGGGGCACCAGCGCGATGCGCACCGCCGGCGACGACATCGCCGAGGCCTTCGCCCTGCTCGGCGTCCGCCCGGTCTGGGACGACGCCTCGCGCCGGGTCACCGGCCTGGAGCCGATCACCCTCGCCGAGCTGGGCCGCCCGCGCATCGACGTGACGCTGCGCATCTCCGGCTTCTTCCGCGACGCCTTCCCGCACGTGGTCGCCCTGCTGGACGACGCGGTGCGCCTGGCCGCCGCCCAGGAGGAGCCCGCGGAGCAGAACTTCGTACGCGCCCACGTCCAGGCCGACCTCGCGGTGCACGGCGACGAGCGCAAGGCCACCGTCCGCGTCTTCGGCTCCCGCCCGGGCACCTACGGCGCGGGCCTGCTCCAGCTGATCGACAGCCGGGACTGGCGCACCGACGCCGACCTGGCCGAGGTGTACACGGTCTGGGGCGGCTACGCCTACGGCCGCGGGCTGGACGGGCGGCCGGCCCGCGAGGAGATGGAGACCGCGTACAAGCGCATCACCGTCGCCGCGAAGAACACCGACACCCGCGAGCACGACATCGCCGACTCGGACGACTACTTCCAGTACCACGGCGGCATGGTGGCCACCGTCCGGGCGCTCACCGGCAAGGCGCCGACCGCCTACATCGGCGACTCGACCCGCCCGGAGACGGTCCGCACCCGGACGCTGACCGAGGAGGCCGCCCGCGTCTTCCGCGCCCGGGTGGTCAACCCGCGCTGGATCGAGGCGATGCGCCGGCACGGGTACAAGGGCGCGTTCGAGATGGCCGCGACGGTGGACTACCTGTTCGGCTACGACGCCACGACGGGCGTGGTCGCGGACTGGATGTACGAGAAGCTCACCCAGGAGTACGTGCTCGACCCGGTCAACCGGGAGTTCCTGACCGGCGCCAACCCGTGGGCGCTGCACGGGATCAGCGAGCGGCTGCTGGAGGCGGCCAGCCGCGGGCTGTGGGAGCAGCCCGACCCGGAGCTGATCGCGCAGTTGCAGGCCGCGTTCCTGGAGACCGAGGGGGACCTGGAGGGCGACGAGGGCTGAGTCACGGGGGTGGCCACCAGTGTTCCCGTAGCCCATTCGGGTGACAGGAACACTGGTGGCGTAGTCCGTCCAAGCGGACAATACGGGGCATGCCCCGCCGCCTCGCCCTCACCAGCCCCGCCCGGCGCACGCCGCACTCCTCGCACCCCGATCACCCCGGGCACTCCGGACACTCCTCGAATCCCGGGCACCCCCGGCGCCCCGAACCTCCCGGGCACCCCGAACACGGCGGGCACCCCGGAAACGGCGGCCACCCGCAGGCGCGCCCGCACCGCTACCGCGCGCGGTTCGGTGCCCTGGCGGCCGGGGCCGTACCGGTGCTCGCCTTCCCGGCGCCGGGGCAGGCCTGGCTGGCATGGGTCGCGCTCGTCCCCGGGATGCTGCTGATGCAGCGCGCGCCCGGCGGGCGGGAGGCGGCGGTGCGCGGGTGGTGGTTCGGGGCGGGCTTCATCCTGACCGCGATGTACTGGCTGGTCCCGTCCATCGGGCCGGGACTACCGGTGCTCGCCGTGCTGTTCGGGGCGCTCCAGGGCGGCTTCGGGTACGCCGTCCACCGGCTGCTGCACCCGCCACTGACCGGCCGTCGGGCACTGCTCGCGCTGCTCGTCGTCCCGGCGGTCTGGGTGACCACCGAGTACGCGCGCTCCTGGGACGCGCTCGGCGGGCCGTGGGCGCTGCTCGGCGCCACCCAGTGGCAGCACCCGGCGATCCTCGGGCTGGCCTCGACCGGCGGGATCTGGCTGGTCAGCGCGGCCGTCGCGGCCGCCAACACCGGGGTGCTGATCGTCCTGACCGCCGTGCACCGGCGGCCGCGCGCCCTCGCGGCGCTGACCACCGTCCTGGTCCTGGCCGCCGGCCCGCTGCTGTTCGCGCTGCGCGACGCCCCCGCCCCGGCCGGGGCGGTCACCGTCGCGCTGGTCCAGCCCGGCATCGTGGACGACCCGCAGGCCCGGTTCGAGGCCAGCGCCCGGGCCACCGCCGCGCTCGGCGGGCAGCCGGTGGACCTGGTCGTCTGGGGCGAGAGCAGCACCACCGCCGACCTCGACCGCGACCCGGCCGCGCTCGACCGGCTGCGCCAACTCTCCACCGTCACGGGGGCCCAGATCATCGCCGGGGAGGACGCCCGCAAGGCGGACGGGCGGATCTCCAAGGACGCGGTGCTGGTCTCCCCCGCGGGCGTGCTGGACCGCTACCGCAAGATCCGGCTGGTGCCCTTCGGCGAGTACATCCCGCTGCGGCCGGTGCTCGGCTGGATCGCCGGCGTCAGCCGGGCGGCCGGCGAGAACCGGGCGCCCGGCACCGCCTTCCACGTCCTGCCGGCCACCGACCGGGCCGGCGGGCCGCTGCCGGTCGGCGCGCTGATCTGCTTCGAGTCGGCCTTCCCCGACCTGGCCCGCACCGCCGCGCGGGACGGCGCCCGGGTGCTGGTCTACCAGTCCTCCACCTCGACCTTCCAGCACACCTGGGCACCCGAACAGCACGTCTCGCTGGCGGCGATCCGGGCCGCCGAGACGGGCCGGCCGGCCGTGCAGGCCTCGCTGACCGGGGTGTCGGCGGCCTTCGACGCGCAGGGCCGCGAGCTCGCCCGGCTCGGTACCGACGGCACCGGAGCGCTGACCGTCCGACTGCCGCTCACCGAGCCCGGGACGCTGACCTGGTACGACCGGATCGGCGACGTGGTGCCGATCGGCGCGCTGCTCGTCACGGCGGGCGCGACGGCGGCGGCGTGGCGCTCCAGCCGCAGTCGGCGCCCGGCGTGAGGGCGGCGGGGTCCTCGGCAGGGGCGTGGGCAGGGGCGTGGGCAGGGGCGTGGCCTCCGGCGGGTCAGCCCTCGGTGCCGGCCAGGTAGACGCCGAACGACGCGCCCTGCGGGTCGCGCAGCACGGCGATCCGGGGGCCGCCCGGCACGTCGGTGGCCGCCATCAGCACGTCCGCGCCGAGGCCGCTCGCCCGGGCGACGGTGTTGTCGACGTCGGCGACCGAGAAGTACGGCAGCCAGTGCGGCGGCACCTGCGGCGGAAAGCGGTCGTCCATCACCAGCATGCCGCCGAAGTCATCGCCGCCCAGGCCCCACTGGGTGTACTGCTCGGACAGGCTGACGGACCAGCCGAAGACCGCCGGGTAGAAGGCGGTCGCACCGGCCGGGTCGCGGGTGAGCAGTTCCACCCAGCCGAGCGAGCCCGGCTCGTTGAACACACCGGCGCCCGCGAACGCGCGGGCCTGCCAGAGCAGGAAGACCGCGCCGGAGCTGTCCCCGACCACCGCGAAGCGGCCGAGGTCGGACGCGTCGGTGGGCTCCTTCAGGACCTTGCCGCCGGCGTCCTCGACCTTCGCGACCGTGGCGTCGGTGTCGGTGACCGCGAAGCAGGTCGACCAGGCGATGGGCTGCTGCGGCGCGAACCGCGGGCTGACGGCGGCCGCCGGGGCGTCGCCGAGGAACATCTGGGTGTAGCCGTTGGCCTCGGGGCGCACATCGGCCTCGGCCCGCCAGCCGAACAACTCGCTGTAGAAGGTGCTGGCGGCGGCCGGGTCGGAGGTGCCCAGCTCGACCCAGCAGGGGCCGCCGATGGTCACGGAGTTCTGCTTCATGGCTTCTTCTCTCGACTTCTTCTCTCGGTTCTCGATCTCTCGGTCTTCACTGACTGATCGTCACTCTTGATTCGCGTCAAGCGACTTCGATGACCACCTTGCCGCTGGCGTGGCCGGACTCGACGAAGGCGAGCGCCTCGGCGGCCCGGGCCAGCGGGTAGCGGCCGGTGATGTGCGGGTCCAGCTCACCGGCGGCGACCAGGGCCGCCAGCGCGGACAGGGTCTCGGACGTCGTCGAGCGGGTGATGTAGCGGCCGCCGAGTTCCGCCACGGTGGCCGGGTCGGCGGTGCTGACCAGTTCCGTACGGTCCGTGCGCACGGGGGCGGCGGCCCGCAGGGCGTCGCCGCCGACCAGGTCGAGGATGCCGTCGACGCCGTCGGGCGCCGCGGCCGCGATCCGTTCGGCGACGCCGTCGCCGTAGCGGACCGGCACCGCCCCGAGGGACTCCACGTACGCGTGATTGGCGTCGCTCGCGGTGCCGAGAACGGTCAGGCCGCGACTGCGGGCGATCTGGGCGGCCGCGCTGCCGACACCGCCGGCGATGCCGAGGATCAGCAGCGTCCGGCCGGCGCCGAGGCCGAGGTCACGGACGGCGTCGTCCGCGGTGGCCGCCGACACGGGCAGGACGGCGGCCTGGTCGAAGCCGACACCCTCGGGTTTGAGGGCACTCAACTCGGCGAGCATCAGCGTCTGTTCGGCGTAGGCACCGGCGGCCGCGAGGCCGAACACCTCATCGCCCGGGGTGAACCCGGTGACCCCGGGGCCGACTTGCAGGACCACGCCCGAGGCCTCCTGGCCCATGACGGCGGGGAGTTCGCGCTCCCGGCCGAGCAGGCCCGTGCGGATCTTCCAGTCCACCGGGTTCACCCCGGCCGCACCGACCGCGATCGCCAGTTGCCCGGGGCCGGGCTCCAGCGCCGGGCGGTCCAGGAACTCCTGTGTCTCCGGCCCGCCGTAGTCGACGAAGCCGAATGCCTTGGCCATCGGTGATCCCACTCCTCGGGTAGCGGCTGCGATCCCCCGTCCTCCCCCGCCCCAGCATGCGGGCGGGGGAGGACGGGTGCGGGCGCTGCTGGGCCGAACGGGGGCGGGCGGGGCGGCGGGCGGCGGCAGTGGGCGTTGGCGGGCATTGGCGGGCGAACAAAAAACAGATGACAGATAACAGATTTCGAAATCTGTTATCTGTCATCTGTTTTTTGTCAGTTGTCAGCTGTCAACGGCCGTCCGTCAGCGCGGCGCCCGTGCCACCGGGATCCACAGCTGGGCTTCCGCCTGGCCGTCCGGCAGGAACCGGGTACGCAGGATCTCCGGCCCCGGCCGGAACTCGTACGGATTGGACGGGAACCACTGCGTGAAGACGTCCCGCCACATCTCCTGGAGGGCCTTCGGGAAGGTCCCGGTGTTGGAGAAGGCCGCCCAGGTCCCCGCCGGCACCTCCCGAACGTCCAGGCCGTCCGGGACGACGGTGCCCGCGTCCGCCACCACCGCGTGGTAGTAGTCGAGTTCGACACCCTCTTCGCGGCTCTCCGAGAAGAACTCGGTGACCGAGAGGATGCCTTCCGGCTCACGGCCCGAGAGCGCCGAGATCCGGTCGACGGTCTCCTGGCCGAGCCCCTTGATGAACGAGGCGATGGCCGGGTTCACCCCCTCGTGCACCAGCGGGACCCGAGCCCGCCGACCGATGATCCGGAAGTCCGGCTGCTCGATGATCCGGTATTCCATACTGCTGCTTCCCTCCACGACGAGTCGGAAGGACATCCGGGGTTGGGACTTGAGCACCGCGCCCTCGCGCCGGGCCTCACCGGGCCCGACCCCGTGCATCGCCCGGAACGCCCGGGCGAACGCCTCCCCCGAGGTGTAGCCGTACCGGATCGCGACCTCCAGCAACGTCCGCTCCCCGCCGAGGACTTCGGCCCCGGCGACGGTCAACCGCCGGCGCCGGACGTAGTCCGACAGCGGCATCCCGGAGAGCATCGAGAACAGCCGCCGGAAGTGGTACTCCGACGTCATCGCGATCCGGGCCAGCTCGGCGACCTCGACCTCCTGGTCCAGGTTCCGTTCGATGTGATCCATCGCCCGGTTCAGGTGTTCCAGCACTCCGACCCCGTCCTTCCCTTACTGATCACCACCGTAGGAAGGACCCACCCTGCCGCACCCGACAATCGGTGCCCGATCCGGTCGGGTACCGATCGCCGGGTGGCGGGCGGCAGGGCTCAGATCAGGCCCTGGGCCAGCATCGCGTCCCCGACCAGCTCGAAGCCGGCGATGTTCGCGCCCACCACGTAGTCGCCCGGGTGGCCGTAGCGCTCGGCGGTGGTGAAGCAGGAGTCGTGGATGTGCTTCATGATCCCGGCCAGCCGCTCCTCGGTGCGGGCGAAGGTCCAGGAGTCGCGCGAGGCGTTCTGCTGCATCTCCAGGGCGCTGGTGGCGACGCCGCCCGCGTTCGCCGCCTTGCCCGGGCCGAAGGCCACCCCGGCTTCCTGGAACACCCGGACCGCCTCCGGGGTGGTGGGCATGTTGGCCCCCTCGGCGACCGCCAGCACCCCGCCCCGCACCAGGGCCAGCGCGTCCGTCTCGGTCAGCTCGTTCTGGGTGGCGCAGGGCAGCGCGACGTCGCAGGGCACGCTCCACACGCCCGGGCCCTCGACGAACCGGACGTGACTGCCGCGCAGTTCGGCGTAGTCGGCGACCCGGCCGCGCCGGACCTCCTTGACCTCCTTGAGGAGCGCGAGGTCGATGCCCTTCTCGTCCACCACGTAGCCGGTGGAGTCGGAGCAGGTGAGCACGGTCGCGCCGAGCTGCTGCGCCTTCTCGATCGCGTAGATGGCGACGTTGCCGGAGCCGGAGACGACGACCCGGCGCCCGTCCAGGCTCTCGCCGCGGCTGTGCAGCATCTCGGCGGTGAACAGCACGCAGCCGTAGCCGGTCGCCTCGGTCCTGGCCTGCGCGCCGCCCCAGCCGAGGCCCTTGCCGGTGAGCACGCCGGTCTCGTAGCGGTTGGTGATCCGCTTGTACTGGCCGAACAGGTAGCCGATCTCCCGGCCGCCGACGCCGATGTCCCCGGCGGGGACATCGGTGTGCTCGCCGAGGTGGCGGTACAGCTCGGTCATGAAGGACTGGCAGAACCGCATGACCTCGGCGTCCGAGCGGCCCTTGGGGTCGAAGTCGGAGCCGCCCTTGCCACCGCCGATCGACAGCCCGGTGAGCGCGTTCTTGAAGATCTGCTCGAAGCCGAGGAACTTGACGATGCCGAGGTTCACCGAGGGGTGGAAGCGCAGCCCGCCCTTGTACGGGCCGAGGACGCTGCTGAACTCCACCCGGAAGCCCCGGTTCACGTGGATGTCGCCGGAGTCGTCCGTCCACGGCACCCGGAACATGAGCTGCCGCTCGGGTTCGCAGATCCGCTCGATGATCCGGGCGTCGACGAACTCGGGACGGCGGGCGAGCACCGGCCCGAGGGTCTCCAGGACCTCGTGGACCGCCTGGTGGAACTCCGTCTCACCCCTGTTCCGGCGGACCACGTCCGCGTAGAGCGCCTCGATCACGCGCTGCTCGGCGTCGAAGGAGGTCGGGGAGGTGGCGGCGGGAGGGGTTGTGGGCATCTGATCAGGACCTTCCGTGGTCGTCGGTGCTCGTTCGCGAGGCATTCCCGTGCCCAGGAAACGGGGGAATCCTCGCAGTGTCCACAGTCCGGCTCCCGACGCATCCACATGCTGAAACCCCCACGCCTCGCGGACCGTACGATCCACCAGCGCCCTCGCGTCCGCACGGAGCCCGGCTGAACCACGGTCCGTAGTCGCATCGGGCACGGGCGGTATTTAGTTGTTCAAATTGGAACTACCGAGTACGGTCATCGACATCCGCTCCACCCCGGGCCACCCGGTCCGCCCCTCTCGACCCCATCGGTTCGTCGGTTCGCCGACCCATCTCCTCATCGACGGAGGCCCACCCATGCCGCAGCCCGGTCCCGCCACGGTGCGCTCGCGTGTGCGCATCCCGCTGACCTTCTCCGACGGCTACCGCGCCGAGGCGGAGGCCCTCACCTTCCACGACCTCGCCGACGGCGCCGAACACCTGGCGCTCGCGTTCGGCGAGGTGCCGGAGGGCGGGACGCCACTGGTGCGCCTGCACTCGGAGTGCCTGACCGGCGACGTCTTCGGCTCGGACCGCTGCGACTGCGGCCCGCAGCTGCGCGAGTCGGTCGAGCGGATCACCGAGGCCGGCGGCTACCTGCTGTACCTGCGGCAGGAGGGCCGGGGCATCGGGCTCTACAACAAGCTGGAGGCCTACTCCTTGCAGGACTCCGGATTGGACACGTACGACGCCAACACGGCGCTCGGCCTGCCCGAGGACGGCCGGGACTACACCGCCGCCGCCCAGATGCTCACCACCCTCGGCGCCACCGGCATCGACCTGCTGAGCAACAACCCGGACAAGGCGCAGCAGCTGGCCGACCTCGGGATCACCGTGCGGCGGCGGGTGCCGACCGGCGTGCATCTGTCCGCGAGCAACGTGCGCTACCTGCGGGCGAAGGTGGAGCGGACCGGGCACTCGATCGAACTGTCCCGGCTGGTCGGCTGAGCCGGATGACGGCCGGACCGGATGACGGCCGGACCGTCAGCCGTCAGCCGTCCACCCCCGCACCCGCCCCCCGCGCCCGGACCGTGCGCAGCACCCCGTACGCCGCGAGCGGGAGCGCGACCAGCAGCGCGGCCCAGAACGCGCCGTGCCCCCAGAACTCCGCGACGGCCGCGAGCTGCCCCTTGAACACCGGGATCCGCAGCGCCTCGACCGGGCCGAGCGGTCCGGGCCAGGCGCCGAGCACCAGGGTGGCGGGGATCCAGCAGCCGAGGAGCGCCCGGGCGGTACCCGGCGTCCCCAGGGTGCTCGCGAGGGAGACGACGGCCAGCAGGACGACGAACCCGGACTGGTAGGCCGCGCCGGTCCGGCCGGTCCCCCAGGAGTCCGGCGTCGGGTGGTGCCCGGTGGCCGCCAGCCGCACCTCGACCGCCGCCCACAGCAGCAGGGCCAGCACACAGGTGCTCCCGAGCGCGAAGAGCACGCGGTCACGGGCGCCCACGGGGCCCGTCCGCCACTGCTTGCCGTCCCACCGTGCCGCCGCGCCCCGCCCGGCGAGCCGCCGCCAGGCCTCCCGCACCTGCCGCCGGGCCTCGTGCGCGGGCTTCAGCAACCGGTCCGCAGCGCGCTCGATCAGCGCGAACGACGCCACGATCGCCGCCACCGCCGCGAAGCCGGCCCAACTGCCCATCCCGCCCTCGAACATGACCACCCGCTCAGCCACCGGTCTCGGCATCTCCAGGCCCGTCATCGGCGGTCCGAGCCGCAGGTAGCCGATGGCGAAGGCCCCGACGCCGGTCAGGGCCGCCGTGCCGAGGCCGACCCGGGCGGGGAAGAAGGCCAGGACGGCGGCGGCGACCAGTGCCGCCCCCAGTTGGCCGACCACCTGCTGGGCCGCGTGCTCGCCGGCCTTCTTCAACGGCCCGCCGAAGGCGCCGTCCGGCGAGATCCTGAGCTGGACCCCGGCCTCGACGGGGTAGCGGAACACCGCCCCCGCCCACAGCAGCAACCCGAGCGCGAGGAACAGCAGCAGCACGGCGCCCGCCCGGCGCGGCAGGCCGGTCCGGGCGTGCGGCCACCACGCCCGCAGCCGGGCCGCCCAGTCCACCGGCGTCCGTCCACGCCCGCCCTGCCACAGCCGCCCCAGCCACCGGTCCCGGCCGGCCCGGCTCTCCCGCCCGGCCCCGCCCTCCCGGCCATCCGCGTCGTCGGGCCGCTCGCCCCGGCCCCGGCCGCGCGGGCGCAGCGTCTCGGCGGCGACCAGGGCCGCGCGCCCGGCGTCGTCCCCCGGGTCGGCGCCCACCGCCCGCCGCCGCAACGCCGACCAGCGGCGCCGGACCGCCTCCGGCGCGGCGGTCGGGTCCGGCGCGGGCCGGCGCACCGCGGCGCGTACGGCCGTGCGGATCCCGGAGCCGGCGGCCAGGGCCGCGTCCACCACCACCGCCGCGACGAGGGCGGCGAGCTCCGCCATCCGTTCGGGCAGCGGCAGCCGGTGCAGGGCGGTGGGCAGCGGCGAGAGCCGGCCGAGCAGCCGGTCGCGCTCCTCGGGGCGCACGCTCAGCCACACCACCAGCCGGTGTGCCTCCTCGCGCTCCTGCGGGCTGAGCCCGTCGCCGCCCCGCCGGCCGCCGCCGACGGTGCGGGCGGCACGGTCCACTTCGGCCAGGACGTCCGGGAGCCGGGCCAGGGCGAGCAGTCGGGAGCAGTGTTCGCCGGAGCACTCAGGGTGGAAGCAGTCGTAGCGGGCGGCGACGGCCGGGGCGCCGCCCCGGACCAGCGCGTCGATGAACACGGCGCCGTCCGGTTCGGTGGCGATGCGTTCCAGCCCGGGGGTGTCGATCGGGCGGTCGAGGTAGTAGGGGGTGGCGGAGGGGGCGAAGGCGGCGCCGAAGGCGAGCACCGCGAGGGCTCCCGCCGCGTCGCGGCGGGAGCCGGGCGCCCGGGCGACGTCGGTCAGGTGGTGCAGGTCGAAGATGTTGTCCTGGACGTCGTCGCGCAGCCAGTCGCGCAGCCGCTCCGCTCCCCCGGCGGAGAGCCAGCGGGCCGCGTCGCCGGAGCGCCTGAGCAGGACCTCGGCGAGCTTGGCCGGATCGGTGAAGGGGGAGCCGAGGAAGGTGATCGGCCGGTGGGTGCGGCCGGTGTCGGCCCGGGTCTGTCGCCGGACCACCGCGGGGCTGCCGCCGGCCAGCCAGCTGCGGACCTGCGGGGCGGTCCAGCGGTCCTCCGGGTTCTTGGTGAACAGCCCTTGGAGGAGCAGCAGTTGGCGGGGGTCGGCGAGGGCGGAGAGGTCGACCTCGTCCCCCAGGACCAGTTCCAGTTGCAGCACCTCGTCGCTGATCAGCAGGCCGTCCGCGCCGAGGAAGCGGGGGCGGCCGGTGAACAGCTCGTACAGGACGTTGCCGAGCGCCCACCAGGGCCCGGCCTCGTGATTGCGGCCGGCCAGGAGCTCGGGGGCCATGTACGGGATGGTGACGATCGTCTCGGGCGTGAAGCGGCGGCTGGCGGTGAGCCGGGCGACGCCGCCGAAGTCGGCTATCACGAACTCCCCGGGCGCGCGGCCGGGGCGGACCAGCACGTTGGCCGGCTTGAAGTCCAGCGGGTTGCGCTCGATCCGCCGTTGCCAGAAGTCGAGCAGGGCGACGAGCTCGTAGACGATCCGCTCGGCCTCCCGCGGGTCGGTGTACCGGCCGCGCTCGCGCAGTTCGGCGAAGTGGTCGGCGAGGGTGACCGGCAGGTACTCCATGGCCACCCAGTCGAGTTCGGCGCCGTGGTGGCCGACCCGCCCGAAGTCGACGATGTGCGGGACGTGGCGGCGGTAGTCGTCGTTGCGCAGGTAGCCGAGCAGGTCGGCGTCCATGGACTGGCCGGCGGCCGTCACCTTCACCGCGGCCTCGCCGCCGCCGTCGGTGCGCCGGACGTGCCAGACGGTGCCCTCGGTGCCGGAGCCGGCCACGCCGAGCGGGTCGAAGCGGCCGCGCAGGGCGTCCGGGAAAGCGCCCGCGAACCGTCCGCCGGTGGGCCCCGCACCCTCCGGCGCCCCGCCCGCCGATATCCCACCCCCTGACACCCCGCCCACGGGGCCCTCGCCCCTCCGGCTGGGCCCGGGGCCGACGTTGTCGGCCCAGCCGGGGGCGGCGGCGCGCCCGGTGCCCGCGCGCCGCTGGACCTTGGTCGGCGCCTCCGGGTCGACCCGCTCCGGCGCGGCCCGCTGGACCCTGGTCGGCGCCTCCGGGTCGAAGCGGGCCCCGCCGTCCGGCTCCCGCCCGGTCGCGGCGTCGGGGTCCGTCCGGGTGCGCGGGACGGCGCCGAGCCGGGACGGCCGGTCCGGCACGACACCGAGGCGCCGCCCCCACGGCCGCCGGTCCGCCCTGGTCGGGGGCTCGGGCCGGACCCCGGGGCCGCTCTCCGGCCAGGGGCCTCGTCGGTCGTCGTCGGCCGGGCCGGCGTCCTCCGGTGTGGCCATGGCGGCGCTCTCCTCCCCGCTTCCCGGGGCCGGCGCGGGGCCGTAGCCGCGCGCCGCACGGCCCCGGGTGGTGATTTTGACGCGCCATCATCCCGCATGGTGGGCCGTGGTGTTGGCCGATTTTCCGGAACGCGACCGAGCGGTTGCACGAACGCCGCCGAACGCCGCCGCGGACCTCCCCCACCTGCCCGGCCCTGTCCCCTTCGGCCGCGGAGCCGACACCCCCGACGCGTCAGCCCCCGACCGGGCGTCCCCGGGGCTCCTCGGCGATCCGGCGGGCGATCTCGTCCGGCCGCACCGGGCGGCCGAAGTGCCAGCCCTGGGCCCAGTCGCAGCCGATGGTCCGCAGCCGTTCGGCGTCCTTGCGGGTCTCCACGCCCTCGGCGGTGACGGTCAGCCCGAGTGCGTGCGCCATCGACACCAGGCCGCTGACGATCCGCCACCCGGTGGACTCGTCCTTCTCCGGATCGTGCAGGTCTCCGACGAAGGAACCGGCGATCTTCAGCCCGGAGACCGGCAGGTCGCGCAGGTACGCGAGGTTGGACCAGCCGGTGCCGAAGTCGTCCACGGCCAGCGACACGCCGAGGTCCACCAGCCCGTGCAGGGTGCGCAGCGCCTCGTCCTCGGGCCCGACCACGGTCGACTCGGTGATCTCCAGTTGCAGCCTGGCCGGTTCGAGGCCGGTCGTGTCGAGGATCCGGCCGAGGTCGGTGACGAGCGCCGTGCTGCGCGCCTGGCGGACCGCCAGGTTGACGTTCAGCTGCGGCGCGGCGTCGCCGAACCGCTTGACCCAGTCCGCGGCCTGGCCACAGGCCTGCTCCAGCACCCAGCGACCGAGCGGCATGATCAGCCCGGTCTCCTCGGCGGTGGTCACGAACTCGTCCGGGCCGAGGACGCCGAGCTGCGGGTGGCGCCAGCGCACCAGCGCCTCCACCGCGGCCAGCCGGCCGTCCGCCAGCGCGTACAGCGGCTGGTAGTCGATGAAGAACTCGCCCCGGTCGAGGGCGGCCGGCATCCGCACCGACACCGCGTAGCGGCTGACCGCGCGGGCGTTCTCCTTGGGGTCGAACAGCGTCCAGCGGCCGCGGCCGGCCTCCTTGGCCCGGTACAGCGTCAGGTCGGCGGCCCGGACGGCCGCGCCCGGGGTGGTGGTGGACACCCGCCGCTCCAGCACGCCGACGCTCGCGCCCACGGCCAGCTTGTGGTCACCGATCAGCACCGGCCCGGCCAGCGCCTTGAGCACCGTCTTCGCCGCCGCGACGGCCTCCTGCTCGCCCCGGCAGTTCTCCAGCAGCACCACGAACTCGTCGCCGCCGAGCCGGGCCACCAGGTGGCCGAGCGGGTTGAGCGCGGCCTTCAGCCGGGCCGCCACCGCGGACAGCAGCTGGTCCCCGGTGTCGTGGCCGAGGCTGTCGTTGACCACCTTGAAGCCGTCGAGGTCGACGTAGCAGAGGCCGAACCTGGCGCCCGGATCCGGATCCTCGAACAGCTTCTCCAGCCGCTCGAAGAAGGCCGCCCGGTTCGGCAGGCCGGTCAGCGGGTCGTGGGTGGCCTGGTGGCGCAGCCGCTCCTGGAGCCGGTAGCGGTCGGTGACGTCCTCCAGCATCGCGACCTGGTACTGCGGGACGCCGTCGTCGTCGCGGATCAGCGAGACGGTCAGATGGGTCCAGACCACCTCGCCGTCCTGGCGGTAGTACGGCTTGTCGAACTGGAAGTAGTCCCGCTTGCCGCTGATCAGCTCCTCGTACGCCTCCCACACGCCCGGGGTGTCCTCGGGGTGGACGAGATCGCCGACCCGGCGGCCGGTCATGTCCTCCGGGCTCGCGCCGAACAGCTCCTGGAGCGCCTTGTTGACCGCCAGGATGTTGCCGTCGGTGTCGCCGATGCCGATCCCGATGGCGGCGCTCTCGAACAGCGCCCGGAACCGGGCCTCGGAGGCGCGCAGCGCCCGCTCGGCCTCCTTGCGGGCGGTGTCGGCGGCGGTGCGGATCGCCTCCTGCTCCCGCAGCGTGCGCTCGCGCAGGGCGGCGGCCCAGCCGGCCGCGAAGGCGCCGGTCAGGGCCGGGCCGCGGTCGTCGCCGAGCGGCTGCGCCTGGAGCAGCTCCACCGCCCGGGCCAGCACCACCGGGTCGGTGAAGTGCGCGTCGACCAGTTCCGCGCCGGCCTGCTCGGCCAGCCGGGGCTCGAACGGCTCGCCCAGCTGCGCGCGGTGGAGCAGGGCGGCGGTCCGGGCGGTGAGGCGGCCGAGCAGCCCGGGGTGGACGGCCGTGCCGTGGTCGGCGGAAAGCAGTCGCGCCCAGGCCTCGTGGAACCGTTCGGCGCTGCCGGACACCGGGGCGGCGCTCATGCGTCCACCCGGGTGCGCGCGGTCACCGCTGCGGGGTGGCCGGCGCGGGCAGCGGTCCGGGCGGGGGGCGCAGTGGTCCGCGCGGCGGGCACGGCGGGGTGAGCAGTGGTCCGCGCGGCGGGCACGGCGGGGTGAGCAGTGGTCCGCGCGGCGGGCACGGTGGGGTGAGCAGTGGTCCGCGCGGCGGGCACGGTGGGGGGACCGGCGGCCGCTTCGCGGAGCCCGCGGCCGTCGGTCACTCGCCCGATCCGTCCGCTCAAGGGCGGAACCCCACGCCCGCCACCCCGGTCATCCGCTCGGGGTGCTCGCCGACCGTCTCCGGCTGGTCCGGACGCCACTGCGGCAGGTAGACCACGCCCGGTTCGACCAGCTCGAAGCCGGCGAACATCCCGCTGATCTGCTCGTGGGTGCGCATGGTCAGCGGGGTCGGCGTCTTGCGGTAGAGCTCCTGGTGGTCCTCCGCCTGGTCCGGGCGGCCCTCCAGGGAGGCGTGCGAGAGGACCAGCGCGCTGCCGGGCGGGAGCGCGTCACGGAGCGTGCCGATCAGCTTCCACGGGTCCTCGTCGTCGGTGACGAAGTGCGCGACGGCGACCAGCAGGACGGCCACCGGCTCGCCCTGCGCCAGCAGCGCGGCCACCTCGGGGCGGGCCAGCAGGTCGTGGACGTCGCGCAGGTCGGCCTGGACGACCTCGCTGCCGGGGTCGTCCTCCAGCAGCAGGCGGCTGTGCGCGACGGCGACCGGGTCCCGGTCCACGTAGAGGACCGTCGCCTCGGGGCGGATCGCGCGGGCGATCTCGTGCACCGCGCCGAAGGTCGGGATGCCGGAGCCGATGTCCAGGAAGCGGGTGACGCCGCGCTCGGCCAGGTAGGACACGGCCCGCCGCAGGAAGGCCCGGTTGGAGCGCATGATCTGCGGCAGCTCCGGCCACAGGGCCATCGCCTTGCGCGCCATCTCCCGGTCGACCTCGAAGTTGTGCGAGCCCCCCAGGTAGTAGTCGTAGACCCGCGCGGCGTTCGGTTTGTCCAGGTCCGTGCCCTCCGGTACCCAGCTCGGTCGCCGCATGCCTGTGACTCCTTCACTCCGTTTTCCGGGGATGCAGTGCCTCGCGACAACTGCTGTGACAGACGAGACTACAAGCACACAAGATCCTCCCCTGCACCCCGAACGGCTGCAAGCGGAACACCTCCCTCCTGGCATGCGACGTTTACGGAGCGTTCCCCTCCCGTCTCACCGGAACCGGTCCCGCCGACGGCCGGGCCACCGTAGGGCCCGGCTGTCGACGAGGGAACCCGACCGAAACGGGCCGGCTCCGGACCGTGGCGCTCTAGGGTGGGGCGCGTGGACCCCAACCACTACCGCTTCCGGGGCATGTGGCGACTCGCGGCGCCGGCGCCCGACGTGTACGCGGCGCTGGAGGACGTGCGGAGTTACCCGCTGTGGTGGCCCGAGGTCCTCGAAGTCCGGCAGACCGGCGAGGAGTCCGGGGACCTCGTGGTGCGCGCGCTGCTGCCGTACCGGCTGGTGATCCGCCTGGAGGCGCGACGGCGCGACCGGGCCGCCGGAGTGCTGGAGGCGGTCATGCGGGGCGATCTCACCGGGTGGTCACGGTTCACCGTCACCTCGGACGGGCCGGGCAGCCGCGTGCTCTTCGAGGAGGACACCCGCCCCGGCAAACCCCTGCTGCGCCGCCTCGCCCTGCCCCTGCACCCGCTCTTCCGGGCCAACCACGCGGTGATGATGCGCCGGGGGCGGCGGGGGCTGGCGGCACACCTGGGCAGCGGGAGCGGGCCGGCGAACGGGTGACCACGCGGCCGGTGGCGGCCGGCACCCGTCCGGCTCTAGCGTGGCGGCGCACCCCCGACCACCGGAGGCCGTCATGCCCACCACCGCACCGGACGCGTTCGGCTTCGCGGCCCCCTTCGACCGGACCGGGACGGGCAGCAGCAAGTGGGCCCGCGCGGGGGCGCCCGGGGTGATCGCGATGGGCCTGGCGGACATGGACCTGCCCGGACCGCCGGCCGTGGCCGCCGCGCTGGAGCACCGGGCCCGCCACCGCGCGTACGGGTACACGGTGTGCGACCCGGCCGGGCGGGCGCTGGTGGCCCGCTGGTACCGCTCGCGGCACGGCGTCGAGGTGGATCCGGACTGGGTGCTGCTGCTGCCCTGCGGCCCGCGCACCGCCCTGCGCCTGCTGCTGGAGACCGTGCGCCCGCAGGCGCCGGTGCTGTTCCCGACGCCGGAGTGGGGCGGCTTCGCCCAGCTGTGCCGGGCGGCCGGCCTCCCGTACCGGGAACTGCCCCTGACCGCCGGCCCGGACGGCTACCGGCTCCCGGACGGTCCGCTCCCCCACCCGGCCGGAGCCGTCCTGCTGAGCAGCCCGCACAACCCCTCCGCCCGGGTCTGGCCGGCCACCGACCTGCGGGCCCTCGCCGAGCGGGCGGCGGAGGCCGGCGCGCTGCTGGTCTCGGACGAGGTGCACGGCGATCTCACCCACCCCGGGTACGTCCACCCGGTGGCGGTGGCCACCGTCGACGCGGCGCTCCGGCCCCGGGTGGTCACGCTGAACTCGGTCGGCAAGACCTTCAACTGCTCCGGCCTGCCGAGCAGTTTCGCGCTCGTCCCCGATCCGGGCCTGCGCGCCCGGTTCACCGAGGTGCTGGCCGGCTTCGGCCTCTGGGAGGGCGGTCTGCTGGAGCAGACCGTCCAGCGGGCGGCGCTGGCCGAGGGCGGGCCGTGGCTGGACGCGCTGCTCGCCCACCTCGCCGCCGCCCGCGCCCGGCTCACCGGCCGGCTGGGGCCCGCCGTCCGCTCCGCGCCGCAGTCCTCCTACCTGCTCTGGCTGGACGCCGCCGCCCTGGGGCTGCCACCGGACGGGGCCCGCCGGGCGCTGCTGGAGCGCTACGGCCTGGAGGCCTCGGACGGCGCCGAGTTCGGCCCCGGCGGCCGGGGCGCGCTGCGGCTGAACTACGCCCTGCCGGGCCCGGTGCTGGACGCCGTCCTGGAGCGCCTCGACCGGCGGTGACCGAACCACCGGGCCACCCCGCCCGGCAGCCCCGCGCACGTCCCGCCCGGCGCCCCCGCGCACGCCCGGAAAGCCGCCCGGATCCCCGGATTCACCCGATCGCGCCACCCCTGACCTGCAGAAACGAACGTTCACACGATATTTGCGAAGCGCCCCCGCATGCTCCGTAGCAGACTGGGCAGGGTAGTTCGGGCCGCAATCCTGACCCCGAGGATGGTAAGTCCGGTGATACCGACATCCCGCACCACTCCGCCCAACCGGCAGAGCCCCCCAGCGCCCCCGCCGGGGGTGACCCCGCTGACCGAGTCGGGGGCGCTCAGCCACGTGTCGGGCGTCTGCTTCAAGATCGGACCGCCCCGGCTGGTGGGCGTCGAGGTCGAGTGGTTCGTCCACGACGACCGATGTCCCGGCAAGCCCGTCCGACCGGAACTGGTCCACGCCGCACTGGAGTCGCTGCCACTCGGCGGCCCGGACGGAGCCTCGCTCCCCTCCGGCTCGCGGCTCACGCTCGAACCCGGCGGGCAGGTCGAGCTCAGCTCCCCGCCCGCCACCGGCCTCCTGGCCTGCGTCGAGGACACCCGACGCGATCTGACCGCCCTGCGGGCCGCCTTCGCGGCGCAGGGCCTGCGCCTCACCGGCACCGGGACGGACCCGCTGGCCCGCCCCCGCCTGATGGTCCTGGACCACCCCCGCTACCTCGCGATGGAGCGGTTCTTCGACTCCGCCGGCCCCTGGGGCCGGATCATGATGACCGGCACGGCCTCGGTGCAGGTGTGCCTGGACGCCGGCGACGCGGACGGCCCGCACGCGGTGGAGCGCCGCTGGCGACTGACCCACCTGCTCGGCCCGGTCCTGGTCGCCGCCTTCGCCAACTCCCCACTGCTGGACGGCAGGCCGACCGGTCACCGCTCCACCCGGCAGACCGTCTGGTCCCGGATGGACCCGACCCGCACGCTCGCCCCGGAGCCGGACCACGGCGACCCCCGCGAGGCCTGGGCGCAGTACGTGCTGGACGCCGAGGTGCTGTGCGTGCGCCGCCCCGAGGGGCTGCCGTGGACGGCCCCACCCGGCCTGACCTTCCGCGACTGGGTCCGCGGCGGCGGCGAACGCCCGCCCACGCTGGGCGACTTGGACTACCACCGGACCACCCTGTTCCCGCCGGTGCGCCCGCACGGCCACCTGGAGCTGCGCATGATCGACGCCCAGCCCGGGGACGGCTGGGTGGTGCCCACCGCCCTGGTGACCGCGCTGCTGGACGACGTGCCGGCCGCCGAGGCCGCGCTCGCCGCGCTGGAGCCGCTGGGCCGCCCGGACGGTCCGCGCCCGCCGCGCAGCGACGTCTGGCGCCGGGCCGCGACGCTGGCCGTCGCCGATCCCGAGCTGCGCCGCGCCGCCCTGACCTGCTTCGCCGCCGCCGACGCCGCGCTGGGCCGCCTGCCCGGGGCCGGTCGGCTGCGCGCCGCCGTCGCCGACTTCGCCGAGCGCTACCCCGCGCGCGGCCGCTGCCCGGCCGACGACCAGCTGGACGCCCTGCGCTCCGGCACCCGACGCACTCCTCCGGAGGAGGCCGCACCATGACCGACGTCCGCCCCCCTGCCGCCCCGGCGGCGGGCACCGAGGAGTTGCGCGAGACCATCGCGGCCGAGCTGCTGGCCGCCCGCGCCCGCACCGCCGCGCTCACCGACTGCGTCGAGGACGGCGACCTCACCGCCCAGCACTCGCCGTTGATGTCCCCGCTGGTCTGGGACCTGGCGCACATCGGCAACCAGGAGGAACTCTGGCTGCTGCGCAACGTCGGCGGCCGCGACCCGATGCACCCGGAGATCGACCCGCTGTACGACGCCTTCCAGCACCCCCGGGCCGAGCGGCCGAGCCTGCCGCTGCTGGCGCCCGCCGAGGCCCGGGCGTACGCGCACGAGGTGCGCGGCCGGGTGCTGGACCTGCTGGCGGCCAGTCCGCTGGAGGGGGCGCCGCTGCTGGACGCCGGGTTCGCGTTCGGGATGATCGCCCAGCACGAGCAGCAGCACGACGAGACGATGCTGATCACCCATCAGCTCCGCCCGGGGGAGCCTGCGCTGGCCGCTCCCCCGCCGCCGCCCGCCCCGGCGGACGCGGCCGCGCTGCCCGCCGAAGTGCTCGTCCCCGCAGGACCGTTCACGATGGGCACCGACACCGAGCCGTGGGCACTGGACAACGAGCGCCCCGCGCACGTGGTCGAGCTGCCCGCCTTCCTGCTGGACACCACGCCGGTCACCAACGCCGCGTACCAGCGGTTCATCGCGGACGGCGGCTACGACGAGCCGCGCTGGTGGACGCCCGAGGGCTGGGAGCACCGGCGGCGGGCCGACCTGACCGCCCCGCTGTTCTGGCGCCTGGACGGCGGCCAGTGGCTGCGGCGCCGGTTCGGCACGGTGGAGCCCGTCCCGGCGGACGAACCCGTCCTGCACGTCAGCTGGTACGAGGCGGACGCCTACGCCCGGTGGGCCGGACGGCGGCTGCCGACCGAGGCGGAGTGGGAGAAGGCGGCCCGGCACGACCCGGCGAGCGGCCGCTCCCGCCGCTACCCGTGGGGCGACCAGGCCCCCGGAGCCGAGCACGCCAACCTCGGGCAGCGACACCTGCGCCCGGCCCCGGCCGGCGGCTACCCGGCGGGCGAGTCCCCGTACGGCGTACGGCAGTTGATCGGCGACGTGTGGGAGTGGACGGCCAGCGACCTCCGCCCCTACCCCGGGTTCCGGGCCTGGCCCTACCAGGAGTACTCGGAGGTCTTCTTCGGACCGGAGTACAAGGTGCTGCGCGGCGGCTGCTTCGCGGTGGCGCCGGTCGCCTGCCGGGGCACCTTCCGCAACTGGGACTACCCCGTCCGGCGGCAGATCTTCGCCGGGTTCCGCACCGCCCGCGACCTGGAGGTGGCCTGATGTGCCGCCACCTCGCCTACCTGGGTGGGCCGGTGGCGCCACGGGAGCTGCTGGTGCACCCGCCGCACGGCCTGTACCGGCAGTCCTGGGCGCCCCGGGCGCAGCAGTACGGCACGGTCAACGCGGACGGCTTCGGCCTCGGCTGGTACGCGGACGGCGACGAGGTGCCGGCCCGCTACCGCCGGGACGGGCCGATCTGGGCGGACGTCGCGTTCGCCGACCTCGCCCGGGTGATCCGCACCCGGGCGCTGCTGGCGGCGGTCCGCTCCGCCACCGAGGGCTGCGCGGCGGGCGAGAGCGCGGCGGCGCCGTTCGCGGCCGGGCGCTGGCTGTTCAGCCACAACGGCGCGGTGGCGGGCTGGCCGGGCAAGCTGGACGCGCTGGCCGCCCTGCTCCCGCCGGCCGAGCTGCTGGAGCTGGAGGCACGCTCCGACTCGGCGCTGCTGTGGGCCCTGGTCCTGCACCGGCTGCGGGCGGGGGCCGGGCTCGGCGAGGCGCTGGCGGGCACCGTCGCGGACGTCACCGCGCACACCACCGGTCGGCTCAACCTGCTGCTCACCGACGGCCGCACACTCGCCGCGACCGCCTGGGGCGACACCCTGCACCACCGCGACCTGCCCGGGCTCGGCACGGTGGTGGCCTCCGAGCCGTACGACGACGCTCCCGGCTGGACGGCCGTCCCGGACGGCTCGCTGGTGGTGGTCGACGAGCGCGGCGTCACCGTCCGTCAGCTCCTCGGCCGCTACTGATCCTCCACCGCCCCTTCATCTTCTGAACAGAGGACCCACCCTGTCATGGACACATTTGATCTCACCCGGCTGCTGCCCGCCGACCACTTCAGCAGCGCGCTGCGCCACGACGTGCAGCACGGCCTGACCTCCGAACCCAAGTGGCTGCCGCCGAAGTGGTTCTACGACGCGCGGGGCAGCGAGCTGTTCGAGGAGATCACCCGGCTGCCGGAGTACTACCCGACCCGCGCCGAGCGGGCCATCCTGACCGCCCGGGCCGGCGAGATCGCCGCCGCCACCGGGGCCCGCACGCTGGTCGAGCTGGGCTCCGGCTCCTCCGAGAAGACCCGGCTGCTGCTGGACGCGCTGCGCGCGCTCGGCACCCTGGAGACGTACGTCCCGGTGGACGTCAGCGAGAGCGCGCTGACCGCCGCCGGCGTCGCGCTCGCCGCCGAGTACCCCGGGCTCGCCGTGCACGGCGTGCTGGCCGACTTCACCGCCCGGCTCGGCCTGCCCCCGGAGGGCGGCCCCCGACTGGTCGCCTTCCTCGGCGGCACCCTGGGCAACCTGCTGCCCGAGGAGCGGGCGGCCTTCCTGCGCGGGCTGCGCGCCTCCCTCGACCCGGGCGACTTCCTGCTGCTCGGCACCGACCTGGTCAAGGACCCGTCGGTGCTGGTCGCCGCCTACGACGACGCGGCCGGGGTGACCGCCGAGTTCAACCTCAACGTGCTCAACGTGCTCAACCGCGAGCTGGGCGCCGACTTCGACCCGACCGCGTTCGCGCACGTCGCGCGGTGGGACCCGGACCGGGAGTGGATCGAGATGCGGCTGCGCTCGCTGCGCGCGCAGACCGTGAAGATCCCGGCACTGAACCTGCCGGTGCACTTCGACCGGGGCGAGGAACTGCGCACCGAGGTGTCCGCCAAGTTCCGCCGGGAGCGGGTGTCCGCCGAGCTGGCGGCGGCCGGGCTGCGGCTGAGCCACTGGTGGACGGACGAGGAGGGCCGGTTCGGGCTGTCACTGTCCGCCCCGGCGTAGGGACGGTCGGCGCAGCTGAATTTGCTTGTTCACCTTACGAATCCTCAGAGCAAAAATTGAGGTTTCCGGTGTACAAGACTTAAACGAATAAGGGTTACGATCTCGGCTACCGAGCTCAGCGTTGAGTACCAGGAGTCAAGATCGTGAGCGTCACCAAGCAGCCCTCCGGGGCGGTCGAGGCCTCAGCGCCCGGCCGCCTCGGCTTCGTCGTCTTCATCACCGCCGCCGCAGCCCTCGGCGGGTTCCTGTTCGGCTACGACAGTTCCGTGATCAACGGCGCCGTCTCCGGGATCCAGGAGAAGTTCGGCGTCGGCGACGGCGTGACCGGTCTGATCGTCTCCTCCGCCCTGCTGGGCTCGGCGATCGGCGCCGCACTGGCCGGCCGGTTCGCCGACCGCTACGGCCGCATCAAGGTCATGAAGGCGGGCGCGCTGCTGTTCGCGGTCAGCGCGATCGGCTCGATGCTCCCCTTCGCCGCCTGGGACCTCGCCTTCTGGCGCGTGCTCGGCGGCGCGGCCATCGGCATCGCCTCGGTGATCGCCCCGACCTACATCGCCGAGGTCGCGCCCACCAAGTACCGGGGCCGACTGGCCTCCTTCCAGCAGGCCGCGATCGTGCTCGGCATCGCGATCTCCCAGCTGGTCAACTGGCTGCTGGCGAACGCGGCCGGCGGCGACACCCGCGGCCAGCTGCTCGGCCTGGAGGCCTGGCAGTGGATGCTCGGCATCTGCGTCGTCCCGGCCGCGGTCTACTTCACCCTCGCCTCGGTGATCCCCGAGTCCCCGCGCTACCTGATCCAGGCCGGCCGGCTGGACGACGCCCGCGCCGTGCTCGCCCAGGTCGAGGGCCAGGACGTCGACACCGACGCCCGGATCGCCGAGGTCCAGGGGCTGATCGCCTCCGACCACCGCCCGCGCTTCGGCGACCTGCTCGGCGGGCGCTTCGGCCTGCTGCCGATCGTCTGGGTCGGCATCGGCCTGTCGGTCTTCCAGCAGCTGGTCGGCATCAACGTGATCTTCTACTACTCGTCGATCCTGTGGCAGTCGGTCGGCATCGACCAGAGCAACTCGCTGCTGATCAGCTTCGTCGGCTCGGTCATCAACATCCTCGGCACCGTGGTCGCGATCCTGCTGGTGGACCGGATCGGCCGCAAGCCGCTCGCCCTGATCGGCTCGGCCGGCATGGCCGTCGCGCTCGGCGCGGCCGGCTGGGCGTTCTCCTCCGCCACCGGCAGCGGCGACAACGTCACGCTGCCCGACCTCCAGGGCACCGTCGCGCTGGTCGCCGCCAACGCCTTCGTGCTGTTCTTCGCGATGTCCTGGGGCGTGGTCGTCTGGGTGATGCTCGGCGAGATGTTCCCGAACCGCATCCGGGCCGCCGCGCTGTCCGTCGCCGCCTCCGCGCAGTGGATCGCCAACTGGGCGATCACCGTGTCGTTCCCGTCGATGTCGCGCTGGAACCTGTCGGCGACCTACCTGGTGTACGCGGCGTTCGCGGCGCTGTCGATCGTCTTCGTGGCGAAGTTCATGAAGGAGACCAAGGGCGTCCGGCTGGAGGACATGGGCTGATCCGACAGTCCGACCATCGACCCCCGCACCCTAGCGCGATCAGCGCGGGTGCGGGGGCCGAATCGTTCACTCCCTGCGGCGGCCCGGACACCTCCGGTACTCCTGTTCGCCAGGAGGGATGTGTCCTTGATCTTCAACCGGCTCCGCGCCCGCAGACCAGCCGCCACCGCCACCGCCACCGCCACCGCCGGCTGCCCGTACGCCCACACCCACGCCCCGGCCGCGGCCTGGCCGTCGCCCCCGCCGTCGTCCCCGCCGCCGTTCACCGACCCGGAGCAGGCCGCCGAGTTCATCCGCCGCTTCCATCACGAGCAGCCCGCCACCGGGGCCCCGGACACCCGGATACGGGCCGTCCTCGACGAGATCGAGCGCACCGGCAGCTACGAGCACACCCCCGCCGAACTCGCCTACGGCGCCAAGCTCGCCTGGCGCAACGCCGCCCGCTGCATCGGCCGGCTGTACTGGCGCAGTCTGGTGGTGCGCGACCTGCGCCACCTCGGCTCGGCCGATGACATCGCCGCCGAGTGCTTCGAGCACCTGCGGCTGGCCGGCAACGGCGGACGGATCCGCCCGGTGGTCTCGGTGTTCGCCCCCGACCGCCCGGGCCGCCCGGCCGCCCGCATCGTCAACCAGCAGCTGGTCCGCTACGCCGGCCACCGGGTCGGCGACGCCGTCGTCGGCGACCCGGCCGGCACCGAACTCGCCGCCCGCGCCCGCGACCTCGGCTGGAAGTGCGCCGAGGACCGCTTCGAGGTGCTGCCGCTGCTCGTCCAGGAACACCCCGGCGAGCGCCCGCACTGGTACGAGCTGCCGGACGACACCGCCCTGGAGGTACCGCTCACCCACCCCGCGTACGAGTGGTTCGCCGGCCTGGGCCTGCGCTGGTACGCGGTGCCCGCGATCAGCGACATGACGCTGGAGATCGGCGGCGTCCGCTACCCGGCCGCGCCCTTCAACGGCTGGTACATGGGCACCGAGATCGGCGCCCGCAACCTCGCCGACGCCGACCGCTACGACCTGCTCGGCACCGTCGCCGAGCGCCTGGGCCTGGACACCTCCAGCGCGCGCACGCTCTGGCGCGACCGCGCGCTGATCGAACTCAACATCGCGGTGCTGCACTCCTTCCAGGAGGCCGGAGTGACGATCGCCGACCACCACACCGAGTCCGAACGCTTCCTCCGGCACGTCGCCCAGGAGAAGCGGCTCGGCCGGCCGACCCCGGCGGACTGGAGCTGGATCGTGCCCCCGGTCTCCGGCGGGCTCACGCCCGTCTACCACCGGTACTACGACCCGGTGGACCCGTCGCTGCGGCCGGCCTTCCTGCCGCGCGAGCCCTGGTGAGGCGGCGGGGGAGGAAACGGCGGAAACAGCGGAACGGGGGGAGGCCGGCGGCGGAGTCTAGGAGCGTTCGGTGAGGCGGTCGAACCGCAGGACGAGCCCGTCGAGCAGCGCTTCCAGGCCGGTCTCGAAGGCGCCCTCGTCCACCGTCCCACGATGCCCGGCCAGCCGGTGCGCCTCGCCGAGGTGCGGGTAGTCGGCCGCGTCGTACACCTCGGCGTCCGCGGGGAAGCCGGCCGCGAAGGAGGCCAGCGCCGAGCCGGTGACGAAGTAGCGCATCAGCGCGCCGATCCGGGTGGCCTGGCCGCGCGGCCAGCCGGCCTCGACCAGGTGGCCGAAGACCGCGTCGGCCAGGCGCAGCGCGTTCGGCCGGCGGCCCGGGCCCTGGGCGAGCACCGGCACGATGTTGGGGTGGGCGGCGAGGGCGGCGCGGTAGGAGCGGGCCCAGTCGCGCAGCGCGTCCGGCCAGGGCGTCGGCCTACCGCCGGGCGAGCGGTCGGGCGCGCCGTCGGGAGTGCCGAACATCGACAAGTCGACCTCGCCGATCACGCTGTCCACCACCGCGTCCAGCAGTTCGTCCTTGGTCGCGACGTGGTTGTAGAGCGAGGGACCGCTGACCGACAGTTCGGTGGCGAGGCGGCGGGTGGAGAGGGCCGCCAGGCCCTCGGCGTCGATCAGCCGCAGAGCAGCGGCGACGATGCGCTCGCGGCTGAGCAGCGGGGTGCGCGGGCGGGCCATCGGGGTGCTGCCTCCGGTTCCTCCGGTCGGGTGGGGCGGGGACCGATTCTGGCAGGCGCCCCTTCCCAGCGCGGGCCGGCCGGGGCTACAGTCCCTCCATAAAACTTGCAGCGCTAGTTTAATGGATCTGGAGCCGCCGTGAACCTGGAGCTGTCCGAGGAGCAGAGCGCCGTCCGGGACCTCGCCGCCTCCTTCACCGATCGCGAGATCGCTCCGCACGCCGCCGCGTGGGACCGCGCCGAGTCCGTCGACCGCGCGATCATCGGCAAACTGGCCGGGCTCGGCTTCCTCGGCCTCACCATCCCCGAGGAGTACGGCGGCAGCGGTGGCGACCACCTCGCGTACTGCCTGGTCCTGGAGGAGCTCGGCCGCGGCGACTCGGCCGTCCGCGGCATCGTCTCGGTCACGCTCGGCCTGGTCGCCAAGTCCGTCAACGGCTACGGGACTCAGGAGCAGAAGCGGCACTGGCTCCCCCGGCTCACCTCGGGCGAGTCGCTCGGCTGCTTCGCGCTCACCGAACCCGGCACCGGCTCCGACGCGGCCAACCTCAGCACCCGTGCCGTCCGGGACGGCGACGACTGGCTGATCAGCGGCGCCAAGATGTTCATCACCAACGGCACCTGGGCCGACGTCGCCCTGGTCTTCGCCCGCACCGGCGGCGACGACCCCGACCGGCAGGGCCACAAGGGCATCACCGCTTTCCTGGTGCCCACCGACCTGCCCGGCTTCACCCGCACCGAGATCCACGGCAAGCTCGGCCTGCGCGGCCAGGCCACCGCCGAACTCGCCCTCGACCGGGTCCGGGTGCCCGACAGCGCACGGCTCGGCGAAGTCGACAAGGGGTTCCGGGTGGCGATGTCCGCGCTCGCCAAGGGCCGGATGTCGGTCGCGGCGGGCTGCGTCGGCATCGCCCGTGCCTGCCTGGAGGCCGCCGTCCGCTACGCCGGCGAGCGCGAGCAGTTCGGCCGCCCGATCGCCTCGCACCAGCTCGTCCAGGAACTGCTGGCCGGCATCGCCGTCGACGTCGAGGCCGCCCGGCTGCTCACCTGGAAGGTCGCCGACCACATCGAACGCGGCCTGCCGTTCGCCACCGAATCCTCCGTCGCCAAGCTCTACGCGAGCGAGGCCGCCGTCCGGGCCGCCAACAACGCGCTCCAGGTGTTCGGCGGCTACGGCTTCATCGACGAGTACCCGGTCGGCAAGTACCTGCGCGACGCGCGGGTCATGACCCTCTACGAGGGCACCAGCCAGATCCACCAGTTGCTCATCGGCCGCGCCCTCACTGGGGTCAACGCCTTCTGACCAGCCCGTTCATCCCATCCGATCAGCCAGGACGGGTCAATCGGACCACCCGGACCGTCCTGACCACCCGGACCGTCCTGACTGCTCGGATCACCCCGACTGCTCAGATCACTCGGATCACTGAGATCACTCGGATTCAACCGGATAGGAGCCCGACGACGTGCGTCCCGTCTACTTCGCCGCAGCCCGCCGCACACCCATTGGCCGGCTGCGCGGAGCGCTCGCCACGGTCCGCCCGGACGACCTCTCGGCCACCGTGCTGCGCGCCCTGCTCGCCGACGTCCCCGCCCTCGACCCCGCCCGCATCGACGACGTCTACTGGGGCGCCGCCAACCAGGCCGGCGAGGACAACCGCAACGCCGCCAGGATGGCCGTCCTGCTGGCCGGCCTGCCGGAGACCGTCCCCGGCGCCACCGTCAACCGGCTCTGCGCCTCCGGGCTGGAGGCCGTCACCCTCGCCGCCCGGGCCATCGGCTCCGGCGAGGCCGACGTCGTCCTGGCCGGCGGCTGCGAGTCGATGACCCGCGCCCCCTTCGTCCTCCCCCGCCCCGACGAGGCCCTCCCGCACCGGATCGAGACCTACGACACCCGGCTCGGCTGGCGGCTCACCAACCCCCGGATGGCCGAACTGCACGGCGTGCTCAGCATGGGCGAGACCGCCGAGGAGGTGGCCGGCCGGTACGGCATCGGGCGGGAACGCCAGGACGCCTTCGCGCTGCGCAGCCACCAACGGGCCGCCGCCGCCCGCAAGGACGGCCACTTCGACGCCGAGCTGATCCCGGTCGAACGGCCCGACGGCGTGATGGTCAGCCAGGACGAGGGCATCCGCGAGGACACCAGCCTGGAGAAGCTCACCCGCCTCAAGCCCGCCTTTCGCCCCGGCGGCACCGTCACGGCCGGCAACGCCTCGCCGATGAACGACGGCGCGGCCGGGCTGCTCCTGGTCGGCGAGGAGGCGCTGCGCGACCTCGGGTTGCGCCCGCTCGGCCGGTACGTCGCCGGCGCCTCCGTCGGGGTGCACCCCGACGTGATGGGCATCGGCCCGGTGCCGGCCACCCGCAAGGTGCTCGGCCGGGCCGGCTGGTCGCTGGCCGACCTCGACACCGCCGAGCTCAACGAGGCCTTCGCCGCCCAGGCCCTGGCCTCCGCTGACGGCATCGGATTCACCCCCGAACAGGCCGACGAACTGGTCAACCCGAGCGGCGGGGCGATCGCGCTCGGCCACCCGCTGGGCGGCTCCGGCGCGCGCATCCTCACCACCCTGCTGCACCGGATGCGCCGCACCGACGCCCGGCGCGGCCTCGCCACCATGTGTGTGGGGGTCGGTCAGGGCACCGCCGTCCTCGTCGAGAACGTTGACTGAGTGCGCGCCCGCGTTCGCGCTCGCGTTCACGTCCGGGTTCGCGTTCACGTCCGAGTTCGAGTTCACGTCCGAGTTCGAGTTCACGTCTGAGTTCACGTCCGAGTTCAAGGGAGCACCGGGAATGACTGAAGTAGCCGCAGTGGCCGAAGTGACGGGCCTGGCGGGCAGGTTCGCGGGGAGGGTCGCCGTCGTGACCGGCGCCGCGCAGGGCATCGGCGCGGCCACCGCCCACCGGCTCGCCGAGGAGGGCGCGGCCGTCGCCGTCGTCGACCTCACCGCCGAACGGGCCGCCGGGACGGTCGCGGCGATCACCGCCAAGGGCGGCACCGCACGGGCGTACGGCTGCGACGTGGCCGACTACGACGCCGTCGAGGCGGTGTTCGCGCAGGTCGCGGCGGACCTCGGTGGGGTGCACATCCTGGTGAACAACGCCGGGATCACCCGGGACAACCTGTTCTTCAAGATGCCGAAGGCCGACTGGGACGCGGTCCTGACCGTCAATCTGACCAGCGCGTACAACTGCAGCCACGTCGCGCAGAAGTACATGGTGGCGCAGAAGTACGGGAAGATCGTCTCGCTCAGCTCGCGCTCCGCCCTCGGCAACCGGGGACAGGCCAACTACGCGGCCGCCAAGGCCGGCATCCAGGGGCTCACCGCGACCCTCGCGATCGAGCTGGGGCCGTTCAACATCAACGTCAACGCCGTCGCCCCCGGGTACGTCGCCACCGCGATGACCGCGGCCACCGCCGAGCGGGTCGGCAGCACGGCCGAGGACCAGCAGGCGGAGGTCTCCGCCCGGACCCCGCTGCGCCGGGTGGGACAGCCGGAGGAGATCGCGTCCGTGGTCGCCTTCCTGGCCAGCGAGGACGCCTCGTACGTCAGCGGGCAGACGCTGTACGTCAACGGCGGGGCGCGGTAGGTCTAGCCCGGGCGGGGACCTTCAAGGACTCTTCAGCATTAGTACGATAATACTGACGTAGCGTCACATGACCGTCCCGGGCGTGGGGTTACCTTCACCTGGGACGGCCTTTACCTTTTCGCGTGGCCGAGCATGACCATGCCTCTGATCAGGCGACCCCACCAAATGACTATGGCATGATCATGCGGCAGTCGATGGGATGGCCGGACCGACCCGACCGGACCAGGTCGGGCCCTGCGCCCCAAGGAGTCCCATGGGCAGCCCCGCCCCCCTTCGCCGTGCCCTGGCTCTGCTCGCCGTCGGGGCCACCGCCCTCACGGCCGGCACCATCGCCGTCCCGGCGGTCGGCGCCGCGACCGCCGCCCCCGCGCACGACCTCACGGGCGTCCACGTCCGCCCCGCCTCCTTCGGGCACCACAACGCCCAGGGCCGCACCGCCCCGCTGACCACCACCCAGTGCGTCAGCCAGATCGGCATCCACTGCTACTCGCCGCTGCAGTACCGGAACGCCTACAACCTGAACCCGTTGTACCAGGAGGGCATCACCGGCAAGGGCCGCACGATCGTCATCGTCGACTCCTTCGGCTCGCCGACCATCCAGCACGACCTGGAGGTCTTCGACAAGCAGTGGGGCATCCAGGACACCAACGTCGAGGTGGTCAAGTGGGGCAACGTCCCCGCCTTCGACCCCAAGAACCCCGACCACACCGGCTGGGCCGGCGAGACCACGCTGGACGTCGAGTACGCCCACGCCATCGCCCCCGACGCGCACATCGTCCTGGTCGAGACCGGTGTCGCCGAGACCGAGGGCACCACCGGCCTGCCCGAGATGATGGACGCCGAGAAGGCCCTCATCAAGGCCGGTCGCGGCGACGTCATCTCGCAGAGCTTCGGCGCCACCGAGAACACCTTCCCGGGCTACGACAAGGGCGACTTCAAGTCGCTCACCGACCTGCGCTACGCCTTCCAGGCCGCCGCCGACCACAACGTCACCGTGCTCGCCGCCTCCGGCGACAACGGCGCCACCGACTCGCAGGCCAACGGCACCGACCTGTACCCGTACAAGGTCAACTCCTGGCCGTCCTCCGACCCGCTGGTCACCTCCATCGGCGGCACCCAGCTCACCCTGGACGACAACGGCGCGCGCACCGCGCCCGACAAGGTGTGGCACGACAAGTCCGGCGCCGGCGGCGGTGGCGTCTCCGGCATCTTCGAGCGCCCGTGGTACCAGGCCGGCGTCGCCAACGTCACCGGCAACCACCGCGGCACGCCCGACATCAGCATGAGCGCGGCCGTCGACGGCGGTGCCTGGACCTACGAGTCCTACGACCCGACCTCCGTCGGCTGGCACCTCACCGGCGGCACCAGCGAGGCCACCCCGCTGTTCTCCGGCGTCGTCGCCCTCGCCGACCAGCTCGCCGGCCACCGCCTCGGCCAGCTCAACTGGCGCCTGTACGGGCTCAACCTGCTCCCGAGCGCGTGGAGCGGCATCACGGACGTGAAGGAGGGCGACAACTCCTGGGGCAGCGTCACCGGCTACACCGCCACCGAGGGCTACGACCTCTCCAGCGGCCTCGGCACCATCGACGGCGCGAAGTTCGTCCACGCCATCGCCGGTCGCTGACGGGCCGCAGTGAGTAGCAGGTAACAACTAACAGCGAACAGATAACAGATTTCGAAATCTGTTATCTGTTCGCTGTTCTCTGTCATCTGTTCGCGGCCAGGTACCGGTCGTCCGGCCCAGCCGCGCGCGGCGCGAAGGGTCAGACGCGGTCCGCCGGGGCGGAAGCAGGCGTCGCGGCGGGCTCCGGGGCGGCGGCCAGTTGGGCGAGGTAGCGCTCGGCGGCGCGGAGCTTGCGGCCGTCGGGGCCCGGGAGGTAGGCGCGGAGCTCGATGATCTCCGGGGCGATCCGAAGGGCCGCCGCACGATCGGGGACAGAGCGCCAGCAGGCCTCGGCGTTGGTGGCCGCCTGTTGGGTCTCCGGGTGGTCCGGTCCCTGCGAACGGAGCAGCGCCAGGGCCACCTCGCGGTAGATGTCCGCGGCCTCGGCCGACCGGCCCGCGAGACGGCACACGTGCGCCCGGACCTGGCGCACCTGGAGGACCGGTTCGGAGACGGCGCCGTGCTCGGCGATCGCCTCCAGTTCGAGGGCGAAGGCGAGTTCGGTGGCGGCGCCGTGCTCTCCGGCGTCCGCGCTGCGGACGATCCGGCCGATGGCCTCCCGGTAGTCGGCACGCGGCTGACCGGACACCGGAGCGTCGACGGGCACCGCATCGGCAGGTACCTCGTCTGCCGGGACGGGGTCCGCCGGGGCCTCCGCCACCGGGACCGCGTCCACGGGGGCCTCGCCCACGGGGGCCTCGTCGTCGGTCGGGGCCGTGCCGTCCGGCGCTTCCGCCGTCGGCACCGCGTCGGCGGGGGCCTCGTCCACCGGAGGGGCCTGCGCCGGGACGGCGTCCTGCGGTTCCGCCGTCAGCGTGGCGGCGTCCGCCGGTGCCTGCTCCGGCTCCCACTCCGACTCCGGCTCCATCTCCGGCTGCTGGGGCTTGGCCAGCGTCACGCCTGCGGACGGCTCGACAACCTCGGGCGTCGCGTCCGCCGGAGCGGGCTTGTGCAGGGTCACGCCGGCCGGACCGGCCGGCTGCCCCTTCAGCAGGCTGACCGGGCGGGCCGGCCTCGGCGGGGTGGGCGGCACGCCGGGCTTGACCAGGCTCACCGGACCGGCCTCGGCCGTGGGAGCGGGGGAGGCCGACGGCGGCGGAGCCGTGGGCGCCACGGGCGGTTCGACGACGGCGTCCTGTGACTCCGCCCGGCCCGGCACCGGCGGCACCGACAGCGCGGGCGGCCCGGACGACACCACATCGGCGCGCACGGCATCGACCGGCACCGCATCGACCGGCGGCACCGCGTCGGCCGACGCCGACACGTCGGCCGGCGGACCGTCGCCACGGCGGGCGGTGTTGCGGAAGACCGGGCGGTCCGGGGCGTGCGTGGCCAGGATGACGACGTCCGGCCGCAGCACCGAGTACACCTGCTGCCGCAGTTGCTCGGGCGCGAGCACGTCGCCCGCGCCGGGGCGGCCGCCGTGCAGCGCCTCGATCAGGGCGCGGGTGAAGGTGCCGATCTGCTCCGGGTCCGGGCTGACGACCGCCCAGAGCGGGATGCCCTCGCTGAGCGGCGAGGCGGCGCCCTGGAGGTACGGCCAGGCGTTCTGGTCGGCACTGAGGTCGGCGACGACGAGGGTCTGCCACTCGGCCGGGCGGTGGCTCAGCTCGGCGGCGACGGCCTGCCAGGGCAGGCCGTCCTGCTTGGAGTCGCGCAGGGTGAGCTGGAGCTGTCCGCCGCGCTTGTCGGCGACCACGTGACCGCCCAAGTGGACGAGCAGCGGCCCCGGATGGCGGGACGCGGCGCGCAGGTGGGCGAGGACGGTGTGCGGGTCACTGGCGCCGGGGAGGTGGACGGCGTCCACCGCGTCCGCGGCGAGCAGCACCTGCGGTGAGACGGCCGCGAGCATCGCGGACAGCACCGACGCCTGGGCGGGACCGCCCCGACCCCAGGTGCGGCGCCCGGAGTTGCCGTACCCGCCCTCGACGACCAGGATCCGTCCGCGCGGCGCCGCCCCCAGTCCGCCTGTACCGGGAGCGCTCACGCCCGGGGCCGGGAAGGACAGCGGCGTGGCCGTGGACGGCAGCGCGCCCACGGCGGGCATGCCGGTGACGGTCCATCCGGTGGGCGCGGTCGGCGGCGGGCCCGGCACCGCGGCCGGAGCCGTCGGCGGGGCTGCCGGAGCGGACGGCGGGAGCGGGGGCACGGGCGGCGGCTCGTAGAGCGCGGCGGGCCCGGGCGGGTGCTCCTCGGCCGGGGTGCGCGGCGGCGGTACGGCGTCCCAGGGGCCCGAGTCCGCTGCCGGTTCGGGGCCTCCGGGGACAGCTGTCGTCTCCGCCATCTTCTGGTCACCGCCCACCCCGCCGCTTCGCGGCGTCTGATGCCCTTGCTGGGTGGTGCCTACCACCACTCCCGTCGCGCCACCCTACGAGATCCCGGCACACCCGATCCAGGCCGGGTCTCCGATCGGAGCGCCACGCGGCCCGCTATCGTGCCGTCATGGCAGGCCCCGGTACACCTCTCCTGTTCCTCGACGTCGACGGACCACTCATCCCCTTCGGCGCGCCGCCCCCTGGCGGCTACCCCGTCTTCCGCGGCGACTCCGCCGCCGCACCCGGTCCGGGCGTCAACCCCCTGCTGGCCCGCGTCGATCCGGCACTCGGCGGGCGCCTGCTGAGCCTGCCGTGCGAACTGGTGTGGGCGACGACGTGGATGTCCGATGCGAACGAGTGCCTCTCCCCCCGGCTCGGACTGCCGCAACTACCCATCGTGGACTGGCCGGTGGCGGAAGGCGACGAACCGGCCGACCTGCACGGGAAGACCCGCGCGCTGGTCGCCCGAGCTGCCGGCCGCCCGTTCGTCTGGGTGGACGACGAGATCACCGCCACCGACCGCCGCTGGATCGCGGCCCACTCGCCCGCCCCCGCACTCCTCCACCGCGTCGACCCCCAACGCGGCCTCACCGCAGCCGACTTCGCCACCCTGGACGCCTGGTTGCGCGCACTACCGACTCGACGCGCCCTGGACTCCCCGACCATCTAGACTCCCGGACCGTGGACTACGCCGCCGGACCGCCCCTGCCCTGGCACCTGACGCTGGACGGCGGGGCGGTGGTCGAGCTGTGGGCGGACGGGTACGGCGTCGAGGGCGGGGCGTACGTCTTCAGCGTGCTCGCCCGGGCCACCGTGGCGGAGCAGGGGCAGGTCGACGTCGTCGCCCGGACGCCGGCGGACCCGACCCGGGTGGGTGTGACGGTGGCCCGCGTCCCGGTCGCCGCCGTCTGGGACGTCCACACCGCCACCGAACGCACCGTCGACGGCCGGTGCGTCTGCCCGACCTGACCGACCCCACCGGCCCTGCCCTGCATGCCGCTGCCCGGTCACCCCGAGGGGCGGCCGGGCAGCGGCATGCAGGGGACGTCAGGAACCGGCCAGCAGATCGCGGAGCAGGGCGACGGTGTCGGCGTCCAGGTCACGGCCGGTGCGGCGGCTGAGCGCGTCGAGACGGTTGACGGCGCGCAGGAGTTGGTCGCGGGCGCCGGCCGAGGCGTAGGCGTAGAAGAGGTCCCGGTGCAGGAGTTCGACGTCCGGGGCGACGGCGAGGCCGCGGAAGACGGCGGCCTCGGCGCTGCGGTGGTCGCCGTACTGCAGGCGGCGGGCGGCCAGTTCGTGGGCGGTGTCGACGATCGCCGCGATCATGTCCTGGCGTTCGGCCTCGGCCCAGCCGTAGGAGGCGGGCGGGGCCTCGGCGAACGGGGCGCCGCGCACCAGGGCCAGGGCGTGGGCGAGGGCGGCGTCGGCGGTGGCGCTGGTGCTGCGCATGCCGCGCCGGTAGAGGCTGCGGAACTCGTCCCAGTCGCAGGTGACGACCGGGGTGAAGGAGTAGCCGTCGGTGGTGTCGGTCGGCAGGAAGGCGCGGCCCTCGGGCGAGGTGCCGAACCAGGCGGCCAGGTCGGCGAGTTTGCCGGGGAGCGGGCTCTTGGCGTCGGCCGCGGTGGGGTGCGGGTCGAGGTGGGCGGCGCCGGGGTGGAGGTCGTGGTCGAGGGCGTGGTGGTCGGCGCCGGGCCGCAGCGCGAGGTAGACGGCGAGTTCGGTGAGCCGGGACAGCGCGCCGGGTTCGGCGGCACCGAGGGCTCCGGCGACGTCGACCGGGCCGAGCAGGCGGATCCGGGGGGCGTTGCGGGCGGCGTGCGCCTCCGGGGAGCGCAGGATGGCGAGCAGGTCGTCGCTGTCGCTGCGCCCGGGGGTGGTCTGGGCGACCGGGGCGGCGGCGGGGCCGGGCTCGGATCCGGGTTCGAGCCCGGGCTCGGCGTAGGAATCGGCCTGGGAGCCGGCTTCGGCCGGGGCCTCGGCTTCGGTGCCGGGCACGAGGTCGGGCGAGGGCTCCGGCCGGGACGGGACGCGCGGGTCGACGCCGGAGGGCGCGGGCGCGGGCTGGTGGACCGGGGCCGGCTCGACGGGCGGCGGCGGCACGACCGGCTGGACGGACTGGACGGCGGGCACGGACGGCACGGACAGCACGGGCTGGACGGACGGCACGGCGAGGACCGCCGCGGGGGCTTGCTGCGGTGCCTCCGCCGCGTCCCCCGCCACCGCGTCCGGGCGGCGCAGGTCCCGGGTGGCCTCGTCCGCTGCCTCGTCCGCGGCCTCGTCAACGACCTGACCGACCACGAGCTCTTCCTCGGTCCCGATCCCGCTCCCGGTACCGGCTCCGCTCCCGACCTCGACCTCGACCTCGACCTCGGTCTCGACCTCGGTCTCGGTCTCGGCGGAGGCGGCCTGCCGCCCCTGTCCGTTGACCGCGTACCGCCCCGGCCCGGCCGGAGGGGCCGGCACCGGCGTCGCCGGGTCGGTGCCCGCGAACGGGCTGGCGCCGGTGCCGATGACCCGGGCGAGCAGCCGGGGCCCGGCG
Organism: Kitasatospora sp. NPDC088264; assembly: GCF_040685715.1. NCBI lineage: Bacteria > Bacillati > Actinomycetota > Actinomycetes > Kitasatosporales > Streptomycetaceae > Kitasatospora > Kitasatospora sp. NPDC088264. The sequence goes on from NZ_JBFBIR010000001.1 coordinate 48,683, forward strand.
GCCGTGTCCGTACCGCCCTGCACGCCGGCCGCGGGGGCCCCGACGGCGGCCAGTACGGGTACGGCGGCGGGCAGTTCGGCCGTGTCGGCGTCGTCGTCCGCGTCGGGGTCGAGGCCGGGACCGTCCAGGGTCCAGGCGGGGGCCGGGTGCTGGGTGAGGTCGTCGGCGGCGCGGAGCAGTTCGGCGACCTGGTCGTACTGCTGGTCGCTGAGCCGCTGGAGTTCGACGGTGAGGTGCAGGCCGGGGATGGCCGCCTGGCCGGTGGCCGGGAGGGTCCAGCGGGCGACCGGGCCGGTACCGCGTTCGGGGGCACGGGTGATGACGGCGACGCAGGTGCGCGGCCGGGCATCGAGCAGGCGGCCGAGTTCGGCGGGGACCTCGCCGCCGGGCTGCTGGGCGCAGAGCACGATCTCGGGGGTCCAGGACTCGTCGGCCTGGCCCCGGCTGCGGGCGTCGCGCGGGCTGGCGGCCTCGGCGGCGACCAGCGTGGCGCGGGCCTTGGCGGTGCGCGGGCCGAGGGCGGCGAGCGCGGCCTCCAGGGTGGGGTGGCGGTGGATGCGTTCGGCGGCCGGGCCGCTGATCGGCACCTCCTCGGCGAGGTCGACCAGGTGCAGGTGGAGCCGGTCGGCGAGCGGGCTGTGCGCGAGTTCGATGGCGAGGGTGCGCAGGATGTCGCGGGCGTCGTCGGGGTGGCCGGAGAGGTGGAGCAGCCGGACGGCCTCCAGATCGGCGAGGACGACCGAGCCGTCGGGCGAGGTGCCGAGGGTGACCAGGGCGGGGTAGGGCGCGGCGGTCTTGCGGGCCTGGGCGGCGCTGAGCAGGTCGCCGGAGTCGAGGCTGCACCACCAGACGTTGGCGGCGTGCGCGGCACGGAACGGCGCGATCGGGGTGGCCGGGCCGGAGAGGTGCAGTTCGATGGTGTGGCCGGGGGTGATCCGGGCGGCGACGATGGCGGGCAGGCGCTTGCCGCCGCGCACGGTGTTGCGGGCCATGGTGCGCAGGGCGCGGTCGAGCAGGTCGAGGCCCGCGTCGTCCTGACGGGCCCTGAGCTCGTTCTCGAAGGCGGCGGCCTCGGCGTCGGGCATGGTGATGCGGTGCCGGGGGCGGCGGGCGCGCAGCTGGGTGCCGCGCTTGTGCGCGACGGTGCCGACCATGACGGCGGCGAGCAGGACACCGACGGTGGAGGCAGTGAGGGCGATGGAGTAGTCGTCGCCGGCGGCCGGTTCGGCGTGCGCGGCGGGGGCAGGCGCATGGGTGGGCGCGTGGGTGGGCGCCGGGGTGACGGGATTAGACGCGGCCGGGGTCGGCGCGGCCTGGGTCGGCGCGGGGGCGGGGGTGGCGGGCGCCTGATCGGCCGGCGGCTGGCCGGTCGACGGCGCCGACTGCGGCGCCGGAGCGGGAGCGGGAGCGGGAGCGGGCTCGGACGAAGGAGCAGGCGAAGGAGCAGGCGCGGGAGCGGCGGCCCCCGGCACCGTGAGCACCATCCCGGGCACCAGCACGTCCGGATCGGTCAGCCGTTCCCCGTCCGGCGCCTGGGCGCCCTTGTTCGCCTCGAACAGCTTCGGCCACGCCTCGGCGTCCCCCAACTCCCTTTGGGCGATGGCGGACAGGCTGTCCCCGCCCTGGACGGTCACCGTCGCATGCCCGCCCGCACCCGGCTCCGTCCCGGCCTGCGGCACCTGGGCCGACCCGGCACCGGGAGCGGGGGCAGGGGCAGGCTCGGACGAAGGAGCGGGCGCAGGAGCGGGCGCGGGCGCCGACCCGTCCGCCTTCGCGTCCCCCGGCATCAGCAGCGCCCACCCCGGCTGGATCGGCCGGTCGGCGTCGAAGCGGATGCCGGAATCGTCCATCACCCGGCCGTCGTTGAGCTTGGCGATATCCACCCACCGTTCACCGGAGCCCAGTTGGCGTTCGGCGATGGACCACAGGCTGTCGGCGGGCCGACTGTCCCGCACGGTGTACGTGGGGTTCTGCTCGGCGGCGGGCGCCAGGGCGGGCGCGGCCTGGGCGGCGGGCAGGGCGGCGCGCTGCACGCCGGCCGCCAACTGCGCGGGGGCGGTGGCGGTGTGGGCCGGGGTGGCGGCGAAGGCCGAGCCGGCGACCGGCATCAGCGCGAACACCGAGCCGACCAGGCCGGCCGCCATCCGCTGGCTCCAGCCGAAGGCGGGGATGCGGCGGGCGATCCGGCCGCGCAGCTGCGCGGGGATCTCCAGCAGGACGGAGAGCGCGAAGCAGGCCCAGGCGAACCAGCCGACCACGACCAGCAGCCAGAGGAACAGCCGTCCGTCGTCCGGGCCGGTGAGCGCCTGGCCGACGCCCTCCGGCGCGACGTCGCCCATCGCGGCGACCGCACGGGTGCCGTAGAGCAGCAGCGCGGGGACACCGAGCAGCAGGGCGAGCAGGGTGACCAGCGCGGCGAGCGCGGTGATCAGGGCTGCGCCGCGGCCTCGCCCACGCGGTGGGCGGGGCGCCGGGGCGGCGGGGCGGCCCGCGGCCCGGTGGCCGGTGTGGGCCCGGCCGTCGGCGCCCCGGGCCTGGTCCTTGGCGCCGGGGCTCCGGCCCTTGGCGGTTCGAGCCCGGCCCGGGGCGGTTCGGGCCTGGTCCTTGGCACGTGGCGCGGCCATCAGTCGGTCTCCGCTTTCTCGACTCCGTGGACGAGGGTCGCACTGCCCTTGCCCGTTACCTTCCGCTCCCCGAGCGCGCCCAGCAGGACGGGCCGGTAGTCGGCCCGCACGGTGACGGTGACGACCTTGCCGTCGCCGGAGAACTCGACCTCGCCCGCCTGAAGGCCGTACAGGGCCAGGTAGGCGTCGGCGGCCTGCCGAACGTAGTCCTGCTGGACCTTGAAGCCCTTCCCCTGGAGGACGGCGGCCTGGTCGAGCTGCTGTCCGCCGACCCGCGCGGCCTCCTGGGCGTAGGCGTCGGTGCGTTCGGCGACCCGCAACCGGCCGCCGGCGTCGATCACCAGGGCGATGACGAGCACGACGTAGGCCGCGCAGATCGCCACGAAGAGGGCGACCGCGCCCCGGTCGGAGCGGCGCCGGCGCCGCGCCCTGACAGGCACTCCCATCCCCCCTGCCCCTCCCGCCCCTCGTCCTCCCCACCGGCCCCCACCGGGCGCCGGCCGGTCCCGTCGTGTCATCCCCCGTGCGCTCTCCGCTTGCGTCTCCCCCGCGCGGGCCGTCCCCAATCCCCCGTCGTGGCCCGTGTCCCGCCGGGTGCCGCCCCGGGTCGTCATGTGCCCCGGTAGCGGTCCACCACGGAGGTGAACTCGCCGACGAGGTGCTTCGTCACGGGTACGCCGGACGGTCCGCCGAGCAGGTCCGCCAGTTCGACGTCGCACACCACGGTGACCTTGACGGTCGTGACGGCGCCGCCGGGCAGGTCCAGTTGGCCGGGCACGACCTGGACGTCCCCGTTGCGGCAGGAGACGCCCTGCTGGCGCAGCGTCGCGAGGGCCGAGTCCCGGCCCGGCTGCGTCATCCCGTCGACGCTGCGCTGCAGGGAGGCGGTGCGGGCGCCGGCCCGGGCGGCGGCCTCGACCGTACCGGCCGTGGTCTGCACCCGCCCGGCGGCGATGGCCACCAGGACCAGTCCGACCACCGGGGGCACGACGATCGCCGCCTCGATGGCGACCGCGCCGCCGTCGCTGCGCCGGACCGGCCACCACCGGGGTCGGCGCGCGGCGCAGGGCTCGGAACGGCCCTCGGAACGGCGCTCGGCGCGGAGCGCCGGCCACCGACCGGCCCGGGTCCGCGGTCTCACGGCGCCACCGCCACCGGCGGGACGAAGTGCTCGCGCGGCGCCTCGGCGAACTGCGTGAGGGCGGGCGCCGACAGCCCGGGTATCAGCAGCGGCGGGCGCACCGCCACCGTGACCCGGACCACTTCGGGCGTGCTGCCGTCGGTCGTCACCGTGTACGAGTGCACGCCCTGCCGGTCGAGGAAGTCCCTGGCCTGTCGGCGCGCCGCCTCGTTCTTCACCTCGTCCGTCGCGTTGCCCTGGATCCGGCCGGCGTCCACGCCCTCGCGGGCGGCGGTGAGCGCGAGCTGGCGGTCGTACCACAGCAGCGCGGCCTGGACGACGAGCATCAGGAGCACCAGGACGACCGGGAAGACGATGGCGAGGCTCACGCTCATCGACCCCCGGTCGCCGCGGCGGCGAGGTCGGTACGTCACTTGGTGGCGCCTCCCGCGCCCGCACCCGGCATGTTCGGGTCCTGCTCGACCTTCTGCACGACCTTGTCCTTCAGCAGGTACAGCGCGGTCGCGACGGCGCCCGCGACGAAGACCAACGCGATGATGGCGAGGGCGAGTTCGATGCTGATCGCGCCGCGGTCGCCGCGCGCGCGGGCGGCCCGCAGCCGGCCGAGCCGCAGGGTGAACAGCAGCAGGGCGAACTGCACGGGCAGCAGGACGGGCCGGATCAGCCGGCCTGCCAGGTGGACGAGTCGGACGGTCATTCGGGTCTCCCGGGGGTGGAGTGCGGTGTGGTGCCAGATGCCCTGCGAGGATGGTCAGTTGAGCATCTGGTGGAGTGCGGGGAAGACGATCAGGACGGTCATCAGCAGGGTGAGGGCGGCTCCGGGTGCGACCATCCGCTCGCTGTCGGCGTTGGCGCGGGCGAGGTCCTCGGCGAGCAGTTCGCCGCGCAGGCCCTTGGCGCGCGCCCGCAGGGTGTCGTACACGGCGGCGCCGTCGGTGCCGGACAGCCGCATGATGTCCGCCACGTCCTGCAGCGGGCTGAGCCCCAACTCCTCGGCCAGCGCGTCGAGTCCGGCCCAGGGCGGGAGCCGGTCGGTGGCGGCGCGGTCGAGGGCGTCGCGGATGCGCCGGAACACGGTGCCGCGCCCGACCGCGGCGGCGCGGCGCAGCGCCTCGGCGGGCCCGCAGTCGGCGGCCCGTTCCAGGGCGACGAGTTCGAGGTAGGCGGCGATGCCGTGCAGGTACTCGGTGCGCGCCTCCTTGGCCTCGCCGCGCACGATGGCGTCGGGGACGAACCAGAGCAGGCCGGCCAGCAGCGGCCCGGCCAGCAGCGGCAGGGCGAAGGGCAGGCCGATGTCCATCAGCGCGGCCATCGCGCCCAGGTAGGCGGGCAGCAGCAGGCCGATCGCGGCGAACAGCAGCTTGTGCACCATGAACCGGGCCGGGGCGCGGCCGATCAGGGCGAGTTCGCGGTGCGGCAGGGACACTCCGCGCAGGCCGATCGAGCGCTCGCCGATCCGGTCGTACCAGCGCGGCCGCTCGTCCGGGTCCGCGGCCCGTTCGGCGGGGGTGCGGTGCAGCCGGTCCAGGGCCTGGCGCAGGTCGGGCGGCGCGGGCCGCAGTTCGGCGATCAGCAGGGCGACGCCGCCGGCGGCGACGGCCCCGGCCAGCACGGACCAGGGGGAGATCACCGGACCTCCCCGAGCTGCTGGAGCGCCTCGTCCTCGCGCGCCGGGGCGCGGCGCCCGGCCTTGCCGCGCCGGTCGGACGCCAGCAGCCGGGGCACCGGCGGGTGCGAGGCGAGGGCGCGCATCCAGGCGATGATCGCGACGAACAGGGCGGCGACGACGGCGAGCACGATCTGGCCGAGCAGCGTGCCGTACGGCCGGGTGTACTCGGTGTTGAAGGAGCCGACCGTGACGACCAGCACGATGATGCCGACCAGCCAGCGGATGGTGGTGCGGTGCTTGGCCCGGTCGGCCTCGATGGCGCGGCGCTGGCGGACCTCCTCGCGCACCGAGTCGGCCATGTCGGCCAGTGCCCGGGCCAGGCCGGGGCCGCTGTCGCCGGACCGCAGCACGAGCGCGGCGAGCACCTTGTCGGCGGTGGCGTCGGCGACGCTGTCGGCGAAGGCCTGGAGCGCCTCCTCGGGCCGCCAGCGGGCCTGGAGCCGGGCGGCCAGCTCACCGATCTCCTCCTCCAGGGCGGCGGGGGCGGTGCGGCGGCTGGTGACGATGGCCTGGTTGAGGCCGACGCCGAGCAGCAGCACGTCGGCGATGCGCTGGGTCCACTCGGACAGCGCCTCCAGGCGTTCGATCCGGCGGGTGTCCGGGCGGGTGGTGTCGAACAGCCAGGGCAGGCCGAACACGGCCAGCGGCACCAGCAGGGCGGCCAGCGGGATGCCGGTGAACAGCCAGGCGAGCGGGGCGCCGGCGAGCGCGAGCGGCAGCTGGATCCGGCGCAGCCGGGCGACCCGGGCCGAGGCGGCGCCGGGGGCGCCGTACCAGAAGACGTGGGCGCGGCCGGCCAGCGGGTTGCTCCGCTCCGGGGTCTCGTCCTCGTCCGCCGGGTCGCTGCCGCGGGCCCAGGCCACCAGGGCGACCAACCCGCCCGCGACGGCCAGCCCGCACAGGGCGAACAGCAGCATCATCGCGCGCCACCGCCGATCCGCAGTTGCAGCGGGGTGGCCCAGCCGCCGTAGCGGGAGCCGAGCAGGGCGGCGTCGAAGCCGGCCCTGCGCAGGTCGTCCAGGCACTGCGGCGGGGTGTGCGGGACCGCCCGCGGCTCACCGAGGTCCACCCGGGGGCCGAACACGGTGTTCAGCGCGGGCCGGCCGCTCTCGCCGAGGCCGGCGACCTCCAGGACGTGGGAGACGAAGCGGTGCCGGCGTCCGCCGACGGCGGTCTCGTCGACCATGGTGACGTGCACGATGAGGTCCAGGGCGTTGGCGGTGAGCCGGTAGGCGAGCGAGTCGGTCATGTGCGAGCCGTACTCCAGGCAGAGTTCGGCGATGCGGTCGACGACCATGTGCGGGCCGCGGGCGTGCAAGGTGCACATCGAGCCGCCCTCTCCGTTGGTCATGACCCGCAGCATCGGGACGACCTCGCCGGATCGGACCTCGCCGACGATGATCCGGGACAGCGTCATCCGCAGCGCCGCCGGGATGAGGTCGCCGATCGTCAACTCGCCCGCCAGGCGGCCTTCGACGCGTTCGCCGTTGCCCTCGCGGGCCTCCATCGGGACGACCTGGCGCAGGTGGCCGAGAGTGTGCAGCCACAGCTCGAACTCCGACTCCAGGGTGCCGATCCGCTCGTCCGGCGGGATCTCTGCGGCCATCGCGCGCAGCAGGCTGGTCTTGCCGACGCCCTGGGTGCCGGTGATCATCACGTTCTTCCGGGCCCGGATCGCGGCGGCCAGGAACGCGGCCAAGGTGCTGTCCAGGGTGCCGAGTTCGACCATCTCCGGCAGGGTCGCCGAGGCCACCCGGTGGCGCCGGATCGCCACGTACGGGCGGGGCGTCACCTCGGTGAGCGCCTGGAGGCGCATGCCGCCCTCCAGGCGCAGTGCGAGGGTCGGGCTGGCGGTGGACAGGCTGCGCTCGCCGCCGCCGTGCTGACGGGCCAGGTCCTGGAGCAGTTCGACGAGTTCGGCGTCGCTCTCGGCCACCGGCGGTACCTGGCGCAGGGGTTGGTGCACCCGGGAGACCCAGACGTCGTCACAGCCGTTGATCAGGATGTTCTCGATCTCCGGGTCGTCCAGATAGGGCTGGAGTCGCCCGGCCCGGAACAGCAGGTCGAAGACGGCCTCGGCGAGCGCGCGGTCCTGCTCCCGGGTGGGCGGGATGCCGTGGGTCTGCGCGTAGGCGTCGGACCAGCGGGCGACTGCCTCCTCGATCAGCGCGCGGCCGCGCTGGCGGCGGGTGGCGCGGTCCGGTTCGGCGCCCGAGGTGGCGGTCAACCGGGTGATCTGCTGGTGCAGTTCGGCCGCGACCTGGCGCTTCAGCTCGCGGGCCACCTGCGGGTCGACGGCCGGCCGGGTGGCGGCGCCGCGCAGGTCGAGCGAGGGCAGCTGGGAGGGCACGGCGGTGGGCGTGGCCGCGCCGCCCGCCTGGACGTACGGCGGCGGCGCGGGCTGCGGGGCGACGGGGCCCGGCCGGTAGGCCTGGGGCGGGGCGGCCGCCGGCGCCTGCGTCTGGGCCTGTGTCGGGGCCTGGGCCTGGGCCTGGGTGGCCCAGGGCAGCGCGGCCGGGTCGGCCGCGGGGTGCTGGTGCAGGGGGCTACCGCGCACGGAGCACCTCCCCGGGGTTGTACGGCTGCGGACCGTTCGGGTGTGCCTGATCAGGTGTCACGGCGGGCTGCTGGAGCGGGTAGCGGCCGTCGTCCTCGGGCTCCGGGCGGACGTACCCGGGCTGCTGGCCGTACGGGGCCCCCACCTGCTGGTCGTACGGGGTGGACCCGCCCTGCTGGTCGTACGCGACGTAGCCGGCCTGCGGCCCGTACGGCGGCTGCGGCTGCGGCTGGACGTGCCCCGGGAACGGGGCCGGAGCGGCCGGCTGGGGGGCCAGCCCGGCCAGCGGCGCCACCGGGCCGGTGGTGATCACCGGCCCGACCGGCTGCGGCGGGGTGTACGAGGGCTGCTCCCCCTCCACCGGCCGGTACGCCGTCGGCGCAGCCGCCTGCGGGGTCGGCACCGGGGGCTGGGCGTGAACCGCGGTCGGGGGCTGGGCCGGGGTCCCGGTCCGGGCCGCGGCGGTGAGCTGGGCCGGGACCGGCGCGGCGGTCGGCGCGAGCCGCTGGCGACGGCGGCGGACCAGCAGCTGCACCTCGTCCGCCGCCGAACGCGCCGTCCGCATCAGCTCCGAGCGGATGAACCGCCGGTCGGTGATGTCACCGCCGTCGGAGAGCACCCGGGCGGTGCGGGTGGCGTGCGGCAGCAGCCCCAGCACCGGCAGGCCGAACTCGCGCGCCACCTCCGGCCCCGAGTACGGCCCCTCGGCGACCAGCAGCAGTCCGAGCGCGTCCACCCCGGTGCCGGCCGTGGCGAGGTCCTCGGCGAGCGCGGCCAGTCGGGGCCGGGCCGAGCTCAGGCCGCGCAGCGTGGTGCGGACGGTCACCGCGACCACGTCCGCCCGGCGGGCCAGCACGGCGCTCACGCCGGTGGCGCCGGAGCGGCCGAGGTCCACGATGACGTCGTAGCCCTGCGGTTCGAGGCCGTGCAGCAGGTCGACGAGCGGCTCCCAGGTGTAGGCGAGGCCCGGGGCCTGGGTGGGGTCGGTCAGCCCGGGCAGCAGCAGCCGCTCGGCGGTGCCCTCGGGCGAGAGGTCGATCAGCTGCTCCCAGATGGTCTCGGCGAGCAGTCCGCGCCGGTCCGCGACGGCCAGGTTGCGCAGCCCGTACACCGCGTCGACCCGGCCCTCCAGGGCGCCCGCGAGCACCGCGCCGCCGTCCGGGTCGGCCTCCACCAGCAGGACCCGCCGTCCGGACTCCAGCGGCCAGGCCAGCAGCAGGGCCAGGGCCGCCGTGGTCGCGCCGGGCGCGCCCGGGCCGCCGGCCACCGCGATCACCGCCATCAGGCGCCACCCGCCCCGGTCGGGGGCACGGGGGCCGTGGCAGCGCCGGGGGTGGTCCCGGTCGCCGGGGCCGTCGGCACGGTACTGCCGCCGGTGCCCGCACCGGCGGTCCCGGTCGCGCTGCCGGCCGCGGCGGCGCGCGGGGCCAGCAGGACCTGGATCCGGCCGCCGGCCACCCACTGCGCCAGCCGGGGGCCGTCCGCCGCGCCGACGGCCACGTCGATCACCTGGCTGCCGTCGGTGTCCACCCGGCCGACCGTGATGACCGTCGCGGGCATCGAGTCGGCCTTGGTGTTGTCCGGGGTGTAGACCACGACGATCTGCAGCCCCGGCTGGAGCCGGCTGGCGGGCAGCTGGCTGCGCTTGGCCGAGACGCCGACCACGATCTGGCCGGGCTGCACCGCCAGGGTCTGCGCGACGTCGCCCCTGGTGAGCATCGCGCCGCGCTTGAGGTCGGTGGCGGCCCGCATGCCGACCGCCTTGTCCCGTTCGGTGGCGGACAGCGGCCGCAGCGCCGGATCCCCGGCGATCCGGGCCACCACCAGGTCGTCGTCGGTGATCACCTGCCCCCACGGGATGTCCCGGGCCAGCGCCAGCACGGCGACCCGCTGGCCGGTGCTGTTGTAGAGCACCGCACCGCCCAGGCCGCCGGCGGCGATCAGCGCGACGGCCATCGCCAGCACCGCCGGGCGCCGTCGCCGGGCCCGCAGCGTCCGGCCGGGGACGTGCGGGGCGGCGCGCCCCTTGCCCTTGCCCGCGCCGCCGCCCGGGGCCTCGCCCGGCCCCTGCCCCTGGTCCGGGACCGCCACGGACACCGCGGCCCCTGCGGGTGTGCCGGATCCCGGCGTCGCGAATGTACGGTTCTCCACCGGGTTCCGCCCTTCCCTCGTGCTCGTTCCGGATCGTCAGTACTGGTTTCTCGGTGCTCGGGTCACCGCTGCTCAGGCCGCCGGTGCCGGGCTTCGACACATGGACTTCGGCGCCGTGGTCGCGTGCGGCCGGGCCGCCGGCGCCCCGCAGCCGGGCCGCGGGGCATCGGACGTCCGCCGCCGCCAGGTCAGTTGAGGACCTGCACCTCGGCGACCTTGAGCGTGAAGTTCGAGGACTGCGGCATCTTGACGTCGAAGGTCTTCGCGTTCGGCCCCGTGACCACGACCTCACCCACCCAGTTCGCCGTCACCGTGCCGTTGAAGACGCCGCTCTTCCTGGTGCCCGAGCCCACGGCGAACTCGTAGCCGCAGTCCGGCGACTTGGCGGCGCCGTACTTGGGGTCGTACGGCGTCCCGGCCTTGTCGCAGGTCACGGAGACGCCGCTGTCGAAGACCCAGGTCACGCCCCTCAGCACCGGTGTGACGGTGACGGAGGCCCCCGGGACGGACAGCGTCTTGGGCGCGGGCGCCGCCACGCCGTCCAGCCAGAGCCAGACCGGCGCCTTCACCACCGCCGTGCCCTTGGGCGCGACGCCCGCCGTCGGCTTCGGGAAGCGCATCTCGTGGGCGAAGCCGAAGCCGACGTCCACCAGGTTCAGCGCCGGCGGCCCGGCCGGCGAGGTGGCCTCGAACACGATCTCGGCGCCGTCCTGGCCGCCGCCCGTCTGCGGGCAGACCTTCGAGTAGAGCGCGCCCTCGGACGGCTTGTGGCCCTGCCACTCCGGGTCGCCCTCGGGGGGCGGGTTGTCCAGCGGGCGGAAGTAGCACCCGACGCCGCTGTTGAACCAGCCGCGCTCCGGGTCGTGGCAGGGCCACTGCTGGTCGTGGTAGCTGCACAGCAGCGGCCCGTCGCCCGTACTTCCGCCACCGCCACCGCCACCGCCGGGCTGCGACGGTCCGGGCTTCGGTTTCGTGCCCCCGGAGTTGACCCCGGAGCAGATCACGTCCGGGTAGCACTGTTCGGCACCTCCGCCCGGCGGTTCGTCCGCCGCCGCCGACACCGCCGAGGCCAACAGCAACCCGGCGGACAACGGCGCGAGGATCGCGAATCGCCGGGCCGGTTTACGCGTGTTCAGCATGCCCGGTCCACCTCCCGCTTGAAGTCGTAGATCAGCCAACGTGCTTGGAACCAGCGCAGGGACGCGGTCGCGACGTAGCGGTTCAGTCGGTCGCCCGGATCCTTTGCCACCTGGGTGACGGCGTCGACGCGGTGCCATCCCGATACGTCGACGCAGTCCTCGATCACGGCGGTCTGCGGATCGGCTTTCAGGTCAATGGCCTTGACCACCGCCGAATTGCGCGGCGTTCCGGTCATCACCAGTTTGGCGTCGCGAAGTTGGCGGAGACTGACCAGGGTGTCGGTAAGGGCCCGCCCGGAAGAGTACGTCTCCAGAGCGAATCCGTCCGAATCCGACCGCCCGAATGCCTCGGCCTGGGCCTGCCACCAGTCCTGATACGTCTTCAGGGCGAGTCGCCCCATGGCACCTTCCGGCCCGTCCGTCGGCGCGATCGAGGTGTTTACCGAACCACCCGAAGGAGGTACCGGATCCACTCCCGCGACACTGGGCGCAGCCGTTCCGAGCCGATCGACGGAACCATCGGCACCGCCGCTCGCACAGGCACCGAGGAGCAACACCAGAACCACCCCACCGACCCCAACCGCCCCAGGGCGCAACACATTTCCGCGCTGCCGCATCGCCCCACCTCGTCGCGACCGACCGATTCATGATCCGTGGCCGCCGGAAGAATTCCGTCGTCCCGCAGGTGTTTCCGCTGGGGATCGATTCTTCGCCAACCCACCCCATCACGGCAACACCTCAGGCCACCTGACCTTACGCGGAAGGCGGTTCCGTCGGGGCACTTTCCCGCCACAGAACGGCCAACAGTTCTTCGGAAAGCGACAATCCGGCCAATGCGCCCCGAACCGCGGCCCGATTGCGCATCAACAGGCGCCCGCCCTGCGGCGGAACGAGCAGGCGCGCGCCCGGCGCACCCGAACTACCCGGCGCTTCGCCCCCGTCGAGCAGCGCGGCGACGGACGGCTGGAGGTCCAGCGGGGCGACGGCGGCCGGGGCACCCGGGACGCCCTGCCGCAGCACGGTGGTCAGGGCGTGGCTGAACGAGCCCTCACCACCTGGCAGTACGGCGTCCCGGCCGCGTCTGCCCGGGGTGTACCGGCCGACCCGGCCCCACAGCGGGACGCGCGGGTAGGCCAGCAGTTCCCCCGCACCGTCCTCGCCGCCGCCGCGCTCCAGCGCCGCCCAGGTGTCCCGGTCGGCCACCGCGTCGACCAGCAGCAGGGCCTCCTCGTGGTCGCCGTGCACCATCGCACTGACCACCCAGTCCCAGGCCAGGCCGCGCCGGTAGGCGTTGTCGGCGGTGCTGCCGCCGGTCACCAGGGCGAGCCGGCGCCCGCGCGGATCGACCGCCAACTGGCCGACCAGGCAGACCACCAGCCACCGGCCCGGGTGCTGGGCGGCCTCCCGGACGGCGGTGAGCATCGCGTTGGCGTCCGCGTCCGGCGCCACCTCGGTGACCCGGCAGCCGGCCGCGCCGACGTCGAAGCACATCCCGGGCAGCACCCGCGCGAGCAGCCGGGCTCCGTCCGGCGCCAGCGCCGAGCCCCCGAAGCCCCGATCGGGCCCGCCGTTCGCCCCGATCACCACCAGGTCGACCCCGCCCGCCATCCGCACGCCCCCTCCCATGCCGGCCCCGGCGCACCCGGGGCCGCCCGCCGCGCCCGCCGCTGCCGTGGTGAGCAGGGGCGCGTACCGTACCGCCGCCGGGCAGGCTACCGCTCCGGGCGGCCACCGACGGGGCTCCCGGCCCGTCCGCTCAGGGACCATGGGCCCTATCGGCACGCGCGCCGACCGGAGGACGATCGGACGCATGGAGCGTGAGGACCGTGTGGAGACCCTGAGCGAGGCCGAGTGCCTGCGACTGCTCAGCACCGTGCCCGTCGGGCGCGTGGTGTACACCGAGCACGCGCTGCCGGCCGTGCTACCGGTCTCCTTCGAGGTCCTGGACGGGCGGTTGGTGCTCGCCGTGCGCCGGGGAAGTGCCACCGCGCGCGGGCTTGACGGCACGGTGGTGGCCTTCCAGGCGGACCTGCTGGACCCGGTCACCCGGACGGGCTGGAGCGTGCTGGTCCACGGCCGGGCGGACGTGGTGCGCGAGCCCGAGCAGGTGCGGCGGGTGCTGCGGTCCGGCCTGCGGCCGTGGGTGGGGGACCCGGAGCCGCTGTTCGTCGCGCTGGTGCCGGAACTGGTCAGCGGCCGGCGGCTGTTCCCGACCGGGCAGGACGCGCTGGGGCGCGGGGCGCTGCGGTCCTGAAACACCCGCAGGCCGCCGCGCCCGGGTTCCCGCGTTCCTGTGTTCCCGGGTTCCCGCGTTCCGCACCGCTGACAGATACCGGCGGGTACGCATACGCTTCCGGCGTCCTGACCCCTCCCCCAGGAGCGCACCGTGACGAGCTTCGCCTCCCTCGCCGATCTGACCGCCGCCGTCGGCACCGAACTGGGCACCAGCGAGTGGCACACCATCGGACAGCGGCAGATCGACCTGTTCGCCGAGGCGACCGGCGACCACCAGTGGATCCACGTGGACCCGGAGCGGGCCAAGGAGAGCCAGTTCGGCTCGACCATCGCGCACGGCTACCTGACCCAGTCGATGATCCCGGTGCTGGCGAAGGAGTGCTACGGCGTCGAGGGCGTGCGCATGGCGCTGAACTACGGCTCGGAGAAGGTGCGCTTCCCGGCGCCGGTGCCGGTGGGCACCGCGATCCGGGCCACCGCCGAACTGCTCTCGGCCACCGAGGTGCCGGGCGGGGTCCAGGCGGTGGTGCGGTTCACGATCACCAGCGCGGAGAGCGCCAAGCCGCACTGCGTCGCGGAGACGATCACCCGCTTCTACGCGTAGCGGTACCGGACGGTTCTCCGCGTAGCGGCACCGGGCGGTGGCCCTGGGCGCGCGGCCGGGGCGGGGTACGCCGATTGGCCCGCGCGGGGCCGCTCACCAGGTCCGGACGGCCCATAACGAGTAATCTCCGACGAGATGGTTGTCGTATCGCAGCGGCCTCACCAGCCGCCCGGATACGCGCCCCGGCACGCCCGGTAGCCGTGACCGTCCTTGGAGGAGCCTTGCCCCGCCCCGCCCCCTGGTTCTCCCGCCTCGCCGGTCTGTCCTCGCAGTTCACCACCCCGCCGACCAGCAGCCCGACCACCAGCCCGGCCCTCGGCCCGACGGCGAACCGCACCGGGTCGGACCTGGCCCGACTGCCCCGCGCGGCCTGGCACCGGGTCCGGGCCGAGGCCTTCGGGGCCGAGCCCCGGGGCGAACGGCTGGCCCGGATCCACCGCTCCCCGCAGTTCGCCGACGGCGCCTTCCGCAACCCGCTGCCCACCCGCCGCCTGGTCTACGAGCGCAGCCCGCTGGAGATCACCCGCGCCCAGCTGACCGGGGACAAGACCCGCCGGGCGCCGACCGCCGCCGTACCCGTGCACCGGCTGCTCCCGGTCGACCTCGCCCTGCCGCCGGATTCCGGACTGCGGCTCACCTGGCTCGGCCACGCCACCGTGCTCGCCGAGATCGGCGGGCGGCGGGTCCTGATCGACCCGGTGTGGGGCGAGCGCTGCTCCCCGTTCGCCTGGACGGGGCCCAAACGGCTGCACCCGATGCCGCTGCCGCTGTCCGAACTCGGGCCGGTGGACGTGGTGGTGATCTCCCACGACCACTACGACCACCTCGACATGGCCACCATCCGCGAGCTGATCGGAACGGACGCGGTGTTCGCCGTCCCGCTCGGCGTCGGCGCGCACCTGGAGCACTGGGGAGTACCGGCCCGGCGGATCGCCGAACTCGACTGGTGGGAGTCGGTCGAGGTCGCCGGGCTCACCCTCACCGCCACCCCGGCCCGGCACTACTGCAGCCGCGGCCCGCGCACCAGCGCGCTGTTCCTCTGGGCGTCCTGGGTGGTGGCCGGCGGCGGGCACCGGATCTTCCACAGCGGGGACACCGGCTACTTCCCGGGCTTCGCCGAGATCGGCCGCCGGCTCGGGCCGTTCGACGCGACGCTGATGCAGGTCGGCGCGTACAGCGACTTCTGGCCCGAGGTGCACATGACGCCCGAGGAGGGCGTCCGGGCGCACCTGGACCTCGGCGGCGATCTGCTGCTGCCGATCCACTGGTGCACCTTCAACCTGGCGACGCACCCCTGGGAGGAGCCCGCCGAACGGGTGGTCACGGCTGCCCAGGCGCTCGGCGCCCGGCTGGCGGTGCCCCGGCCCGGCAAGCCCTTCGAACCGGTCGACCCGCCCGCGCTGCGGCTGTGGTGGCGCGCGGTCGCGGCCACGCCTCGCGGCATCGAGCCGCTGGTCCGGGACCGCAGCGCGGTGCCGGACCGGGAACGGGCGACGGATTTCAGCGAGCAGATCTCAAGATCTGCTCGCTGAAATCCGTCATCTGCTCGCTGTTACCTGCCCGCCGTCACTTGTCCGCCTCCGGCCGCCGGCGGCGGATCAGCGCCCAGGCCCGCTGCTGCACCAGCAGGGTCAGCACCCCGGCCAGTACGATCCCCAGCAGGTTCAGCAGCAACTGCACGCTGGAGCCCGAGAACTGGCGGAATTCCCCGTACCCGAGCGCGACGGTGGCGTTGGCGGCGGCGGGCACCGTGGTCACCGAGATCGCCACTCCGACCAGCATCCCGGCCTTCGAGGAGGTCAGCGAGAGCACGCCCGCGATGCCCGCCAGGAAGGCGACCACGAAGGACGTCGCGTCGGGCTGCCAGATGAACGAGGTGTTCGGCCGCGCGGCGGCGAACTTGGCCTCGCTGAACAGCCCGAGCCCGTCCATCAGCAGAGAGAACCCGACGGTCAGCGCCATCGCCACCGCGAAGCCGGTGACCAGCGCGTTCAGCGACCGCAGCGCCGGGCGCAGCCGCCGCTGGACCAGCGCCACGCACAGCCCGGCCAACGGCCCGAACTCCGGCCCGACCGCCATCGCCCCGACGACCAGGATCGCGCTGTCCAGCACCGCGCCGCACGCGGCCAGCATGGTCGCCACGGTGAGGAAGGCCAGGAACACCCAGGTGAGGGTGGACTCCTCGTGCGTGATCTCGGAGACCGACTCCCAGACCAGCGCGTCGGCCCCCTCCCCCGGGGCCAGCCGCTCGGCCTCGTCGGCGGCCGCCGAGAGGGTCAGCTCGATGCCGGAGACGTCGATCGCCCCGCGCTCGGGCAGGCCGGTCCCGCGCAGCACCCCCAGGATCTCGTCCGCCGACTCGCGGGCGACGTCGCAGAGCACCACGTCCCCGGCAGGCCGTACGGCCGCACCCGGCAGCACCACGACGTGCGTCACCCCGACCGCGGCGTCCAGGCTGCTGAGCACGGGCTCCCGCAGGTCGGGCGGGACGATCAGGCGCAGGTGCAACACGAGCACTCCGGTGGGACGGGGCGGGCGAAAGTCCCGCCCACCCTAGGCCGTGACCCGACGCCGCCAGCGACCCGCCGTCACCCGGTGGTGCTCCTCGCCCTGCTGGCGGCCGCGGTGTCACCCCGCCAGGACGTCCCGCAGGGCGCGGGCCTCCTTGACCAGGCGGCTCGATCCGCCCTGCTCCGCCGTCGCCGTCACCTCGGCCACCGGTCCCCGGGTGCGGGTGCGCCGGGCGCAGTCCGCCGCGAGGGCGAGCAGGTCGCCGAGGCCCCGGGCGGGCGTGCCCTCGCCGCCCAGCAGGGCCGGCAGCGCGGGCTCGAGCACCGACCAGACCGTGCCGTAGGCGCCCGTCCCGGCGGCCAGGGCGAGCGCCGCCGCGAGCCGGTTGAGCTTCACCGCGCCGCAGTCGACCAGCGCGCCGAGTTCGCGGCCGAGCTGCGCGCCGTCCAGGTCGCCGCGGGCGGCGAGCACCAGCAGGGCGTCGACGGCCGCCGTCCGGTCCTCGGTGTGCCGGGCGCCCAGGCCGTAGGCCAGCGCCAGGTGCAGGGCGAGCCCGGCCGGGCCGCCGGCCTCGGCGAGAGCGGGCAGCAGCCGGCCCGTGTCGCGCTCGTCCCGGTCGGCGCCCGCGGCGAAGTGGTCGAGCCACCGGGCCGCCAGTTCCTCCCGGTGCCAGGGGAGCATCGCGGCCCAGTGCGCCGTGGGCCGCCACGTCCAGCCGCCCACCTTGCGGGCCCGGGCCACGCTCGGCTCGGTGCCCTCCAGCAGCGCCCTGAACTCGGGGGCGAGCCGCTCGCCGTCCGGGCCCTTCGGGCCGGCCCCGATGCCGGGCTGGGCGACGGCCACCCGCCGGACGTCCTCCCACCAGCGGTCCGCGTACTGGTGGCCGTGCTTCGAGCCCCGGCCGGGGGCGAACAGCACCCGCTCGGACGGCTGGTCGGGCAGGCCGCCGGTGCGCAGCCACTGGGCGACCCACCGCCCGGACGGCGAGGTGAGCGCCTCGGCGGCACGCAACACCCCGGCGTCGGCGCGGGGGCCGACCCGCAGCAGGGCCGCGCACAGGTCGGCCCGGCCGGGGGTGATGCCCGCCGCCTGGTACCCGGCGAGGCGTTCGACCAGCGTGCCGGGGTCGAGCGCCCCGGTGGTGTCGGTCGGGATGGCCAGCAGGTAGGGCGGCCGGTCGGCGGTCACCTGCCAGGCGGCCTCCTCCAGCCGGGCGGCGAGGGCGGTGCCCTGCGCGGTGTCGTTCTGGCCGCGCAGCGGGGAGCGCTTCTTCTTGCCGCCGAGGAAGTCCCAGACCCGGTGCGGCGGCGTCTCGCCGGCCACCGCGGCCGCGACGTAGAGGACGTCCCGGGGCGAGCAGTCGTGCCAGCGGCCGACGCCGCTCCACGGGTGGACCCGCCGGACCGGCTCCAGCGCCTCGGCGAGCGCCGCCCGGTTCTGGTGGGCCTGGCGGACCAGGCCGTCCAGCACGCGCTCGAAGACCGCCGGCTCCGGCTCGTCGGCGGCGAGCAGGGCGGACAGCTCCTGCGCGAGTTCGGCCGCCGAGGCGATCGGCGGGCCGATCGGGAGGAGCTGGGGGGCGGGCGGGAGGAGTTCGTTCCACCCGGTGTCCGGGTCGTCGTCGCCGTCGCCACCGACCGGTGCGCCGAACAGTTCGCCGGCGCGCCGGTGGTGGGCGGGGTTCAGCGCCTCGGCGGCGAGCCGCAGTTCGGGCAGGACGGCCTCCCCGGCCGCGCGCAGGTGGCGGGCCACCACGTTCAGCGCCCGCTCCTGGACGGCCTGGTCCGGGTGCCCGAACGCCTCGGCGGCCGCGAGCACTACCGGCCCGGACCGCCCGGGCTCGCGCCGGGCCGCCCGCTCCAGCCAGCCGAGTTGGGCGCGGACGAGCTTCTTCTCGGCCCGGAACAGCACCACCGCGGAGGACTCGACCAGCACCTCGGGTTCGATCAGCCCGGCCTCGTCCAGCCCGGCGAGCACCTCCTGGGCGTGCCCGGCGACCACCGACAGCCCGTCCAGCAGCGGCAGCACGTCCCGTACCCGGGCGGCGTACTCCTGCGGGGTCGGGGCGAGGGCCCTCAGCACGTCGAGGAAGAAGCGCTGGTCGGCCGGCTTGCCGCCGCGCAGCAGCCGGGCCAGGCAGCGGTCGATCAGGTCGGCCCGGTCGAGGTCGCCGGCGGCGGCGAGTTCGGCGATCGCCTCCGTAAAGGCGTCCCCGGGGCGGGGGCTGAACCGCAAGGACACCGCGCCACCGATGTCGGCGAGTTCGAACACCCGGGGCAGCAGCAGCGGGGTGAACGCGTCGGCCCGCAGCAGCTCGACCAGGGTGGGCCGTGCGCCGCTGCCCCGGCGCTGGCGTTCCATCCACTCGCGGACGAAGGGCTCGCTCTGCGGCACCGCGCAGCCGGTGCGGCGCACCACGGCCTCGATCACCGGGTACAGCGCCCAGCCCCAGCTCGGCGCCGGCCGGGCGGCGAGCCGGGTGGCCACCTCGATCTGCCACTCCACCGGCTGCGCCGCGACGAGTTGGCCCACCGCCGGGTGGCGGGCCCAGCCGAGCGAGGTGAAGTCGCGGGCGCCGAGCCAGGTGGCGGCCCCGGCCGGGCCGGGGTGGCAGCCGGCGCCGGCCAGCAGCAGGGCGCCCCTGGTGGCGAGCGCCTCCTTCGACCACTCGTCACGCAGTTCCTTGCGCAGCGCCTTCAATGCGAGCAGGCAGTCCCGGCGCTGCGCCTGGTCCAGCGCGGCGACCAGCGCCGGTATCTGCGGCATCCGTCCGCCCCGGACGGCGGCGAGCAGGTCCTCGACCGCCGCCTCGCCCCGCACCGCCTCCGGCATCGGCGCCACCGCCGTCGCGCCCCGCACCGCCTCCGACCCCCCTGCCGCCGCGCTCATGCCTGGACCCCCTTATCCGTCGTCGGAACCGCCGGGACCGCCGGGACCGCCGGAACCTGTTCCCCGGCCGCCCGTTGGGCCGCCTCCCGCACCATCGCGACCGCCAGCGCGTGCTTGCACGGACCGCGCCCGCCACGGTACTTGGCCCACCAGAGGCAGGTGCAGCCGAGGCGCCCCGCCTCGTCCGTACGCACCCGCTGGATGTGGTCGTCCACCATGACGACGGCCGTCGTGCCGCCCGGCTCCAGCCGCACCGCGCCCGCCGCGACCAAGGCCTGGGCGGCACGCAGCCGCGGGTTGGCGGCCTCGGCCCGCCCGGCGTCGTACGGGAGCTGGCGGTGGAAGTAGGCGGCCTCGGCGGTGTCGTAGCCGATCTGCCCGGCGGTGCCGAGCCGGGTGAGCGCGGCGCGGACCCGCTCGTGGCTGAGCCCGGACTGCTCGGCGAGGTCGGCGACCTCGATCCGCGGCTCCCAGGCGAGCAGTACCGCGACGAGGTCGGCGTCCTGCTCGGCGGTGCCGGTGGCGAGCGCGCCGAGCACTCCGCCCTCGCCGGAGAAGCCCCGGGAGGCGTCGGGCGAGAGGGTCAGGGTGAGCCGCATGCCGGGCAGGACCACTTCCCACGCCGAGGCGGCCGGGCCGGTGGCGGCGACCGGGCCGTACACCCGCAGGGCGAGCGCGTGCCGCAGCACCCGCTGGAGCGCCACCAGCCGGTCGGGCCCGGGCAGGCAGACGGCGCCGGGCACCGGCCGGGTGGTGGGCCGCAGCGTCCGCCCGGCCGGGACGACCCAGGCGGTGCTGGAGCGGCCGCCGCGCGGCAGCGAGCGCAGGAAGCGGACCGCCTCGGCGGCGGGCAGTTCGGCGCGCAGGTCGAAGCCGGCGGCGACGACCTGGGTCTCGGCGAAGCCGCGCAGCCAGCGCTGCGGCAACGGCACCTTCTTCTCGACCAGCGGCCCGTCGAAGCTGGTGACCTCCAGCGCGTCCGGCCCGACCGCGAGGTGCAGCGGGTCGGTCGGGCCGATCCTGCTCAGGGCCTCCCGCAGCGGGTTGTTGACGTCCACGTTGGTGGTGCCGTGGCCGATCTCGTCGCCGTCGAGGCCGGCCTGGAGCACGTCGAGCCGGGCGTAGACGCCGCAGCAGCCGGAGAACGACTCGAAGCGCAGCCGGTCCCCGTTGGCGGTGACCACCGGGTCGAGCGAGGCGCGCAGCTGCGGCTGGTAGTACCGCGCGGCGGCGACGTCCGCGACCGCGAGCAGCGCGGCGGCGGCCGGCGCCGGATCGGCCAGGAAGCCCGCGAAGAAGCGCGGGTTGGCCGCCTCCCCGAGCGGGGTGGCGCCGCCGGAGGTGGCCAGGTCGAGGCGCCGGCCGTCGGCGCCGTCGAGGACGGCGGACGGGCGCAGATAGGCGTACGCGTGTGCGGATTGCGTCATGTCGAACACGCTAGGTGAGGGCACTGACAATCCGTCGGGCCGCGACCGCACTGGAACAGGTTCTACCGGACGCCGGAGCCCCCGGGCGTTACCCAGGTCACATCGCGGTGCGGCGGAATTCTGCCACTATGGGCCCGTGACCGACCTGACCGAACAGGAAATCCGGGCCGACCGCCCGGCCGGCTCGTTCGCCGGACTGCTGGAGCTGGAACGACTGGACGAGAACACGTTCCGGGGCCGCTGCCACGCCGGGGCGCCGATGCGCGCCTTCGGCGGACAGGTCGCCGCGCAGGCGCTCACCGCCGCCGGCCGCACCTGCGGGGGCCCGCGCGCGGTGCACTCGCTGCACGGCTACTTCCTGCTGCCCGGCGACCCGTCCCAGCCGATCCGCTACGAGGTCGAACGGGTCCGCGAGGGCGTCTCCTACACCACCCGCCGGGTGACGGCGGTGCAGAACCAGAACGCGATCTTCACCCTCTCCGCCTCCTTCAAGCGCCCCGAGACCGCGACCGACCGCCACCGCACGATGCCGCCGCTGCCCGGGCCGGAGACCCTGCCGGACGCCTTCTCGCTCTGGGACCCGGCCCTGCGCGCGGCGATCACCGGCACCGGCGGCTTCCGCGACCTCGAACTGCGCTTCGTCCCGCCGGACGCGCCGGGCGTGCCAGCGGCCGTGCCGGGGATGCCGCAGCAGTTCGTCTGGCTGCGCATCGCCTCCCCGCTGCCCGAGGGCGACCCGCTCCTGCACGTCTGCGCGCTCACCTACCTCTCCGACCTCACGCTGGCCTCCACCGCCGGGCTGCACGAGCAGCCGAACTTCTTCCAGCGCACCGAGCCGCCCCGGCTGCTGATCGCCTCGCTCGACCACGCGATGTGGTTCCACCGCCCGTTCCGGGCCGACGAGTGGCTGCTGTTCGCCCAGCGCAGCCCGTCCTCCTCGGACGGCCGGGGGCTGTCGCTCGGCGAGTTCTACGACCGGGACGGGCGGCTGGTCGCCTCCGCCGTGCAGGAATCGCTGATCCGCCGGCTGCGCTGACCCGGCGCGGGACGGGACGGCATGGGGCGACGCGGGACGGGGCAGCGCGGGCCCCGGCGGAACGGGCCGGCGGCCCGGACCCCGGCGACGGTGACCGCACGGCGAACGCAAGGGGGCCGGTCGGCGTCATACTCCTGAGCGGCCCCGGCCCGTATCATGGTGCGGGTGACCAAGGTTGACCTGTCACCACGGCCGGTGGAGGCGATGTCTCCGCGCCAGCTCGAACGCCGCGGAAGCCTGATCGCGGCCGCGCTCGCCCTGGTGAACGAGATCGGCGTCGAACGGCTGCAGATGAAACAGGTCTGCGAGCGGTCCGGAGTCGCCCTGGGGACGGCGTACCGCTACTTCTCCTCCAAGGACCACCTCCTGGCCGCGGCGATCGCCGAGTGGCACCGCCTGCTGCTGGCCGACCTGGTGGCGGAGCTGCGCGGCCCGCGCGCCGGGCGGGGGGCCACCGACCGGGCGGTCCGCTTCGTCCGCGGCGGGATGCGGGCCTACCAGCGCCAGCCCGAGCTGGCCCGGCTGCGGGTGGCCGTCGCCGCCTCCACCGATCCGTTCGCCAGCGAGACCTTGCAGGGCATGGCCCGGGCCGACAGCACCGCCCTCCAGGCGGTGACGACCGAGGTGCCGGCCGCCGCCAGCGACCTGGTGCGGCACATCGTCGCCCACGCCTGGCAGGGCGAGCTGACCGCCTGGGTGACCGGGCGCACCACCCTCGGCGACGCCCGGCGGCGGCTGGAGGACGTGGTGCGGCTGGTGCTGAACCCGTACGAGACGCCGTACCCGGCGCCGTACGAGGTCCCGTCCGGCGCCCACCAGCCCTGACCCGTCCGACGCGACAGCCGGCTCAACTCCCCGGTGCCGGACGGCTTCCGCCCGTGGTTCCGGCTCGCCGCGCGCGCCCCGGCCCATGAGCACCCGGCCTGACGGGACGTAAGTCCCCACCCTCCGCCTCCCCGGCGCGCCCTCCCGCCCCTCGCGGCACGAACTGGACATAGTGCGACATGCAGCTTTAATCCGCCGATGTCGCCGAAGCCCACGTCCGCCCCGAGGCAGGAGAGTCCACCCGATGAGCAGCCAGCCGCCGCAGCCCGACCAACGCGCGGAGGAACCCGACGAACCCGCCGCGACCCTGCCCGCCGACCGGGCGGTGTTCGGGATCAGCGCCGCCCTGGTGCTGGCCGTGGTCGCCTGGGGAGTCTTCGCCGAGGACTCGCTCGGCCGGACCTCCAGCAGCGCGCTCGGCTGGGTCCTGCACAACTTCGGCTGGCTGTTCGTGGTGGCCGCCGACGTCTTCCTCGTCCTCACCGTGCTGCTCGCCTTCAGCCGCTTCGGCCGCATCCGGCTCGGCCGCGACGACGACGAACCCGAGTTCTCCACCCTCGCCTGGGTCGCCATGATGTTCAGCGCCGGCATGGGCATCGGCCTGATGTTCTACGGCGTCGGCGAGCCGCTCCAGCTGTTCGCCACCCCGCAGCCCGGCTCCGGCCTGGAACCGCAGAGCGCGGCCGCCGCCCAGCAGGCCCTGGAGTTCTCGCTGTTCCACTGGACGCTGCACCCGTGGGCGATCTACGCCGTCGGCGGCCTCGCCCTCGCCTACACCACCTTCCGCAAGGGCCGCGGCAACCGCATCTCCGCCGCCTTCGTCCCGCTCATCGGCCAGCGCGGCGCCGACGGCTGGGCCGGGCGCGCGATCGACCTGCTGGCCGTCTTCGCCACCGTCTTCGGCTCCGCCACCAGCCTCGGCCTCGGCGCGCTCCAGGTCGCCGACGGCCTCGGCTACATCACCTCCGTGCGCAACACCCAGAACGCCCAGCTGATCATCATCGGCTCGCTGACCGCCGCCTTCGTGCTCTCCGCCTTCTCCGGCGTCCACAAGGGCGTCAAGTGGCTCTCCACCGCGAACGTCGTCCTGGCCTCGCTGATCATGCTCTTCGTCTTCGTGTTCGGCCCGACGGTGTTCACGCTGGACGCGATCCCCTCCACCGTCGGCGGCTACCTCTCCGACCTGCTCGGCATGTCCACCCAGACCGGGGCCTTCACCGACGAGAGCTGGCTCGGCTCCTGGACGATCTTCTACTGGGCCTGGTGGCTCTCCTGGGCCCCCTTCGTCGGCACCTTCATCGCCCGCATCTCCCGCGGCCGCACCATCCGGCAGTTCCTGCTCGGCGTCCTGCTGGTGCCCAGCGGGGCCACCGTGATCTGGTTCTGCGTGATGGGCGGCACCGCGATCCGGCTGGTCACCACAGGCACGGCCGACCTGGTCGCGACCATCCCGAAGGGCGCGGAGGCCTCGCTGTTCGAGATGCTGCGCTCGCTGCCGCTCGGCTCCGCCACCAGCGTCGTCGCCGTGCTGCTGGTGATGACCTTCTTCATCACCAGCGCCGACTCCGCCTCCCTCGTCCTCGGCTCGCTCTCCAGCCGCGGCTCGCTGCACCCGCGCACCTGGCTCGTGGTCGTCTGGGGCGTGCTGATGGGCGGGGTCGCCGCCGCCCTGCTGCTGGCCGGCGGGCTCACCGCGCTGCAGAACGCGACGATCCTGGTCGCGCTGCCGTTCGTGGTCGTGATGCTGCTGCTCTGCGTGTCCCTGGTGAAGGAGCTCCGCGAGGACCCGGCCGCCGGCCCGTCCCGCCTGCACCCCGTGCACGGCCTGCGCGACGCCGTCCGGGTCGCCGTCGGCGAGGCCCTCGCCGAACGCACACCACGCCGCTGACCAGCGCGTACGCCTCACCCGCGCGGGTGGGGCGTACGCGGCCAACCGACGCCCAACCCCCGCCCGGACTTCACCCGCGCGTACCGACCGTTCACACCACCCTGGAACCCTCCCTGTCATGAACGCCAGCCCTCAGGCGCCCTACCAGGAACCGCGCTTCCCGCTCCCCCGGCGCCACCGCCGACTCCTCGCCGCCACCGCCGTCCTCGCCTCCATCGCCCTCGGCACCTTCGGCGTCGGCGCCACCGTCGAGACCGTCCAGCACGGCACCCTCGCCGCCACCACGGCCACCGCGAGAAAGTGACCCGCAAGAAAGCGACCCGCGAGAAAGCGAGCGGAGAGAAAGAGACCGACTGACCGTCCGATCCACCCCTTCAGCACCGCCGTCCGCCCCCGGACGCGGTGCTTCCGCCTTTCCGGCGACGGCGGAGCGGCGAGGCGCGACAGCGGAGCTGGGCGGCGAACCGGCCTCAGGCGCGCCGCTGCTCCCGGGCCCCGGCCGGCGCGGGGCGGGAGTGGCGGCCGGTGCCGGGGACGGGGTGGAAGTCCGGGGCGGGGGCGTAGCGGGCGGCGGGCGGGCGCAGGAGCCAGCCCGGGGGGCGGCTGCCGCGGGGGGTGGGGGTGATCAGGCCGAGGTTGTGGAGCAGGTCGAGGGCGTCGCGGCGCAGCGCGGTACGGTCGGCGAGGTAGTCGCGGCGCCAGCGGGCCGGGAGGCCGTACTCGTCGGCGATGTCGCCGAGGAGGCCGTCTATCAGCGCGTCGGGGATCGGGACGTCGCCGCCGGTGGTGCTCTCTCCGGGCAGCGGGCGGACTTCCTCCACCAGGCGTTCGAGCAGCATCAGGGCGGCCTGCGGCAGGGGGCCGGCGCCGGGGAAGACGAGGTCGGTGAGCTCGTCGGCCGGGTCGAGCAGGGCGACGCCCTCGGTCCGCAGCTCGGTCTCCAGGCCGAGGAAGTCGGCGAGCGCGGCCGGGCCGCTCAGCCGGTGCTCGTGCAGCCAGGCGCTCCGGTCCTCGGGGAGGTCGGCGTCGAGGACGGCGGGGGTCTCGGCGAGCAGACGGCGCACGGCGGTGGCGGGTTCGGCGTCGGCGGCGCGGCGGATCAGGTCGGCGGCGTCGGCGGCGAGGGCGGGCGGGCCGGCCGGGACGGCGCGGGCGAGTTCGCGGTCGACGGTCAGTACGGCGGCCCGGACGGCAGGGTCGGCCGGGTCGGCCGGCAGGTCGCCGAGGACCTGCCAGTCGGCGAGCGCCGCGAGGGCCATCGCGCGGTCGGCCGGGCCGGCGGCGAGGCCCGGCGCCGCGGCGCGCATGGCGTCGAGCAGCCGCCCGTACGGCAGTTGCTCGGGGGCGTCGACCAACAGGGCGAGGGCGAGAGCGAGTTGGGCGTAACCGGCGGGGGTGAACGGGGCGCCGGTCGCGGGGTGTTCGAGGCGGCGGGCGGCGCCGGGGCCGAGGCCGGCCTTGCAGAGCCGGGCGTGCCAGGGGCCGACGACGAGCCGGTAGCCGAGCAGGGCGTCGAAGCGTTCGACGAGCCAGTCGCGGTGACGGCGGATCAGCGGGAAGCCGTCGGCGTGCGGGCCGGAGGCGGTGACCAGCGGGTGGGCGAGCAGCAGCCGGGCGGCGATCCGGCGTTCGGCGGCGGGCAGGTCGACGGCGGGAAGGGCCGGGGCGCAAACGTCCGCGACGGGCAGGGCCGGGGCCGGTATCGGAAGGTCCTGGCCGGAACGATCCTGCGCGCCCGGCACCGGGCGGGTGCGCTCGGGCTTGCGGTGCCTGCCGGGCCTGCCCGGCTTGGCACCTGACCGGACGACGGGCAGCGCGGAGGCGTCCCGCCGGGCGCGGCGCAGACCGCCGACGGGGCGGGGCTCCCGGGAGCGCAGGGCGGCGGTGGCGTGCGCGGTGGGGCCGTGCCACCAGCTGACGTCGGCGTCGGGCGCCGCTTCGGCGGGGGCGCCGAGATGGCGGGCCGGGTAGAGGCCGAAGGAGGCGGCGCACAGGTCGTCGGCGGTGCCGGGGGTGGCGGCGGCGAACCAGTGGGCGAGCCGGAGCAGGCCCGGGTCGGGCGAGAGCGCGGAGGCGGCGCCCGGCTCCGGCGCGGGCCTGGTCGGCGCGGCGTCAGCACGGGGGCCGGACACGGCTTCGGGCGCCGGCCCGGCCGCGGGTTCGCGTACGGCGAGGAGGGCGTCGGTGGTCCTCCGCCCCGTCCCGCCCGTGCGCCCGTCCGGCCTGCCGGTGGCCACCCGGGTGGCGCCGACCGCGTACTCCTGCTGCTCCATGTCGGGGACCAGACTAGACGGTGGCCGGGTCACCCGGCGGCAGCAACCGGCCGTGCGCCGAAGTGACCGGCCGCCCTCCGCTACGCCACCCGCCGGCCCGCACCCGCCGCCGCGCCGTCACCCGCCCCGCACCACCCGGGTTACGCGCCGGTAACCCGCTCTTCCGCCGCACCGGCGGGTCGCCTAGGGTTCGTCCCACTCCCCCCACCGCCCGACCCCGGAGGTCAGCAGCCGCATGA
Source organism: Kitasatospora sp. NPDC088264 (assembly GCF_040685715.1). Taxonomy (NCBI): domain Bacteria; kingdom Bacillati; phylum Actinomycetota; class Actinomycetes; order Kitasatosporales; family Streptomycetaceae; genus Kitasatospora; species Kitasatospora sp. NPDC088264. The sequence goes on from NZ_JBFBIR010000001.1 coordinate 75,891, forward strand.
GCATCCGTACGACCACCCGTGCCGTCCTCGGCGGCCGCCTGCGCTCGGCCGCCGGCCTGCTCGGCGGCTTCGCGGCCGCCTCGGCGACGCACCTGGGCGCGATCGCCTCCGGCGCGTCCGTGCTGCAGAACGCCACCAAGCCGGCCCTGATGCCGCTGCTGGCCGCGCACAGCGTCGCCGCGGCCGCCACCGCCGGGCGGCGGGCGCCGAAGCCGCTGGCCCCGGCACTGCTGCTGAGCGCGGGCGGGGACGTGCTGCTCCAGCTGAAGAACGACACCGCGTTCCTGGCCGGGATGGGCTCGTTCGCGGCGGCGCACGTCTGCTACGTGACGATGTTCGTCCGGCGCGGGGCGCTGACCGACCGTCGGCGGGCCCTGGTGGTGGCGGCCGCGTACGCGACCGCCTGGGTGGCCATGGTCGGGCAGCTCTGGCCGGACCTCGGGGACCTGCGGATCCCGGTGGCCGGCTACAGCCTGCTGCTCGCCTCCACGGCCGTCACCTCGGCCGGGCTGGGCTGGCGGACCGGGCTGGGCGGGGCGCTGTTCCTGCTGTCCGACACACTGATCGCCACCCAGCTGGCGAAGTGGCGGGAGCTGCCGGGGCACCAGTTCTGGATCATGGCGACGTACGTCCTGGCCCAGTACCTGCTGGCCAGCGGCACCCTCCGGCACGAGCACGAGCACGGGCACGAGCACCGTGAGCTCGAACTCGGGCACGAGAACAAGCACGGGCAGGAAACCGGGCACGGGCCTCAGCAGCAGCGGAAGCCCGCGCCGCAGGCCGGCTGACACGCCTGTGCGCCGTCGGCCCGGTCAGGGTCCGACGGCGCGCGGGGAAAACAAAACGGCGGCGGTGCCCATCAGGCACCGCGCCGCCGCAGCAGCCAGAAGCCTCCGACGCCGCCCGCCACCAGGGCCAGGCCCCCGGCCAGCTCCGCCGGATCGGCCGCGACCGAACCGCCGAGGCCGGTGTTCACGGCGCCGTGCGGGGCAACCTGCTGGCCGCCGGCGCCGGACTGGCCGAGCGAGCCCGCCCACTCGCCGGCCGCCTTGCCCCAGTCGCCGAGGCCTTTCTCGGGACCCTTCTCGGGACCCTTCTCGGCGCCTTTCTCAGGCCCTTTCTCAGGCCCTTTCTCGGAGCCCTTGTCGGAGCCCCTGTCGGAGCCGGCGACCGGGACGCCGGCGACCGCGACGTTGGTGGAGAACGCCCCGCCGTCCGGGCAGGTGCCGTCGATCCTGTTGTCCCCGGAGTGCTGGCCGGCCAGCCGGGCCGAGCCGCTGTGCTTGCCGTCGGAGCCCAGGGTGAGAGTGGCCGGACCGCCCTCGAACGCGGCGGAGTGGGCGGTGATGGTCTTGGCGTCGGGCTTGTCCGACTTCTCACAGGAGACCGTGAGCTTCACGGTCTGGCCCGGTGCGGCCTGGGGCGGGCTGACCGAGGCCGAGCCGTCCCTGGCGGATGCGAGGGGGGCCGTCAGGCCGGTCAGCACCGTCGCGCCGATCAGGGCGGCGGCGGCCGTACGCATGGGGCGCATGCCGGAACCTCCGGGATTCTCGGGCGCAGCCGGGGGGACTCCGATGTCCACGTGGTCGAACAACTGCACCCGGTTATGCCCGACAGTAGGCAGCCCGCCCGGCCCCGGCCACCGGTCGGGACCGTTCGGGTTACCGCCCCTCACCCAGGGTGATTCACAGGTCGAGGTCCACCACGACCGGCGCGTGGTCCGAGGTGCCCTTGCCCTTGCGGGCCTCGCGGTCCACGTAGCTGTCGGTGACGGCGTCCACGAACGGCTTGTTGGCGTAGGTGAGGTCGATCCGCATGCCCCGGTTCTTGGGGAAGGCCAGCTGGCGGTAGTCCCAGTAGGTGTAGGGGCGGTCGTACTTGAGCGGGCGCGGCACCACGTCGTGCAGGCCCACCTCGCCGAGGGCCTCCAGCGCGGCCCGCTCGGCGGGGGTGACGTGGGTGAGGCCCTCGAAGGCGGCGACGTCGTAGACGTCCTCGTCGGCGGGAGCGATGTTGAAGTCCCCGAGGACGGCGAACGGGCGGGGCCCGGCGGCGTCCTCGGTGGCGGCCGTGCGCAGCGCCTGCAGCCACTCCAGCTTGTAGCGGTAGTGGGCGTGGTCGACCTCGCGGCCGTTGGGCACGTAGACCGACCAGACCCGGACCGGGCCGCAGGTGGCGGCGACGGCGCGCGGCTCGACGTCGGGCAGCAGGGCGCCGTCGGCGAGGTAGCCGGGCTGGCCGGGCAGGTCGCGCACGACGTCGTCCAGGCCGATCCGGGAGACGATCGCGACGCCGTTCCACCGGCCGGTGCCGTGGGCCGCGGTCTCGTACCCGAGGGCGCGCACCGCCTCGTACGGGAAGGCGTCGGCCGCGCACTTGAGCTCCTGGAGGCAGAGCACGTCGGGCTTGGCGCTCTCCAGCCACTCCAGGAGCTTGGGCAGCCGCGCGGTGACGGAGTTGATGTTCCAGGTGGCGATGCGGACGGTCACGGCGGGCGGCCTTCCCGGTGGTTCGGTACGGACGGGTGCTTCGGTCGAGACGAGGGATGGGCACCCCCCGAGGGGACGCCCACCCCGAACATACCGCCCGGCACCGACAGTACGGCCCGGCCGGCCTGCGGCCCGGTCAGCCCGTGGGCCGGACCACCGCCGCGGAGCCGCCCCCGCGCCGGACCGGTTCGGCCGCGGCCACCCACCGCCCGTCCGGCAGCCGTTCGACGCCGGTGGCGGCGCCGATCTCGGCGACGGACGTGAAGCTGTGCCCGAGCGCCTCCAGCGCGGCCCGTTCGGGCAGCGCCAGGAAGCCGGGCTCGGCCTGGGTGGCGACGGTGTTGCGCTGGCTGGCGCGCGGTGCGGCGATGGCCTGTTCCAGGCTCAGGCCCCGGTCGAGCCGCCCGAGCAGCACCTGGAGGGTGGTGGTGATGATGGTCGCGCCGCCGGGGCTGCCGGTGGCCAGCAGCGGTTCGCCGTCGCGCAGCACGATGGTCGGGGAGATCGAGGAGCGCGGCCGCTTGCCCGGGCCGGGCAGGTTGGGGTCGGGGACGCCCGGGGTGAGCGGGGTGAAGTCGAAGTCGGTGAGCTCGTTGTTGAGCAGGAAGCCGCGGCCGGGGACGGTGATGCCACTGCCGCCGGTCTGCTCGATGGTGAGGGTGTAGGAAACGACGTTGCCCCAGCGGTCGGCCACGCTGAGGTGGGTGGTGTTGGGGCCCTCGTAGGGCTCGGCGACGGCGGGGCCGGCCTCGGCGCAGTCGGCGGGGTGGCGCGGGTCGCCTGGGGCGAGCGGGCTGGTGAGGGCGCGGTCGGGGCTGATCAGGCAGGCCCGGGAGGCGGCGTAGCGCGCGGAGAGCAGTTCCTTGGTGGGGACGTCGCCGAAGGCCGGGTCGCCGACCCAGCGGTTGCGGTCGGCGAAGGCGATCCGGGAGGCGTCCAGGAAGTGGTGGTAGTACTGCGTGTCGCTGTACGCGCCGAGGTCGCCGTCCTCCAGGATGCCGAGCGCCTCGCCGACGGTGGTGCCGCCGGAGCTGGAGGGGGCGATGGAGTAGACGTCGTAGTCGCGGTACGGGACGTGGGTGGGCGCCTGGCGGCGGACCTGGTAGGCGGCGAGGTCGGCGGTGTCGATCTTGCCGGGGCGGGCCTTGCGGCCGGAGGCCGGGTCGACCGGCGGGTGCTGGACGGTGTTGGCCACGTCCTTGCCGAGGTCGCCCTGGTAGAAGGCCTTGACGCCGTCCTCGGCGAGCAGCCGGTAGGTGGCGGCGAGGTCGGGGTTGCGCAGGACGGTGCCGACCTCGGGGGGCTTGCCGCCGGGCAGGTAGAGCTTGGCGGTGTCCGGAAAGTCCTTGAACCGGTCGTAGTTGTCGGCGGTCTGGCCGCGGAAGGTCTGGTCGACGACGAAGCCGTTGTCGGCGATCCGCTCGGCGGGTTCGAGGGCGTCGGCGAGCGTGCGGGTGCCCCACTGGCGCAGGGCGGTGTCCCAGGTGGCGGCGGTGCCGGGGACGCCGACGGACAGGCCGCTGGTGACGGCGTCGGCGAAGGGCAGCGGCTTGCCGTCCTCCAGGAACAGCCCGCTGTCGGCGGTGCGGCCGGCCACCTCGCGGCCGTCGATGGTGTGCACCCGGCCGCTGGTGTGGTCGTAGTAGACGAAGTACCCGCCGCCGCCGATGCCGGAGGAGTAGGGCTCGGTGACGCCGAGGGCGGCGGCGGTCGCGACCGCCGCGTCGACCGCGTTGCCGCCCTTGCGCAGCACCTCGATGCCGGCCGCGGTGGCGTCGGCGTCGACGCTGGCCACCGCTCCGCCCCGGCCCACCGCCTCGGGGGCCTTCGGCGGCGGGGCCGCCCCCGCCGCCCCGGCCGGCCCGGCGCAGGACCAGACCAGGGCGGTGGCGAGCAGCAGCGGTGGTGCGATACGGGCCAGAGCCCTCATCCGAGTCCTCCTGAGTCGACGTCAACTCCGTTGTCTCACAGGAGGCATGATCCCGACAATCACACCGCACCGCTACCAACCGGTAGTTGACGGAACCGAATCAGGCGAAAGGGCTCAGACGCCGCTGCGCTCGACCCGGCGCCGCTTGATGGTGCGGAACCGGCGGGCGACCTGCCGGGCGAGGTCGGCGGCGCCGACCAGGCCGGCCTCGTTGCCGAGTGCGGCGTGCACGATGCTGGCCTCGGGCCGGAAGCCGCGCCCGGTGAGGGTACGGCGGAAGGTGTCCCGGGCCGGGCCGAGCAGCAGGTCGCCGGCCTCGGAGACGCCGCCGCCGATGACGAAGCGGCCCGGGTCGAGCGCGGCGGCGAGGTTGGCGATGCCGACGCCGAGCCAGGTGCCGACCTCGTAGAGCAGTTCGGTGGCGGTCGGGTCGCCGGCCCGGGCGGCCTCGGTGACCAGCGGTCCGGTGATGCCCTCGACGGTGCCGCCGGCCCGGGCGAGCAGCGTCTGCACCACCGGGGACTCCTCGGCGACGAGTTCGCGGGCGTCGCGCACCAGCGCGTTGCCGGAGGAGTACTGCTCCCAGCAGCCGCGGTTGCCGCACGGGCAGCGGTGGCCGCCGGGCAGCACCTGCATGTGGCCGAACTCGCCCGCCAGGCCGTACTTGCCGCGGTCGACGTAGCCGTCGCGGACGACGGCGCCGCCGATGCCGGTGCCCAGGGTGAGCATCACCATGTGGTCCTCGCCGCGCCCGGCGCCGAAGCGCCATTCGGCCCAGGCAGCGGCGTTGGCGTCGTTCTCGACGATCACCGGGAAGCGCAGCCGCTCGCTGAGCGCCTGCTGGAGCGGCTCGCCGCGCCAGTTCAGGTGCGGGGCGAACAGCACCGTGGAGCGGTCGGCGTCGACCCAGCCGGCCGCGCCGATGCCGACGGCGTGGACGTCGTGCCGGTCGGCGAGCTCCAGCACCAGGTCGACGATGACGTTCTCGACGACCTTGGCGCTCTTGCTCTTGTCGGGGGTGTCGGTGCGCAGCTTCTCCAGCACCTTGCCCTCGCCGTCCACCACTCCGGCGACCACCTTGGTGCCGCCGATGTCGACGCCGATGGTGGGCAGTCGCAGTATCCCGGCGGGCAGGGCACGGCGGCGGCGCTCGGCGCGGGGGCCGAGGCCGAGCAGGGTGGGCAGGACGGCCGGCCGGGTGCTGCCTTGGGGGCTGGTCACGGCTGCGGACGCTCCTCACGGGGCTCGGGGTCAGGACGGGGCTGGGGGTCGGTGCGGGGCTGGGGGTCGGTGCGGGGCTGGGGTTCGGTGCGGGGCTGGGGTTCGGTGGGCCGGGCCAGCTCGTGCGAGAGCTCGGCGAGGTCGGAGCCACCGGCCATCTCGGTGGTGAGCTGTTCGAGGCCGATCTCGGCGCGCGGGTGGCTGCCGGCCATCCGGCCCCGCTTGAGCAGGGTGAAGTGGTCGCCGACCAGGTACGCGTGGTGCGGGTTGTGGGTGATCAGGACGACCCCGAGCCCGGCGTCGCGGGCGGCGGTGACGTACTTGAGCACCACTCCGGACTGCTTGACGCCGAGCGCCGCGGTCGGCTCGTCCAGGATGAGCACCTTGGCGCCGAAGTGCACGGCCCGGGCGATCGCCACGCACTGGCGCTGGCCGCCAGAGAGGGTGCCGATCGGGCGGTCCACGTCGTGCAGGTCGATGCCCATCCGGGCGAGCGCCTCGCGGGTGGTGGCGCGCATCGCCTCGGCGTCCAGGCGCAGGCCGCCCCAGCGGCGGTGGCCCTGCTCGGAGCCGAGGAAGAAGTTGCGCCAGACCGGCATCAGCGGGACGACGGCGAGGTCCTGGTAGACGGTGGCGATGCCGCGGTCCAGGGCCTGGCGCGGGGAGTCGAGCCGGACCTCCTCGCCGCCGACGGTGTAGGTGCCCTCGTCGTGCTGGTGCAGCCCGGAGATGATCTTGATCAGGGTGGACTTGCCGGCGCCGTTGTCGCCGAGCACGCAGCTGATCTCGCCGGCGTGCAGGGTGAGCGAGACGTCCTGGAGGGCGCGGACGGTGCCGTAGCTCTTGCCGACGCGCTCCAGGGCGAGCAGTTCGGTCTTCATCGGGGCCCCCGTTCGGCCTGGCGCTTGACGTACGCGTTCAGCAGGGCGGCGAGCAGCAGCATCGCGCCGAGGAAGAACTTGAACCAGTCCGGGTTCCACTGGGCGTAGATGATCCCCTTGCTGGCCATGCCGAAGATCAGCGCGCCGAGCGCGGAGCCGACCACCGAGCCGTAGCCGCCGGTGATCAGGCAGCCGCCGATGACGGCCGCGACGATGTAGATCAGCTCGTTGCCGACGCCCTCGCCGGACTGCACGGTGTCGAAGGAGAACAGCAGGTGCTGGCCGAGCACCCAGGCGCCGAAGCCGACACCGAGGTAGAGCAGGGTCTTGGTGCGGGCGACCGGCACGCCGACCGCGCGGGCGGCGTCCGCGTCGCCGCCGACGGCGAAGATCCAGTTGCCGAAGCGGGTGCGCAGCAGCACCCAGCTGCCGACCGCGAGCAGGCCGAGCCACCACCAGACGGTGGCCTTGATCGTCAGTCCGCCGACGGTGACCTCGGAGGCGAACAGCCAGCGGCAGGAGGCGAAGCCCTCCATGTCGGAGATCGGCCTGGTGGAGACGGTGCCGGAGACCAGCTTGGTGACGCCGAGGTTGGCACCGGTCAGCATCAGGAAGGTGCCGAGGGTGACGATGAAGCTGGGCAGCCGGGTGCGGCCGAGCATCCAGCCGTTGAAGGCGCCGACGGCCAGGGTGACGGCGAGCGAGACCAGCACGCCGACCCAGGTCACCGCGGTGAACTGGTAGGAGACCATTGAGGAGGTCAGCGCGGCGGTGGTGACCAGCACGCCCGCCGACAGGTCGAACTCGCCGCCGATCATCAGCAGCGAGACCGGGACGGCCATGATCCCGATGGTGGACGCCGCGTAGAGCACGGTGCCCAGCGAGGAGACCCGCAGGAAGGGTTCGGCGGCCACCGCGAAGACGGTGAACACCGCGACGGCGGCGATCAGCGAGCCGAGCTCGGGGCGGGCGAGGAGGCGGCGCAGCGCGGCCGGGCGGTCCTGGGCGAGGACGTCGGTGGTGCTCACCTGGTCCCCCTCGCGACGTACTCGGCGAGCGCGTCGGCGTCGTCCTTGGTCAGGATCTGCGGGCCGGTCGCGACGGGCTTGCCGCCGCCGAGCATGTCCAGGTTGGACTTGTACAGCCAGAGCAGGTCGACGCCCTCGTAGCCCTGGAGGTAGGGCTGCTGGTCGACGGCGAAGCCCACGGAGCCGGACTTGAGTCCGGCCACCACCTGCGGCCCCAGGTCGAAGGTGTCGAGCTCGACGGCGCGGTGGACGTCCTGGACGGCCTGGAGGCCGGTGGCGGCCACCGGGCCGGAGAGGGTGAGCACGGTGTCGATGGCCGGGTCGGCCTGGAGCTTGGCGGAGATCGCGGCGCGGGCGTCGGGCATGTTAACGCCGTCCACGTACAGCACCTGGAAGGCGCCGCCGGCCTTGGACTGGGCGCCGGAGCAGCGCTGCTCCTGGCCGATGTTGCCCTGCTCGTGGATGACGCAGAGCACGTTCTTGCGGCCGCGGCCGGCCAGCTCGGTGCCGGCCGCCTGGCCGGCGGTGGACTCGTCCTGGCCGATGTGGGTGAGCGCGCCGAACTTGGCGGAGTACTCCTGGCCGGAGTTGACGGTGATCACGGGGATGCCGGCGGCCTTGGCCTTGCCGAGGACGTCGGCCATGGCGTCGCCCTTGGCGAGGGTGACCAGCAGGCCGTCGACCTTCTGGTCGATGGCGGCCTGGACGAGCTGGACCTGGTTCTGGGTCTGCGCGTCGTTGGAGTACAGGAAGGTGATGTTGTCCTTGGCGGCGGCCTGCTCGGCACCCTTGCGCACGCTGTCCCAGAAGGCGTCGCCGGCCCCGGCGTGGGTCACCATGGCGACCTTCCAGCGCGGGGTGGTGACGGCGCTGCCGCCGGCGGCCGACGCCTTGGCGCGGGCCTCCTCTGCGCGGCGGCCTCCGGTACTGCTGCAACCGGCCGCGGTGACCGCGAGTGCCAGGAGGGCGCAGACGGGCCAGAAACGGCGGGACGGGCGAAAGCGGGTTGTGCTCATCCCCATAGTCTCTCTGGCCGGGCGGCACGTGGATGACACCGCCTCGCCCGGCGGCGCCCGCGACGCGGGAGGTAAGGTGCCCCGGGGGACCTTCCTGGAAGTTCGCTGGACATCTCGTCCGGACGACGGCCGTCCGGGTGGCAGACTTAGCGCCGACCCGAAACAGGAACATCACAGGAAACGTGATGTTCCTCTCAGGTTCCGCACAGATTCGGATGGCAACCGATCATCGGTTCCGCGCCGTCCAATGCCATTGGAGTGCGTTCGGGCGAGTGGGGCCCGGGCGGCCAGCAACCCGGATACGAGAACTCGATGCAACTGACAGGTACGCCATTCTTCATCCTCACCGTCATCCTGGTGCCGGTGTCCATCGCGGTGGCGCTCCTGTACTGGAGCAAGGTCCGCGGGCCGAACCCGGTGCGGATCCTGTCCAGGCTCGTCATGATCATGTTCTGCCAGATCACGGCCGTGCTGATGGTCTTCGTGATGGTCAACAACGCCAATCTGATCTACGGCAACTGGGACGACCTGCTCGGCACCGGTGACCACGTCCGGGCCGTGCCGCAGGTGGCGCCGGCCGACCAGGGCGCTTCGGGCAAGGAGGGCGCCGGCCAGGGCGGCGGCGACGCGGCCAAGCAGCCGCCGAAGGCGCTCCAGAAGTTCGCCGGCGTGGGCGACCCGGCGGTGCCCGGCGACGTCCAGAAGACCGAGCTCAAGGGCCAGGTGTCCGGGGTCGACGGCGAGGTGCTGGTCTGGCTGCCGCCGCAGTACAACGACCCGGCGTTCAAGGACAAGAAGTTCCCGGTGGTCGAGCTGATCCCGGGCTACCCGGGCTCCTCCTCCACCTGGTACGGCACCCTCAAGGTCTCCGAGCAGCTCAAGCCGCTGATGCAGCAGGGCAAGGTCTCCCCGTTCATCCTGGTCTCGCCGCGCACCCTGCTCCTCGGCAACCACCAGGACGCCGGCTGCACCGACATCCCCGGCAAGATCAACGCCGACGCCTGGCTCACCCGGGACGTCCCGCAGATGATCATGGACAACTTCCGTGCCGACCCGTCCCCGGACCGCTGGGGCATCGCCGGCTACTCGGCCGGCGCCCACTGCGCGGCCAAGCTGTCCCTGGCGCACCCCAACCGGTACCGGGCCGCGATCTCGATGTCCGGCTACAACGACCCGGCGTCCGAGAGCGACTCCCTGGTCGGCAAGGACCCGAAGCTGCGCGAGGCCAACAACCCGGTCAACATCCTCAAGAGCGCCCAGCAGCCGCCGAAGGTCAGCCTCTACATCAGCGGCAAGAAGGGCGACGGCCTGGAGGACGGCCAGGCGATCGCGGCGGCGGCCAAGGAGCCGACCAAGGTCCAGGTCCAGGAGAGCAACGGCCCGCACACCACCGAGCTGTGGAAGACCATGGTGCCGAGCATCTTCGAGTGGATGACCTCGGTCATCCCGCCGCAGTAGTCCCACGCAGTAACGATCATGCAGGAGGGGCCCGCCGCGAGTGCTCGCGGCGGGCCCCTCCTGCGTGGGGCACGGCTCTCAGGCCCGGCCGTCAGGCCAGTTCGAGCGCCAGGTAGAAGTCCACCCGGTCCTCCAGCCGGGAGAGGTCACGGCCGGTCAGCTCCTCGATCCGGCCGATCCGGTAGCGCAGGGTGTTGACGTGGACGTGCAGCTGCGCGGCGCAGCGCGTCCAGGAGCCGTCCGAGCGCAGGAACGCCTCCAGGGTGCGGACCAGGTCCGCCTGGTGCTCGATGTCGTACGCGATCACCTTGTCCAGCAGCCGGCCGCGGAAGGCGCGGCGGACCTCGTCCGGGACGGCCGCCAGCAGCAGCACGTGCGAGGCCAGCTCCTCGGGGCCCGCCACGCAGACCCGGCCGACCCGGGCGGCGGCGATCCGGCGGGCGTGCCGGGCCTCCTCCAGGGCGCCGCGCAGGCCGCCGGCCTCGGAGGCGGGGGCGGAGACGCCGAGGGTGATCCGGCCCTCCGAGCCGAGGCCCGCCTCCAGCGGGGCGAGCAGGTCGCGCAGGGTCTCGGCGGGCACCGGGCCGTCCAGGGCGGGCAGCACCACGACGGCGCCGGCGCCGGCCCCGGCGACCAGCGCGCGGTCGGTGGTGCCGCCCAGCGCCTCCTCCAGGACGGCGCGCACCACACCCTCGGGCAGGCCGGTGCCCTCGGCGCTGAGCACCAGCCAGGACCCGTCCTGGGCCTGGGGTTTGGGCTCGACGCTCTCGTAGCGGGCGGCCATCGCCGAGGAGGCGTACAGGGTGCGGCTGATCTCGGCCGGATCGGCGTCGCGCTGGAGCAGGGCCAGCACCTCGTCAGCGAGGCGACGGCGCAGCCGGCGGCCCTCGTCGCGGCGGTGGCGCTCGGCGGCGACCAGCCGGGCCAGGTTCTCGGCGAGCTGCTGGCGCTTGGTGGTCCACTCGGTGACGTCGCCGGCCACCGCGAGCACCCAGTCGGCCAGCGGCGCCTGGTGGTCGGCCGAGGCCGGGGCGGGCAGCAGCGAGTAGGAGCCGCCGGCCAGGCGGGCCCGGTGCGGGGGACGGCGGCGCTGGCGCTGGGCGCCGAGGTGGGCGCGGACCAGCTGGTCGCGGTCCTCGGCCGGGAGGCGGTCGGCGGGGCCGGCGATCACCGCCCCGGTGGGGGTGAGCACCCAGCAGTCGAGGTCGAGGTCGCCGCCGAGCAGGTCCAGCACCGCGTCCAGGCCGCCGCCGCCGGCCGCCGAGACCAGCAGGCGGTGCCGGTCGACGAGGGCGGCGAGGTCGGCGGCGCGGTCGGCGGAGACCTGGCGGCCGATGAACTCGGTGACGGTGCCGAAGGCGATGTCGTCGGGGACGGCCAGCAGCGGCATCCGGTGCCGTCGGCAGGCCTCCACCAGGTCCTCGGGCACCGGACCGACCTCGGCCTCGCCGGCCGCCAGGGCGACCGCGCCGCCGGCCACGATGGTCCGCACGAACCGCTCGGAGTCGGCCGGGGCGGTGCGCCACAGCATGCCGGTGAGCACCAGCTCGCCGCCGTGCAGGTAGCGGCCGGGGTCGTGCAGGTCCGTGGTCATGACGCCGCTGACCTGCCGGTCCAGCTCGTCCTCGGCCGCGAGCAGGCGCAGTCGCGGGGCGCCGGGGGCGAGCAGGTCACGGACACGCATCCGCGGACTCCTAACGGGGGCTGAGGGTGGGATGGGGCTGGGGGTGGGCCGAACGGGGGAGCCCGGGCGTTCGGTCGGGGGTCACAGTGTGCCCGAACATCCGTACTTGTCGTCACGTCCGGGCGGGCGACCGGATCACGGGCCCGTCGCTTGCGAATCACGGCCGGATTACGGTCGTAGGTAGCACCTGGTGAACACCTGGGCTGCGCATTCCTCTCCTTAGAGGAACGTACAGGATGCCGGGCGGGAGCACAGCCGGGGCTTCATGCCATCGGTGACTGCCAGTGGGCCCCGTCCCGGCGGTTCACTGGGCGACACGCCGCCGGACGCAGCCCGGTGACCGGGGCCCGACGCGGAGGCGACGAAGCGGTCGGTTGAGAGGTCCGAACACCGAGTTCCGGGCACTGTGCCCACCCGTCCGGCAGGCGACGACTTGAGGAGACACCCGCATGGAGTTCCTTCGGCCCGCTACCTGGGACGAGGCACTCGCGGCGAAGGCCGAGTACCCGACCGCGCTGCCCATCGCGGGCGGTACGGACGTCATGGTCGAGCTGAACTTCGACGTGCACCGGCCATCCGCGATTCTCGATCTGAACCGCATCACCGAGCTCACCCAGTGGTCGAACGACGGCGGCGTCGTCAGGCTCGGCGCCTCCGTCCCCTACTCCCGGATCATCGACGAGCTGTCCGGGCCGCTACCCGGGCTCGCGCTGGCGGCCCACACCGTCGGCTCCCCGCAGATCCGCAACCGCGGCGGCGTCGGCGGCAACCTCGGCGCGGCCTCCCCGGCCGGCGACTCCCACCCGGCGCTGCTGGCGGCCGGCCGGGACGTCCTGGTCGAGACCGCCTCCGTGCGCGGCACCCGGCTGATCCCGATCGACGACTTCTACGTCGGCGTGAAGCGCAACAGCCTGGAGGCCGACGAGCTGATCCGGGCCGTGCACATCCCGGTGGCGGACGGCCCGCAGCAGTTCTCGAAGATCGGCACCCGCAACGCCATGGTGATCGCGGTCTGCGCCTTCGGTTTCGCCCTCCACCCGAAGAACGGCACCGTCGGCACCGGCATCGGCTCGGCCGCCCCCACGCCGCGCCGCGCCGTCGAGGCCGAGGAGTACCTGGCGGGCGTGCTCGCCGAGCGCGGCCTCTGGGCGTCCGGCGACCTGCTGGGCGCCGAGGTGGTCCAGCGCTTCGGCGAGCTGGTCAAGGCCGCCGCCTCGCCGATCGACGACGTCCGGGGCACCGCCGACTACCGCCGGCACGCGCTGGCCGTGATGGCCCGCCGCACCCTCACCTGGACCTGGAACGACTACAGCAAGCAGATCAGGAGCGCGGCATGAGGGTGACTTTCACCGCCAACGGCAAGCCGGTCGAGGCGGACGACGTCTGGGAGGGCGAGAGCCTCCTGTACGTGCTGCGCGAGCGGGTCGGCCTGCCGGGCTCGAAGAACGCCTGCGAGCAGGGCGAGTGCGGCTCCTGCACGGTCTACCTGGACGGCGTGCCGGTCTGCAGCTGTCTGGTCGCGGCCGGCCAGGTGCAGGACCGCGAGGTGCGCACGGTCGAGGGCCTGACCGGGGAGAACGGCGAACTGGGCCTCGTCCAGCAGGCGTTCATCGATGCCGGCGCCGTCCAGTGCGGCTTCTGCACCCCCGGCCTGCTGGTGCAGACCGACGCGCTGCTGGAGCGGGACGCCCAGCCGAGCGACAACGACATCCGCGAGGCGCTGTCGGGCAACCTCTGCCGCTGCACCGGCTACGAGAAGATCATGGACGCGGTGCGGCTGGCGTCCGCCCGCACGTGCGCCGGAAAGGCCGTTTCGCAATGACCACCCGCACCATCCAGGGTCAGAAGAACCTCCAGGACATCCGGCAGGCCAGCAAGGACGGCATCGGCGGCTCGCCGCTGCGCCCGGACGGCCACCTCAAGGTCAAGGGCGAGTTCGCGTACTCCTCCGACATGTGGCACGAGGACATGCTCTGGGGCATGGCGCTGCGCTCGCCGCACCCGCGCGCCACCATCCTGTCGGTGGACATCTCCGAGGCGCTCAAGGTGCCCGGCGTCTACGCCGTCCTCACCCACCAGGACATCCCCGGCGCGAAGTACTACGGGCTGGAGATCCAGGACCAGCCGGCCCTGGCCATCGACAAGGTCCGCTACCACGGCGAGGCGATCGCCCTGGTCGCGGCCGACCACCCGGAGACCGCCCGCCGCGCGGTGAAGAGGATCAAGGTCGAGTACGAGGTGCTCACCCCGATCGTCACCGAGGAGCAGTGCCTCGACCCCGCCACCCACGGCTACGTGCACGAGCCGCACGAGTACAAGTCGCACGGGTACGGCAACATCTGCCACGAGCAGCGGCTGGTCTCCGGCCTCGGCGTCACCGACGAGGTCCGCGCGCTCGCGGACGTCATCGTCAGCGGCGACTACGAGGTCGGCATGCAGGACCAGGCCTTCCTCGGCCCCGAGTCCGGCCTCGCGGTGCCCGCCGAGGACGGCGGCATCGACCTCTACATCGCCACCCAGTGGCTGCACGTCGACCGCCAGCAGATGGCCCCGGTCCTCGACCTGCCCGAGGAGAAGGTCCGGCTCACCCTGGCCGGCGTCGGCGGCGCCTTCGGCGGCCGCGAGGACCTGTCGATGCAGATCCACGCCTGCCTGCTGGCCCAGCACACCGGCAAGCCGGTCAAGATCGTCTACGCCCGCGACGAGTCCTTCTTCGGCCACGTGCACCGCCACCCCGCCAGGATGCACTACGAGCACGGCGCCACCCGCGACGGCAAACTGGTCTTCGCCGACTGCCGGATCGTGCTCGACGGCGGCGCGTACGCCTCCGCCTCGCCCGCCGTGGTCGGCAACGCGGCCTCGCTCGGGCACGGCCCGTACGTGATCCCGAACGTGCGGATGCACGCCATCGCGCTCTACAGCAACAACCCCTCCTGCGGCGCCATGCGCGGCTTCGGCGCCGTCCAGGCCGCGTTCGGCTACGAGTCGCAGATGGACAAGCTGGCCGCCGAACTCGGCATGGACCCGGTCGAGTTGAGGCAGCTCAACGCCATGTCGGAGGGCGACCGCATGCCCACCGGCCAGCAGATCGACTCGCCCGCCCCGGTCGCCGAACTGCTGCGGCGCGCCAAGGAGATGCCGCTGCCGCCGCCGCTGGACACCGAACACCCGGACGTGCGCCAGCTCCCCGGGGCGCTGTCCAACACCTCGCACGGCGAGGGCATCGTGCGCGGCGTCGGCTACTCGGTCGGCATCAAGAACGTCGGCTTCTCCGAGGGCTTCGACGACTACTCCACCGCCCGGGTGCGCCTGGAGGTGATCGGCGGCGAGCCCGTCGCCATGGTCCACACCGCGATGGCGGAGGTCGGCCAGGGCGGCGTCACCGTGCACGCCCAGATCGCCCGCACCGAGCTGGGCGTCGAGCTGGTCACCATCCACCCGGCCAACACCGAGGTCGGCTCGGCCGGTTCGACCTCCGCCTCGCGCCAGACGTACATGACCGGCGGCGCCGTGAAGCTGGCCGCCGAGGCGGTCAGGCGGGCGCTGATCGAGAAGGGCCGCCGACGCTACGGCTGGACCCACGGCGACATCACGCTGATCGCCGGGAAGGTCGTCTCGGAGAGCGCCGGCGTGCTGGTCCCCATGGTCGACCTGCTCGGTGACGAGGCCATCGACCTCACCCGCGAACACCACCACCGCCCGACCGTCCCCTTCGACAAGGAGACCGGGCAGGGCTTCGGCCACGTCCAGTACACCTTCTGCGCCAACCGCGCGGTGGTCGACGTGGACGTCGAACTGGGCCTGGTCAAGGTCGTCGAGCTCACCGCCGTCCAGGACGTCGGCAAGGCGCTCAACCCGCTCTCCGTCGTCGGCCAGATCCAGGGCGGCTGCACCCAGGCGCTCGGCCTCGCCGTGATGGAGGAGATCATCGTGCGGGACGGGAAGGTCCGCAACGCCTCCTTCACCGACTACCTGATCCCCACCATCCTCGACACCCCGCCGATCCCGGTGGAGATCCTCGAACTGCCCGACCCGCACGCCCCGTACGGGCTGCGCGGCGTCGGCGAGGCCCCGACCGTCTCGGCGACGCCGTCGATCGTGGCCGCCATCCGCAACGCCACCGGCCTGGCCCTCAACCGGATCCCGGTCCGGCCCGAGCACCTGACCACGGAGGCCCCCGGGGCCTGACGCCCCCGGAGCCCGCGAGCTCCCCGGGCTTCAGGCCCCGGGGAGCAGGAGAACCTCCCCGGGGCGGCGACCGTCTTCCCCGCCGCCCCGGGGCCGCTCCACCGCGCCCCCCCCCACTCGCGTGCACCACCCAACGGCACGCGACCGCACCATCCCGCTGCCTCTCCCACGCCGGGGTTCTGCAGCGGTGCGCACCACCCACGCACCGCAGGCACCGCCACAGTGCGCCCAGTGAGTCGAGCAGTCCCCCTGCGCCAACCTCGTTGACTGGCAGTCAGGTCGACTCGCCCACCCCAACCCCCTTTGACACTTGGGAGTGGACATGACCCGGATCCCCACGGAACACAGCCCCACGGAACCCGGCCCCACGGAAGAAAGACCCGCCGAGGACGACACCGCCACGCCGGCCCCGGCCCCGGCCCCCGCACCGAAGAACGCACTGGACGCGTACTTCAAGATCACGGCCCGGGGATCGACCTTCGGCAATGAGATCCGCGGCGGCCTCACCACCTTCATGGCGATGGCCTACATCGTGCTGCTCAACCCGATCATCCTGAGCGGCGCCGACGTCAACGGCCTCAAGCTGGACCACGCGCAGCTCACCACCGCGACCGCGCTCGCCGCCGCCGTCACCACGATCCTGATGGGCGTGGTCGGCAACGTCCCCCTGGCGGTCGCCGCCGGGCTCTCCGTCTCCGGCGTGATCTCCGCACTGGTGGTGCCGCACACCACCTGGCCCCAGGCCATGGGGCTGTGCGTGATCTACGGCCTGCTGATCGTCCTGCTGGTCGTGTCCGGGCTCCGCGAGAAGATCATGAACGGCATCCCGCTGCCGCTCAAGCACGCCATCACCATCGGCATCGGCCTCTTCGTCTCGCTGATCGGCCTGGTCAAGGCCGGCTTCGTGCACACCGGCGGCCCCACGCCGCTCGCGCTCGGCCCCTTCGGCGAGCTGGCCGGCTGGCCCGTCCTGGTCTTCTGCCTCACCGTGCTGACGATCTTCGTGCTGCTGGCCCGCAACGTCCGCGGCGCGATCCTGATCGGCATCGCCGGCGGCACCGTGGTGGCCTTCGTCATCAACGCGGTCGCCGACCTCCCCGCGAAGACCTGGGTCAGCTCCGCCCCGGTGTGGCCGGGCAGCCCGGTCTCCGCGCCCGACTTCGGCCTCTTCGGCCACGTCGACCTCTTCGGTGCCTTCGGCAGCCACGGCCTGGGCGCCATCAGCGCCTCGGTCGCCGTCTTCACCCTGGTGCTGGCCGGCTTCTTCGACGCGATGGCCACCATCATCGGCGTCGGCACCGAGGCCGGGCTGGCCGACAAGCAGGGCCGGATGCCCGGCCTCTCCAAGGCCCTGTTCATCGACGGGGCCGGCGGCGCCGTCGGCGGCCTGTCCGGCGCCTCCGGCCAGACCGTGTTCGTCGAGTCCGCCACCGGTGTCGGCGACGGCGCCCGCACCGGCCTCGCCTCGACCGTCACCGGCGGCGTGTTCGCGCTGATGCTGTTCTTCTCGCCGCTCGCCGCGATCGTCCCGACCGAGGTGGCCTCCGCCGCCCTCGTCGTGATCGGCTCGATGATGATGAGCCAGGCCCGGCACATCGACTGGTCCGACCGCGAGGTCGCCATCCCGGCCTTCCTCACCTGCACCCTGATGCCGTTCACCTACAGCATCACCGCCGGTGTCGCCGCGGGCGTCATCTCGTACACGGTCATCAAGGCGGGCACCGGCAAGTGGCGCGAGCCCGGCCCGCTGATGTGGATCCTCACCGGGGTCTTCGTGGTCTACTTCGCGCTCACCCCGATCAAGTCCTGGCTGGGCGTGCACTAGGACGTGTCTGACCCTCTCGGCCGGAGAGGACCTGGCCGCACCGCCGCCGTGCGGGAATCGTTTCCCGTACGGCGGCACCTCCCGTCTACCCTCGCTTGTGTAAGGAGCTCCCCGACATGCAGGACATCGCCGAGCAGTTGCAGGCCTGGCACGCGGCCGGGCGCTCCTTCGCCGTGGCCACCGTCGTCGGCGTCTCCGGCAGCGCGCCCCGCGACCCGGGGGCGGCCCTGGCCGTCGACGCGGCCGGCGAGGCGATCGGCAGCGTCTCCGGGGGCTGCGTCGAGGGCGCGGTCTACGAGCTGTGCCAGGCTGCCATCGAGTCCGGCGAACCCGTGCTGGAACGGTTCGGCTACAGCGACGAGGACGCCTTCGCCGTCGGCCTGACCTGCGGCGGCGTCCTCGACGTGTTCGTCCAGCCGATCCGGCCCGGGGCCGACGACGGACTCGACGCCGGCATCGCCTACATCGCCTCCGGCACCCCGGTCGCGCTCGCCCGGGTGATCGCCGGGCCCGGCGGGCTCGTCGGCGCCACCGTCGCCGTCACCGCCGACACCCACCACGGCGCCCTCCCCCCCGCCCCCTCGACGGCCCAGCCGTCGCCCGCCGCCCCCCTTCCGGCGACGCGCCCCCCGCGACACCTCCTGACCGCGCTGGAACGGGCGGTCGTCACCGAGGCCCGGGCCATGCTCGACGCCGGACGCACCGGCCGGATCGTGCTCGGCCTCGACGGACGCCCCTGCGACGACCGCGACCAGGGCACCGTCACCTGCTTCGTCGAGTCCTACGTGCCCGCACCGCGGATGCTCGTCTTCGGCGCCATCGACTTCGCCGCCGCCGTCGTCCGGATCGGCCGCTTCCTCGGCTACCGCGTCACCGTCTGCGACGCCCGGCCCGTCTTCGCCACGAAGCGGCGCTTCCCCGAGGCCGACGAGGTCGTCGTCGACTGGCCGCACCGCTACCTCGACTCCCAGCTCGACCGGATCGACGGGCGCACCGTGCTCTGCGTGCTCACCCACGACGCCAAGTTCGACATCCCGCTGCTGGAACGCGCACTGCGGCTGCCGGTCGGCTACGTCGGCGCGATGGGCTCGCGCCGCACCCACCGCGACCGCGAGGCGCGGCTGCGCGAGGTCGGGCTCACCGAGGCCGAGATCGGCCGGCTGCGCTCCCCCATCGGCCTCGACCTCGGCGCCCGCACCCCCGAGGAGACGGCGGTCTCCGTCGCCGCCGAGATCATCGCCCACCGGCGCGGCGGCAGCTGCCTGCCGCTCAACGCCGGGGACGGCCCGATCCACCACGAGGCACCGGCCACCCCCGAGGAGCCCCGGGCACGACGCACGCGACGGACGCACGCCGCCTGAGGCCGACGGTCAGTCGCTCAGCGCCAGCTTCACGCCGAAGCCCACCACCACCGCGCCGGTCACCCGGTCCATCAGCCTCCGGGCGGCCGGGCGGCGCAGCCAGCCGCGCAGCGCCCGGGCGAAGCCGACCAGGACGGTCGACCACAGCACGCCCTCCACCACGTGGACGCAGGTGAGCGCCACTCCGGCGGCGAAGTGCGGGGCCCCGGCGGGGATGAACTGCGGCAGCACGGCCACGTAGAACACCCCGACCTTGGGGTTCAGCAGATTGGTCAGCGTGCCGCGCCGCCAGCCGTACCCGAAGCCGCCCTCGGCCGGCTCCTCCTCGACCGCCACCTCCCCGCCCCGGCTGCGCAGCATGCCGACGCCCATCCACACCAGGTACGCGGCCCCGCCCCAGCGCAGCACCTCGTACGCCACCTGCGAGGCGGTCAGCAGCGCCGTCACCCCGGCCGAGGTCAGCGTCCCCCAGACCAGCGTCCCGGTCTGGATCCCCAGCACCACCCCCCACGCCTGGCGCCGCCGCCCGAGCGCGGACGTGCGCAGCACCAGCGCGGTGTCGAGCCCGGGTGTGAGCGTGAGCAGCCCCACGACGAGGGCGAAGGACCACAGAGCCGTTGTCATCTCCATGGGCCTCGATGCTCTCACAGGCCCGATGGGGCCCTCAGTCCGCCGTCCCGGGCGGGACGACCCACTCGGTCGGCTGGCCGGTGACGGCGGCGATCATGTCGTAGTCCCCGTCGTAGTGCAGGACGGTGACGCTGTGGCGCTCGGCGGTGGCGGCGATGACGAGGTCCGCCACGGACAGCACCCGCCAGTTTCCGGCGGCGGTGAGGAGTGCCTGCACTTCGATGGCGCGGTCCCACACCTCATCGGGCGTAGTCAGCCAGTCGAAGCCACGCAAGCCCTCCCGGATGCGATCGGCGTCGGCCTTGGACCGGGCGCTGTGCATGATCTCCAGCTCGACGGCTCCACAGAGCGCGAGCCGCCCCTCGTTGAACAACCGGTCGATCTCGGCCTGAACCGCCGACTTGGAGTATCAAAGGCTGTCCGATATCGCAGACCCGCAGGGGCCGCTCAGGTGACGTTGAGGCGGGCGGCCAGGCGCAGGAGGCCGGGGCTGAGGCGGGAGAGGAAGCGGGCGGCCTTGGCCTCGGGGGTGACGGGGACGACCGGCTTGCCGGTGCGGACGGCGGTGAGGATGGCGGTGGCGACCTTCTCCGGGGGGAAGCCGCGGCGGGCGTAGAGCCTGGCGGCGCGGGCCCGCTTGGCGGCCTGCTGGTCGGCGGTGGTCGCGGAGAAGGTGGAGGTGCGGGTGATGTTGGTGTTGACGATGCCCGGGCAGATGGTGGAGACGCCGATGCCGCGCCCGGCGAGTTCGGCGCGCAGGCAGTCCGAGAGCATGAACACCGCGGCCTTGCTGGTCGCGTACGCGGTGAGCGCCTTGGACGGCAGGTAGGCGGCGGCCGAGGAGACGTTGACCAGGTGACCGCCCTGGCCGCGGTCGGCCATCAGCGTGCCGAAGGCGCGGCAGCCGTGGATGACGCCCCAGAGGTTGACGTCCAGGACGCGCTGCCACTCCTTCTCGGTGGTCTGCAGGAACGTCCCGGAGTGGCCGATGCCGGCGTTGTTGACCACCACGTCGGGCACCCCGTGCTCCTCCGCGACCGCCTGTGCGAAGGCGTCCACCGCCGCGCCGTCGGCGACGTCCACCCGGTAGGCGTGCGCCTGCGGGCCGATCAGCGAGGCGAGTTCGGCGGTGCGCTCGGCGGCGGCGAGGTCGAGGTCGCAGACCACGACGCGGGCGCCGTCCTCGGCGAAGGCGAGCGCGGTGGCCCGGCCGATGCCGCTGCCGCCGCCGGTGACGACGACCAGCCGGCCGTCGCCCTGCTCCCGGGTCGGCTCGGCGCTTCCGCCTTCGATGCGGGTGGTGAACTCGCGGACCATCTCGGCCACGGTGGCTCCCTTCTCCAGCAACGCCGACCAGTGGCCGGCGTGCAGCGTCCGTCGGGTCAGCTCGGGCACCCAGCGTTCCAGCCCCTCGGAGAGGAACGGGGCGACGTAGCGGTCCCGGGTGAGGGTGATCAGCTGGACCGGCACCTGCGTCGGCCGCTCGCGCGGACTGCGCAGCGTGGGGCGGAAGTTGGCCCGGTACAGCTCGATGCCGCGGACGGCATCGCGGCGCAGGCCGGGCTGCGGGTGGTCGGGCCGCGGGGTGACCTGCTCCAGGTCGCGCAGTACCCGCGGCCAGGCCCGGGCCAGGCCCAGGCGCCACACGCCGGGGGCGAGGAAGGGCAGGTGGAAGGCGGTGATGTACCAGGAGTGCAGGCCCTGGTGGAGGAGTTGGCGCAGGTGGCGCGGGGTGGGCCGGCGCATCCGGTGGCGCAGCCAGTACCCCACGTGGTCCAGGCAGGGGCCGGACATGGTGGTGTACGAGGCGATCCGCCGCTCGGAGCCGGGCGCGGTGACGGCCTCCCAGGACTGCAGCGAGCCCCAGTCGTGGGCGACCACGTGCACCGGGCGGTCGGGGCTGACGGCGTCGGCGACCGCGAACAGGTCGGCGGCCAGGCGCTCCAGCCGGTAGCCGTCCCGGGTGGCGGGCACTCCGGACCGGCCGGCGCCGCGCACGTCGTAGCGGACCACGTGGTGATCGCGGGCGAGGTCGGCGGCGACGTCGTCCCAGACCGCGTGGGTGTCCGGGTAGCCGTGCACCAGGAGCACGGTGGGTGCGGCCGGGTCGCCCTGTTCGAAGACGGCGAGCGGGAGGCCGTCGGAGTGCACGGTGCGGCGGCGCACGGGCGGGGCGGCCAGCGCCTTCGGGGCAGCTGCGGCGTCCGGGGCCTGCGAGACAGCCGAGGCGTCCGGGGCGTCCGGGGCGGGGGTGGTCATCGGGCGGCCTCCAGGGCAACGTCGTGGGCGGCGCCCGCCGTCCAGCGGCGGACGTGCGGCAGGTCGTCGTCGAGCCAGTGGGCGTCGTCCTCGGTGACCACCAGCAGTTCCTCGAACTTGATGCCCACGCCACGGAAGCCGATGTGCGGCTCGACCGCCCACAGGCCCGGGGTGGGCGCGTGCCGGGACGACCGGCCGTCCGCCCAGAGCGGTGAACGGCCGTGCAGGCGCTCGGAGATCAGTTCGCGCCCGAGGGTCTGCAGGGTGCGCACGCCGAAGCCGAAGACGTTGACCCCGGCCGGGCCGCGCATGGTGGTACGGGTGACCTGATGGCCGATCACCCGGCCCGGGTAGACCTGGTGGCGGTTGTCGTAGCCGTGCGCGGCGATCTGCGCGTCCACGGCCGCGTACACCTCGTTGAGCGGACGGCGGGCGCGCACCTCGGCGAGGATCAGCTCGCGGTACACCTGGAGGTCGGCGGCCAGACGGTCCCAGACCCGGTTCTCGCCGACCTTGCCGCCGTAGCCGATGTCGGCGGTGTAGCCGTCGACGATGGGCGCGCAGTCCAGGACGTACGGCATGCCCTCCTCCAGGCGGCGGTTGCCGGCGAAGAACTGGAGCGGGGTGTGGAAGTGCCGGAAGGCCGTGCGGTCGCCGAACCAGGCGAACGGGACGTGGAAGAAGTCCTGCACCCCGGCGGCGACCAGGCGGCGGCGCAGCTCGGCCGTGGCCTGGCGCTCGGTGACGCCCGGTTCGATCCAGGCGGCGACCTGTTCGGCGCAGTGGTAGGCGAGTTGCTGGGTCTCGCGGAAGCGGGCGAGGTCGCGCTCGTCGTAGGGGAAGGTCGGGGGGTTCGCCATCGGGGCTCCTTCTACAGGTCGAGCACGCTACAGGTCGAGCACCAGGGTCTCGCCCTCGGCGGCCCGGGAGACGCAGGGCAGCACGGCGCCGGCGGCACGCTGCTCGGGGGTGAGCCGGCGGTCCCGGTGCTCGGGCGTGCCGGCCAGCAGGCGGACCTCGCAGGTGCCGCAGAAACCCTGGTGGCAGGAGTACGGGAGGTCGGGACGGGCTTCGCGCAACACGTCCAGGGCGGAGCGGTCGGCGGGGACGTCCAGCGCCGGGCCGTCGGCGCCCAGGCGCAGGGCGAAGGGCGCGCCACCGATGATCGGGGCGGCGCCGAAGCGCTCGAAGTGCAGCGCGGTGGAGGGGGATTCGCCCAGGGAGCGCTGCACGGCGGTGAGCATCGGGGCCGGGCCGCAGCAGTAGACGGCGGCGCCGCGCGGGGCGTGCGCGAGCAGGTCGGCGCCGGTCGGCACGCCGTGCTCGTCGTCGGTGCGCAGCACCACCCGGCTCGGGTCCAGGGCGCGCAGCTCGTCCGCGTACGGGAGGGTGTCGGCGCTGCGGCCGACGTGCACCAGGCGCCAGTCCAGGCCGTGCCGCTGCGCCTCGCGGGCCATCGGGAGCAGTGGGGTGATGCCGATGCCGCCGGCGAGCAGCAGGACGGCGGGCTCGGCGCAGAAGGCGAAGCCGTTGCGCGGGCGGCGGGCGGTGAGGCGGCTGCCGGGGTGCAGGGTGTCGTGGATCTCGACGGAGCCGCCGCCGCCCTCGGGCAGTCGCCGAATGGCGATCCGGTAGGCGGCGCGGTCGACGGGGTCGCCGCAGAGCGAGTAGTGGCGTTCGCGGCCGGAGGGCAGGGCGAGGCGCAGGTGGGCGCCGGGCTGCCAGCCGGGGAGCGGGCCGCCGGAGGGGTCGGCGAGCCGCAATTCGACGACGTCGGGGGTGAGTTGGAGGCGGGCGGCGACGACCAGCTGGAGCGGCGGGGTGGGGCGGCTGAGCGGGCGGCGGGGGTTGCGGCGCAGCAGGGGGCTGCCGAGGGCCGGGGTGTAGCGGTCGCCGAAGGCGGTGAGCCGGCGCATGAACGCGTCGGCGCGGGGGCGGCCGTAGAGGTCGGGGGGCGGGTTGAGCAGGTCCATCCGGCGGTCCTTGGCGTCTGGGAGGGGGCGCGAGCGACAGGTGACAAGTTTCGGATTTCAAAGTTCAGATAACAGATAACAGATAACGTCTTCTGTTATCTGTTATCTGAACTCCGTTACTTGACCCCTTGCCAGTGGCCCACTGCTGCCGCGCGGGCGGCCGGGGAGGCGGCGAGGTAGCCGAGGGCCTGACTGGAGGAGCCCTCCTGGGTGGGGTGGTAGCCGGGCCGCAGGTAGCGTAGGCCGGAGCGGATCGACCGGACCGGGTCGGGCAGCAGTCCGCGCCTGGCGATCCTGCCGGCCTCGCGCCAGGTGGGCTTGAGCCGTCCGTCGAGGGTGGGGTCGGCGGCGAGCAGGAAGCGGGCGCCGCGCACCCAGAGGTGGACCAGCAGCGGCCCGGAGACCGCCATGCCGCGGACCCGGCGCAGGTAGCCGGGGTCGAGGTGGACCATCAGGTCGAAGGCGACGCTGCGGTGTTCGACCTCCTCGGCGCCGTGCCAGCGCAGCAGGTCGAGCATCGTCGGGTCGGCCTTGGCGCGGTCCAGGCCCGGGGAGTTGAGCGCCCAGTTGCCGAGGAAGGCGGTGAAGTGCTCGATCGCCGCCACGAAGGCGACCCGCTCGATGATGTTCTCGCGTCGCCGCGCGGGGCTGAGCCCGGGCTTGTCGCCGAGGACGCGCTGGAACAGCCAGGCAATCTGCCGGACGTACGGACGCGGGTCGAGCCCCTGGCCGAGCAGGTGGTCGAGGACCTCCTGGTGCGCCTCGGCGTGGATGGCCTCCTGGCCGATGAACCCGAGGACCTCCTCGCGCAGTTGCTCGTCGCGGATGAGCGGCAGCGCCTCCTTGAAGACCTTGACGAACCAGCGCTCGCCCTCGGGCAGCAGCAGGTGCAGCACGTTGATGACGTGGGTGGCCATCGGCTCGTCGGGGATCCAGTGCAGCGGCAGCCGGTCCCAGTCGAAGCGGACGTCCCGGGGTTCGAGGACGAGGCTGTCGTGGACGCGCGCGGCGGGGACGGCAAGGGCGGGTACGGGGGTGGAGCGGGGCACGGCAGGCCCTCCTGACCTCGGGGCGGCGGCTCGACTCAGGGAAACGTACTCGCGGGTAGCGGCTGGGACAAGGGGTTCGGCGACTCTTATCGACATCGAGTCTAATAAGTGACACCCTCCGGGACCGTCACCGGAAACACTTGCGAACGGACGCGCCCGTGAACGAACACGCCCGCGAACCGATGCGAGCCGACACGCCCACGAACAAACAGGCGAGCCCCGCCGGATCACTCGGATCCGGCGGGGCCCACGGGAACGACCGGCCGTCAGACCGCCATCGCCAGCATCAGCGGCGCCGCCCGGGCCGCCAGCAGCTCGGCGGCGGCCTTCAGCTTGTGCACGTTGTCCACCGGCATCGACGTGGCCAGGCAGCCGACCGTGCTGCCCGCCGTGATCGGGACGGCCGCGCACACCGTGCCGAGCGCGTACTCCTGGATGTCCAGAACCGGCACGGTGGCCGGCTGCCGCTCCAGCCGGTGCATCAGCTGGTCGGCGTCGGTGACGGTCCGGGAGGTGAGCCGGGCCACCGGGTGGCGGGAGAGGTGGTCCCAGCGGGCGTCCGCGTCGAGCTGGCCGAGCAGGCACTTGCCGATCGCGCTGGCGTGCGCGGTGGCCCGGAAGTCCACCCACTCCTGCACGGCCGGCGCGTACTCGGCCGCGGACACCGCCTCCACCGACAACTCGCCGTCGTGGTAGCGGGTGAAGTACACTGCCGCGCCCAACTCGTCCCGCAGCTCGGCGAGTTTGCGGTTCAGCCGGGCCTTCACCAGCTGCTCCCGGTTGTGCTGGCCGAGCAGGGCGAAGGTGCCGCCGAGCACCCAACCGCCGTCCTGGCACTGGAGGTAGCCCTCGATCTCAAGGATCTCGGCGAGCTGCCGGACGGTCGGCAGGCCGAGCGAGGTCTCCCGCGCGAGGGCGACCAGGGTGGCGCCGTCAGGGTGCCGGTCGACGGCCTCCAGCAGTCTGAGGGCGTGCTGCAGGGAGGTGAACGGGCCGGCGAGGCCCTGGTCCAGCGCGGCGTGGCGACCCGGGGCTGGTGTCGACATGTCGTCCCCTTCCGATGTCCCCCCACGGAGCGACCGCGGGCGCCTTCCAGCCTATCGACCCGGCGGGCCCGGCGACTGCCGTCCGTGAATATCCGTGAACATTCCGTGGAGCACCCACCGATCGCCTGGAGGAACGGTAGTGGAGGACAACGCGACGGTCCCCTCCCCCACTGCCCCGGGGGGAGGGGACCGTCCCGCGGCCGCCGGGTTGCGGGGCCCCGGCGGCCGGTGAGGGCGGGTCAGTCGGTCAGCGGGGCGTCACGCGCGGCGCGCCACGGCGGGGTGGCTCGGCCCTCGTTGCGCGTGGCGCGTCATGGCGGAGCGACTCAGCCCTCGTCGCCCGCCCGCAGCTTGGCGACGGCCGCCTCAAGGCGGGCGCCGTACTCCTCGTCCGCGGCGTGGAAGTGGGCGAGGTTCTTCTCGACCACGTCGTCGCGGCTCACCTGGGCGAGGAAGCCCGCGATGTTGTCGATCAGCCGGGTCTTCTCGCCCGCGGACATCAGCCGGTACAGCTCGCCTGCCTGGAAGAAGTCGTCGTCCTTGGTGTGGGCCGGCGTGGTGTAGGTGCCGGTGTAGCCGTCCAGCCGGACCGGCGCGGCGAGCGCGGTGTCGGTCTGGGCGGGGCCGTCGTACGAGTTGGGCTCGTAGTTCTTGCCGCGGCCGGACTTGTTGACGGCGTGGAGGCCGTCGCGGCCGTAGTTGTCCGCCTCGGTGGCGCGCGGGGCGTTCACCGGCAGCTGGGTATGGTTGACGCCGAGGCGGTAGCGCTGGGCGTCGGCGTAGGCGAACAGGCGGCCCTGGAGCATCTTGTCCGGGGAGGGGCCGATGCCGGGCACGAAGTTGTTCGGCGAGAACGCGGACTGCTCGACGTCGGCGAAGACGTTCTCCGGGTTCCTGTTGAGCACCAGGCGGCCGACCTTGACCAGCGGGTAGTCGGCGTGCGGCCACACCTTGGTGAGGTCGAACGGGTTGAAGCGGTAGTCCACGGCCTCGGCCACCGGCATCAGCTGGACGTAGAGGGTCCAGGACGGGAACACGCCGCGCTCGATGGCCTGGTGCAGGTCGCGCTGGTGCGAGTCGGCGTCGGCGCCGAGCACCTCGGCGGACTGGTCACCGTCCAGCGAGCGGATGCCCTGGTTGGTCTTGAAGTGGTACTTGACCCAGTAGGCGTCGCCGTCGGCGCTGACCCACTGGTAGGTGTGCGAGCCGTAGCCGTTCATGTGGCGGTAGGAGGCCGGGATGCCGCGGTCGCCGAACAGCCAGGTGATCTGGTGGGTCGAGGCGGGCGAGTGGGCCCAGAAGTCCCAGACGTTGTCCGCCTCCTGCACGCCGGTGTACGGGTCGCGCTTCTGCGAGTGGATGAAGTCGGGGAACTTGAGCGGGTCCTTGATGAAGAACACCGGGGTGTTGTTGCCGACCAGGTCGTAATTGCCCTGCCCGGTGTAGAACTTCAGCGCGAAGCCGCGCGGGTCGCGCACCGCGTCGCTGGAGCCCAGGTTGCCGGCCACGGTGGAGAACCGCAGGAAGACCTCGGTGCGCTTGCCGACCTCGGCGAGGAAGTCCGCGCGGGTGTACTGCGACACCTCGTCGGTGACCTCGAAGTAGCCGTACGCGCCGGAGCCGCGGGCGTGCACGACGCGCTCCGGGATGCGCTCGCGGTTGAAGCGGGCCAGCTTCTCCAGCAGCTGCTGGTCCTGGATCAGCAGCGGGCCGTACTCGCCGGCCGAGGCCGAGTTCTGGTTGTCGGCGACCGGGGCGCCGGACTCCGTGGTCAGGATCTTGGACATGGAGGGTCCTTCAGGTGTCGATAAAAGCGTTGCGTGGAGAGTGATGTGACGTGGCATCAGTTCTCGGCGGGCGCGGGCTCCGCCGAATCACCGAACGGGCGTCAGACGCCCAGCAGGCGCCGGACCGCCGAGCGGCGGCGGGAGGAGTGCTCGCCGTCGGGGCCGTCGGCGGGCCGGAGCGCGGCGACGGCGCCGGCGGCCGCGGCCTGGTCCGCCAGCGGGCGGGCGGCGGTCAGCGCGGCGGCCTCGTCGGCGGTCAGGCCGGCCTCGGTGAGGGCCGCGGCGGCCTCGGCGGCCGGGACGGCGTTGAACCAACGCAGCGCGAGGGCCGCGCGGCCCGCCTCGGTGAGGCGGCCGGTGAGCCGGAGGCGGGCGAGGCCGCCGTCCGGGTGGACGTTGATGCGCACGTGGGTCACCGGGCGGCCCGCGTCGAGCCGGAAGCGGTGCCGGGTGTCGGGCTGCAGGCGGGTGCGGGGCAGGATCTCGAACCACTCGCCGTCGGCCGGGTCCGCCCCGGTCGAGGCGTCGAAGCCGACGAGGTCGGCCCAGCCGGGGGCATTGGCGACGAAGTGGGTGGTGTCCACCTCGGCGGCCAGGGCCTCACCGCCCCCGGCCAGGGCGATCTGCACCCAGTCGTTGGCCTTGTCGCGCCGACGCCGGGTCTCCCAGCCCTCGCCCATGACGGAGGCGCGACCGGGAGCGTTCAGGTTGTGCGGGGAGGAGAAATAGCGGTCGGACGCCGCCTCGGCCACGCCGCCGTACTCCTGGGCGGCCAGGTCGAAGGTGAGGCCGTCCAGTTCGCGCGGGTCGGGCAGCACCTCGCCGTGGACGCGCAGCCGGGCGACGCCGCCGTCCGGGAAGATGTTGAGGCGGATGTGGGTGTAGCGGTTGGCGTCGTCGACGGCGAACTCGTGGGCGGTGTCGCCCTGGAGCGGGGTGCGCGGCACCAGCGTGGTCCACTCGGCGTCCGCCACTTCCTCGGGCGAGGGGTGGCCGGGCACGGAGGCGGCCTCGACGGAGGCGCTCTCCGGGTAGTTGCCGGTGAAGTGGGCGGTGTCCACCACCAGGCCGCGGACCACACCGGCGGCACCGAGCCGGACGATCGCCCAGTCGTGGTCCTGGTCGGTGGGGTGGGGCTGGTCGGCGGAGACGCCGCGGCGGCGCTTGGACTCCCAGCCGTCCATGATCTGGCCCTTGTGGCCGAAGGTGTGCGGGCGGAACTCGGCGGGCTTGGCGACCAGGAGGTTCTCGGCGTCGGCGAAGGTGTCCTCGTTGGTGGCGACGACGCCCGCGCCGAGCAGCCGCGAGGCCAGGTTGACCAGCTCGGTGAAGGGAGCGCTCGGGGTGTCGGCAGTGGTCACGAAGTCTCCTCAGGACGGGCGATCGGACGGGGTGGTGGGGGCGGCGGCGGGCCGGGTAAGCCGGCGGCCGAAGGGCTCGGCCGAGACGTCCACCGCGCGGCCGCGCAGCCAGGTGGTGCGGACCGCGCCGGTCAGCGTCCGGCCCGCGTACGGGGTCACGGGGTTGCGGTGGTGCAACTCGCGGGGGTGGACGGCGAATTCGCCGTCGGGGTCGAAGGCGACCAGGTCGGCGTCGCAGCCCGCCGCGATGGCGCCCTTGACCCCGGTGAGGCCGACGAGTTCGGCCGGTCCGGCGGACATCCAGCGGACCACGTCGGCGAGGCCGTGGCCGCGGCGGCGGGCTTCGGTCCAGATCGCCGGCAGGCCCAGCTGCAGGGAGGCGATGCCGCCCCAGGCGGCCGCGAAGTCACCGCTGCCGCCGTACTCGGGCAGCAGCTTGAGGTCGGGGGTGGAGGGCGAGTGGTCGGAGACCACGGCGATGAACTCGCCGTCCGCCAGGGCCTGCCAGAGCAGGTCGCGGTTGGTCTCGTCGCGGATCGGCGGGCAGCACTTGAAGGCGGTGCCGCCGTCCGGCACCTGCTCGGCCGCCAGGGTCAGGTAGTGCGGGCAGGTCTCGGCGGTGACCTGGACGCCGTCCTCGCGGGCCTGGCGCAGCAGCGGCAGCACGGCGGCGGAGGAGACGTGCAGGATGTGGACGCGGGCGCCGGTGCGCCGGGCGGTGTCGAGCAGGACGGCGACGGCGACGGTCTCCGCGTCGGCGGGGCGGGAGGCGAGGAAGTCGCGGTAGTGGACGCCGGGTTGCTGCGGGGCGGCGGCCAGCACGGCCGGGTCCTCGGCGTGGATGATCGCCAGCGCCCCGAGCCGGGCCTGCTCGGCCAGCGCGGCCTCCAGGTCCGCGGCCTCGACGTGCGGGAACTCGTCGACGCCGGAGGGGGCGAGGAAGCTCTTGAAGCCGAACACGCCGGCCTCGTGCAGCGGCGCGAGGTCCGGGACGTTGCCGGGGACGGCGCCGCCCCAGAAACCGAGGTCGACCCAGGCCTGGCCGTCCGCGGTCTTCCGCTTGGCGGCCAGGCCCTCCAGCGTGGTGGTGGGCGGGACGGAGTTGAGCGGCATGTCGATGATCGTGGTGACGCCGCCGGCCGCGGCGGCCCGGGTGGCGGTGGCGAAGCCCTCCCACTCGGTGCGGCCGGGCTCGTTGACGTGCACGTGGGTGTCGACCAGGCCGGGCAGCAGGGCGGTTTCGCCGAGGTCGGCGAGGCCGCCGTCGCCGTCGGGCCGGTCGCCCGCGAGGAGCGAGCCGTACGCGGCGACCTGCTCGATCTTCCCGTCCCGGATCAGCACGTCGGCGGGGCGCTCACCGTCGGGCAGGACCACCCGTCGGGAGCGGATCACCGCTGGCTGGCTGAAAGGCATGGGAGACCTCCGAAACCTGGAAGTTGGGGGTGGGCGCCGGGCAGGGACCGGGAGGGGAACCGGGCGGGAACCGGGCGGGGAAGCGGGCGGGAACCGGGCGGGGAAGCGAAGGATTGCCGGGAGCCTAGGCCCGCCTTCAACAAAACGTCAATGGAGGAACGTGCGAGGGAAACGCACGGGGGATCCGCGCGCCCCGTCGGCACGGGGGATCGGCCCGAAGATCAGCCGGACAGCAGCTCGCCCGCCAGCCGCTCCCCCGCGACCTCGGCCAGCTCGCCGGCCTTGGTCATGCTGTCCCCCGGCTGCTCCGCGAGGTCGGTGAGGGCGATCGCGGCGGCGAACCCGGCGGCCCGCCACTCGGGCTCGGACAGCTCCAGCCGCCCCGCCACGGCGGCCACCCGAACCCCCGCCCGGGTGGCCGCCGAGGCAACGCCGGCGGGGGCCTTGCCGTGGAGCGTCTGCGCGTCCAGACAGCCCTCACCGGTCACGACGAGGCGTGCCCCACGCACGGCCTCGTCGAAACCCAGCAGTTCGAGCAGCAGCTCGATACCGGGTCGCATGGTGGCGCCGAGCAACGCGAGGGCGGCGAAGCCCACCCCGCCGGCGGCCCCGGCACCGGGGGCGTCGCGCACGTCCCGTCCGGTGGCCAGGGCGACCTGGTCGGCGAAGCGGGTCAGGCCCTCCTCCAGGATCACCAGGTCGGCGCCGTCGGCGCCCTTCTGCGGGCCGTAGACGGCGGTGGCGCCGCGCGGGCCGAGCAGCGGATTGTCCACGTCGCAGGCCACGACGATCTCGACGCCGGCCAGTACGTCGGTCAGCGGGCCGGGCTCGATCCGGTCGAGCCTGCGCAACGCGGCTCCGCCGGGGGGCAGTTCGGCGCCATCCGCGTCGAGCAGGCGGGCCCCGAGAGCCTGGACCATGCCCGCGCCGCCGTCGGTGCAGGCGCTGCCGCCGAGGCCGAGCACGATCCGCTTGGCGCCGAGCGCCACGGCCCGGCCGATCAGCTGGCCGACGCCGTAGGAGCCGGCCGCGAGCGGGGCGGTGCGTCCGCCGGGGAGCCGGGCGAGACCGGAGGACTGCGCCAGCTCGACCACGGCGGTGTCGCCCCGCACGGCCAGCGCGGCGTCCACCGGCAGGCCGGTCGGGCCGGCCACCTTGGCCGGGACGCGGGTGAAGCCGGCCGCGAGCGCGGCGGCCAGGGTGCCCTCGCCGCCGTCGGCGACGGGCAGTTCGCGCACCTCGACGCCGGGCGCGGCGCGCCGGACGCCGGCGGCGATCCGGGCGGCGACCTCGGCACCCTCCAGGGTGCCCTTGAACTTGTCGGGAGCTACGACCACATGGCCCTGGTGGGGGGTGACGGGCATGGTGCGGTCCTCACTTCCGTACGGGGTCTGGCGATGTTTCGACAGCCTGTGCCAAGCATGGGCCCGGGTGCACCTGGGGTGCGACCCCCCGTCAGGAGAAACGCCCCCGGCCGGGAGATGCGCCTCCCGCCGGGAGGGTGCGACTCCCGCCGGGAGGTGCGACCCCCTCCCCGCCGTTCCCCTCGTCCCGCTTCCGACGTACGAGAGGCTCCCCTCGGCGGGGAGGGGGCCAGGCGAGGCGTACCGGCACGACCGAAGTGCCCCCGACAGGGGAGTACGCATCACCGGCTGGATCGACCGGCGGGCGGGCGGATGAGCCCCGGCCCGCCCGCCGGTCGGGTCTGGCCTCCTGGTGGCGCGGGCACGACCGGATGAGGTACACGCCACCAGGAGGAGTTCACGGGGGCCCGAGGAGCCCCGGGGCCTACTTGACCTCGCGGCCCGAGAGGCGCTCGACGCCGCGCAGCAGCGCCGAGTGGTCGAGCGAGCCGTCGCCGTTGGCGCGGGCGGAGGCGACCAGCTGGGCCACCACGGCGCCGACCGGCAGCGCGGCGCCCACGGCGCGGGCGGCATCGGTGACGATGCCCATGTCCTTGTGGTGCAGGTCGATCCGGAAGCCGGGGGCGAACTCGCGGTCGACCATGTTCGCCTTCTTGCGGTTCAGCACGGTCGAACCGGCCAGGCCGCCGCCGAGCACGTCCAGCGCGGCGGGCAGGTCGACGCCGGCGTTCTCCAGGAACACCACGGCCTCGGCGAGCACCTGGATGTTGACGGCGACGATCAGCTGGTTGGCGGCCTTGACGGTCTGGCCGGCGCCGGACGGCCCGACGTGGATGACCGTGGTGCCCAGGACGTCGAACAGCGGCTTGGCCTCGGCGAAGTCCTCGGCGGCACCACCGACCATGATCGACAGCACCGCCTCGACGGCGCCGGCCTCGCCACCGGAGACCGGGGCGTCCAGGGTGCGCACGCCCTTCTCCTTGGCGGCCGCCTCGACCTTCTGGGAGGTCTGCGGGGTGATCGAGGACATGTCGATCACGAGGGTGCCGGGCCTGGCGTTCTCCAGCACGCCGCCCTCGCCCAGGATGGCCTGCTCGACGTGCGGGTCGGCCGGGACCATGGTGATGACGACCTCGGCGTCCTTCACCGCGTCCGCGATGCTGGTGGCGCCGTGACCGCCGACCGCGACCAGGGCGTCGATCGGCGGCTGGGTGAGGTTGTAGCCGGTGACGTGGTGGCCGGCCTTGACCAGGTTGGCGGCCATCGGGCTGCCCATGATGCCGAGGCCGATGAAGGCGATCTTGCGGCTCATCGCGTCGTTCCTTACGTCGTTCGTGGGGTGGGGAGGGTGGGCCGGGCTTGCTCGGCGGCGTGCGGCCCGCCTGCTCGGCGGCAGCGCAGGGCCCGCCTGCTCGGCGCCTACTCAGCGCCTACTCAGCGGCTACTCAGCGGCGCGGTGCTCGCGCGGCAGCCACCCGAAGCTGTCGGCGCTGACGCCGGTGGAGGGGCGGTACTCCAGGCCGATCGGGCCGGTGTAGCCGGCGGCGGTGAGCCGGGCGAAGAGGTCCTCGAAGTCCAGTCCACCGGTGCCGGGCTCGTTGCGGCCCGGGTTGTCGGCGATCTGCACGTGGCCGAACCGGTCGGCGTAGGCGTCGATGACGGCCGGCAGGTCCTCGCCGTTCCTGGCCAGGTGGTACAGGTCGCAGAGGAACTTCGCGTTGCCCAGGCCGGTGGCCGCGTTGACCTTGTCGACCACCTCGACCGCGGCGGCCGCGGAGACCAGCGGGTAGTCCGGGGACTCCGCCGCGTTGAGGGCCTCGATCAGCAGGATCGCGCCGATCTCGTGCGCGGCCCCGGCGGCGAGCACCAGGTTCTCCAGCGCGAGGGCGTCCTGCTCGGCGGCCTCGACGCCTTCGATCCGGTTGCCGTACAGCGCGTTGAGCGCCTTGGCACCGAGCGAGGCGGCGAGCCCCGCGGCGACCGGGACGTTGGCCCGGAAGCGGTCCTGCTCGGAGGGCACCGAGACGGTGCCGCGGGCCCCGAGGGTGAGGTCGTCCAGGAAGTTGAGGCCGGTGAGCCGTACGCCCGCGTCGCCGAAGGCCTTGCGGAGGGTGTCCAGCTCGGCCTCGGACGGGGTGGGCTCGGCGCCGAAGGGCCACCACAGCTCGGCGGCGGTGAAACCAGCGGCCGCGGCCGCGGCGGGACGCTCCAGCAGCGGCAGTTCGCCGAACAGGATCGACAGGTTGACCGTGAAGCTGTGCCGGGAAGCGGCCGTCACGTCACTCACCTCTCACTCTCTTCCGAGATCCGCTACTTCCACGATCCGGAAGAGGGATTCTGCTTGGTGGAAGCATCTCCGGCTCGGCGAGCAGGTGTCAAGACCGCCGCAACGTTTTGTTGAAGAAGTCCGGACGTGAACCCGGAACCCCCTCTCGCCGGCACCGCGGGCGCCGGATCGACCGACCCCCGCCCGCCCGCACCGGCGCTCGCTACAGTGAGCACGTGCGATTGATGGTGGAGTTCACGACAGAACCGTTCGAACTGGACACGTTCCCCGAGCACGCCGCGGCGGCCCGCCAGGTCGTCGACGAGGCCGGCCTGGCCGTCTCGGTCGGCCCCTTCGGGACCGGCGCCGAGGGCGAGGCCGACCAGGTGCTCGCCGCGGTGACCAAGCTGCTCCGGGAAACCCTGACCGCGGGTGCGACCCGGATCTCGGTCCAGGTCAGCGTGCTCGGCGAGGAGGGCGGCACGCCGTGACCGAGCACGTGGAACACCCGCTCGCCCTGGCGATCAAGCCGCTGCTGGACGCCGTCGGCGCGACGCCCGTCCGACTGGACGAGGCAAAGTCCGAGGACGTCGTCCTGGAGTGGGAGGGCACCCCGGCGCTCGCCGTCCGGCTGCCGCACCTGAGCAGCGCCCTGGACCGCCTGCTGGCCGAGATGGCCCGCCAGTTCGACGGCCGCCCGCTGGCCGAGCTGGACCGCGGGGAGAAGCAGCGGGTCGTCGCCCTCCTGGAGGAGCGCGGCGCCTTCACCGTCCGCCACGGGGTCGAGACGGTCGCCTCGGCGCTCGGCGTCAGCCGGTTCACGGTGTACAACTACCTCAACCGCCAGGACGGCTCGAAGCCCTCCTGACCCCGGTCGATCCCCCGGTCGACTCCTCCAGGACCTCCTCCCGGCGGAAACCTTCCGGACAGGCGAACCCCGCCGGCGCGGCCAGTCCGAACCAGCCCCCGGCGGGGCGCACTTGGCGAATCGCACACGAATCGCGCCGGCAACGGCGGCCGGTTCAAAACGTAACCACCAACCGTTCAACAAAGTGTTGACGGCCGGGTGGGGTGGATCTAGCTTGTGCGGGTGGCACCACTCTTCAGGAGGTCCACCCGTGACCAACCACCCCCACACCCTTGACGCCCTGGCCGCGGCCGACACCGCGGACCTGGAAGCCGTTCTGCTGGAGGTCTGCTCCAGCCCCCACTGGGCCGCCGACGTCGCGCGGGCCAGGCCCTGGCCCGACCGGGAGTCCCTGCTCGCCGCCAACGCGGCGGCCGTGGTCGGGCTGACGGTCGCCGACCTGCACGACGCGATGGCCGGCCACGCCCGGATCGGCAAGCCCAGGACCGGCGACGCCACCTCGCAGCGGGAGCAGGCCGGCATCCAGGGCGTGGACCAAGCCCTCCTCGACGAACTGCACGAGGCCAACGCCGCCTACGAGGCCAAGTTCGGCCACGTGTTCCTGATCTGCGCGACCGGCCGCACCGCGGCCACCATGCTCGCCGCCCTGCGCGAGCGCCACCCCAACGACGCCGCCACCGAGGCGGAGATCGTCCGGGGCGAACTGCGCAAGATCAACGACATTCGGCTCAATCGCCTGCTCGACGCGTCCTGACAGGCCCTGGCGGGTCCTGGCGGGCCCCGACGGGCAGATCCTGACGGATCGTTAGCATGCGTTGACGAATGATCACTTCTGCCATCAGTAAGGTCACTTCACCCATGACTGGCATCTCCACCCACGTGCTCGACACCAGCCTCGGCCGCCCGGCCGAGGGCGTCCCGGTCGAGCTCGCACTGCACACCGAGGGTGGCTGGCAGGTGCTCGGCACCTCCGCCACGGACTCCGACGGCCGGGTCAAGGACCTGCCGGCCGTGGAGGCGGGCTCGGTCGTCCGGCTGCTCTTCGACACCCGCGCCTACCACGCGCTCAAGTCCGCGGAGCCGCCGTTCTTCCCCGAGGTCTCGATCGTCTTCACGGTCGCGCCCGCGCAGCACCACTACCACGTGCCGCTGCTGCTCAACCCGTTCGGATACTCGGTCTACCGCGGAAGCTAGTAGACCGACCTGGAAGCCCTAGGAGCCACGTCATGGCCCACGTGCTCGGTCAGAACCAGTACGGCAAGGCGGAGAACCGCATCGTGCGGGTCTACCGCGACTCCACCCGGCACGAGATCAAGGACCTGAACGTCTCGGTCTCC
Organism: Kitasatospora sp. NPDC088264; assembly: GCF_040685715.1. Classification (NCBI taxonomy): domain Bacteria; kingdom Bacillati; phylum Actinomycetota; class Actinomycetes; order Kitasatosporales; family Streptomycetaceae; genus Kitasatospora; species Kitasatospora sp. NPDC088264. The sequence continues at coordinate 112,325 of NZ_JBFBIR010000001.1, forward strand.
CTCCGGGGCGAGTTCGAGGACGTCCACCTCACCGGGTCGAACGCCAACTGCCTCCCCACCGACACCACCAAGAACACCGTGTACGCCTTCGCCAAGGAGCACGGGATCGAGTCGGCCGAGGCCTTCGGCATCATCCTGGCCCGCCACTTCGTCGACGACACCGAGCGCGGCGTCGTGCACAGCGCCCGGATCCGGATCGAGGAGTACGCCTGGGACCGGATCAAGACGCCGGACAACTCGGCCCGCTTCATCGGCTCGGAGGAGGTCGGCCACTCCTTCGTCCGCAACGGCCAGGAGACCCGCACCACCGAGATCGTCTACGACGGCGAGACCGTCCAGGTCATCTCCGGCCTCAAGGACCTCGTCGTCATGAACTCCACCAACTCGGAGTTCTGGGGCTACATCAAGGACAAGTACACCACCCTGCAAGAGGCGTACGACCGCATCCTCGCCACCCAGGTCACCGCCCGCTGGAAGTACGGCTACGACGGCCGGGACGGCGAGGCCCAGCCCAACTGGAACCGCTCCTACACCCACGTGCGGCGGCACCTGCTGGAGGCCTTCGCCGAGACCTACTCCTACTCGCTGCAGCAGACCCTGCACTCAATGGGCACCCGGGTCCTCAACAACCGCGCCGAGGTGGACGAAGTCCGCCTGGAGCTACCCAACAAGCACCACTTCCTCGTCGACCTGGAGCCCTTCGGCCTCAAGAACGACAACGAGGTCTACTACGCCGCCGACCGGATGTACGGCCTCATCGAGGGCACCGTGCACCGCGAGGGCGTCGTCCCGGTCATCCCCGTCGCCTGACCGCCCCACCCCAATGGGCACCACCCGGAGTCGCCGCACCCGCCGGCCCCCGAACGCCGGCCGCGTCCGGGCGGACAGCAGTACCCGCACCACCAGAACCACCCGTTCCACCAGTTTCTCCACCCCCACCCACCGGAGTTCGTGTCTGCCTCGCGGCGGCCGGCCCGGGGCACTGGAGAAGCGCCCCGAGGGACTCCTGCACCGCCGTCCCGCCCTCGGGGCACCTCCAGCGCCGCGGGCGCGCCGGGAGTCACGGGCACAAGAGGGGCTCGACATGGCACCCAGCGACACCAGCAGTAAAGACGGCGGTTCCACCCCGGAAAGAACCTCTGGCCCGGACGGCACGTCGGCGCACCTCCCCGGTGAGCCGTCCGGGCCCGGAACCCACCCCGTGGACGAGTTGCTGCCCCCGGTGAAGCTCTTCTCCACCGGACTCCAGCACGTCGCCGCGATGTACGCGGGGGTCGTCGCACCCCCGCTCATCGTCGGCGCCGGCGTCGGGCTCTCCCCCGCCGAACTCGCCCTGCTCATCTCGGCCAGCCTGTTCACCGCCGGACTGGCCACCCTGCTCCAGACCCTCGGCATCTGGAAGATCGGCGCGCGACTGCCGTTCGTCAACGGCGTCTCCTTCGCGGGAGTCGCGCCCATGATCGCCATAGCCAAGGAGCACGGCCCGAAGGACGCCCTCCCGGTGATCTTCGGAGCGGTGATCGTCGCGGGGATCCTGTGCTTCCTCGCGGCACCGTACTTCTGCAAGCTCATCCGGTTCTTCCCCCCGGTCGTCCAGGGCACCGTGATCACCCTCATCGGGGTGTCCCTGCTTCCGGTGGCGGTCAACTGGGCGCGCGGCGGCTCGCCGGGCGCCCCCGGATACGGCTCCATGCGGGCCGTCGGGCTCGCCGCGATCACCCTCGTCGCGGTGGTGCTCTGCAACCGGCTGCTGCGCGGCTTCTGGCAGCAGCTCTCGTTGCTCATCGGCCTGGCGCTCGGCACCCTGATCGCCTTCCCGCTGGGCCTGGCCGACTTCGGCGCGGTCAAGGACGCGAAGGTCTTCGCGCTCCCCTCCCCGTTCCACTTCGGCGCGCCCGTCTTCGACGCCGCCGCGATCGTCTCGATGTGCATCGTCATGGTGGTCGCCATGACCGAGTCCACCGCCGACATGCTCGCCCTGGGCAAGATCGTCGAGCGCGAGGCCGACGAACCCACGCTCGCCGCCGGCCTGCGGGCCGACGGACTGGCCACCGCGCTCAGCCCCGTCTTCAACGGCTTCGCCGCCAGCGCCTTCGCCCAGAACATCGGGCTGGTGGCGCTGACCAAGATCCGCAGCCGCTTCGTGGTCGCGGCCGGCGGCGGCATCCTGATCCTGCTCGGGCTCTTCCCCGTGCTCGGGTCGCTCGTCTCCCTGGTACCGCAGCCCGTCCTGGGCGGCGCCGGGATCGTGCTCTTCGGCACCGTCGCGGCGAGTGGCATCCGCACCCTCGCGGAGGCTGGGATGGAGTCCAGCTCGAACACCATCCTGGTGTCCGTGTCGCTCGGCGTCGGCATCATCCCCATCGCGGTGCCGACCTTCTACGACTCCTTCCCGGAGGCCGTCCGGACCCTGATGCACTCCGGGATCTCGGTCGGCTGCGTGATGGCCGTCCTGCTCAACCTGCTCTTCCACCACGCCGGAGCCGCCCGCCGGACCAGGTCCGGCAAGACCTCCGGCGCGACGGTGCCGACGGCGACACCGTCCTGACCGGCCCGGGAGGGGCACACGCCGCGCGGCGCACGCCCCTCCCGGCCCTCCCCCATAGGAGTGACACCATGGCAGTCCAGCCCCCACCCGCCGACCAGCGGATCGTCATCGAGAACGTCGCGATCGCCACCGTCGACGCCGACGACACCGAGTACGCCCGCGGCCACGTGGTCGTCCTCGGCAACACGATCGAGTCGGTCGGCGACGGACCCGCCCCGCAGTGGCTGGACAACGTGGTGCGCCGGATCAACGGCGAGGGCCACCTGATCACCCCCGGCCTGGTCAACACCCACCACCACTTCTACCAGTGGATCACCCGCGGCCTCGCCCAGGACGACATCCTCTTCGACTGGCTCGTCGCCCTCTACCCGACCTGGGCCCGGATCGACGAGAAGCTCGTCCACGCCGCCAGCCAGGGCTCCGCCGCCGCCCTCCTCAACTCCGGCTGCACCACCGCCTCCGACCACCACTACGTCTTCCCCAAGGACGGCGGCGACGTCCTCGGCGCCTCCATCGAGGCCGTCCGGGAGCTCGGCCTGCGGTTCACGGCGCTGCGCGGCTCCATGGACCGCGGCAAGAAGGACGGCGGCCTCCCGCCGGACCACGCGGTCGAGGAGCTCGACGACATCCTCACCGCCTCCGAGGCCGCCGTGGACACCTACCACGACTCCTCCTTCGGCTCGATGCTGCACATCGCCATCGCGCCCTGCTCGCCGTTCTCGGTCTCCACCGACCTGCTCCGCCAGTCCGCCGAACTCGCCCGCCGCAAGGGCGTCCGGCTGCACACCCACGGCTCGGAGACCGCCGAGGAGGAGCAGTTCTGCAAGGAACTGTTCGGCATGGGCCCGACCGACTACTTCGAGTCCGTCGGCTGGCTCGGCGAGGACGTCTGGATGGCGCACTGCGTCCACATGAACGACTCCGACATCGCCAAGTTCGCCGAGACCGGCACCGGCGTGGCCCACTGCCCCTCCTCCAACGCCCGGCTGGCCGCCGGGATCGCCCGCGTCCCCGACATGCTCAGGGCCGGCGTCCCGGTCGGCCTCGGCGTCGACGGCACCGCCTCCAACGAGTCCGGCGAACTCGGCACCGAGCTGCGCAACGCCCTGCTGATCAACCGTCTGCACGGGTCCCCGGCCGCCCTCACCGGCCGCCAGGCGCTGCGGCTGGGCACCATGGGCGGCGCCCGGGTGCTCGGCCGCCAGGACGAGATCGGCTCGATCGAGGTCGGCAAGCTCGCCGACCTCGCGCTGTGGAAGATCGACGGTGTCCTGCACTCCTCCATCGCCGACCCGGTCGCCGCCCTCACCTTCGGCGCCCTGCCGCCGCTGGCCGTGCTGTTCGTCAACGGCAACGCCGTCGTCGAGAAGGGCCAGCTGACCACCGTCGACGAGGACCGGATCGCCCGCGCCTGCGCCCGCGCCGCCAAGGAGCTCGCCGCCCGGCCGCTCTGACGCCCCGCTCCTCCTCCACCCCTGAACTCCGGGCTGCCCAGGGACGGTGCGTGACCCGGACTCCGCAACCCGGCCTTCCCGGCCGGCGCGCGGACCGCAGCCCCGGACCCACGGCGAGGGTCCGGGGCTGCGGCGTGCCCGGGGGCGGGTGACGAGTGACGGATAACAGCGAACAGATGACAGCTGACGAAAGTTGTCATCTGTTATCTGTTCGCTGAAATCTGTTCGCCGTGATTCGCTTGCTGTGATCCGTTCGCCGTGGTGCGTCCGCCGCTACGCGCCCGGTCTCAGGCGGTGCGCCCGAGCGAGCCGAGGTAGGCGCGCCAGCCCCCGTGGTGGGTGATCTCGCGGTGCACCCCCCGCTCCACCTCGCCGCGGGCGAGCAGCATCGACAGGCAGGCGGAGCCGTCGTCGAGCTTGATGACGCCGAGCTCCAACTCCCGCGGCTCGCCGGGGAGGATGACGTCGCGCAGGTGCTCCAGGGTGATCTCGTAGAGCTCGCCCTCGATGGCGGTGTCGACCGCCGGATCGGCGAGCAGGCCCGGGCAGACGTCGTCGATCGAGAAGAAGCGGTAGCCGGGGGCCGTCCGGGCCGGGCCGACCAGCGAGTCGGCGACCTTGGCGTGGAACGGTCCGCCGACCATGGCCTGGCCGTTGAAGAAGATGCGGGGCACGGTTGAACTCCTTACCGGGTACCGGGAAAAAGCCGTTCCGCACGGCGACGAGAGGACAGGTGGAATCGTCGCCGTACGGAACGGAGCAATGGGCCGGCGGGACCGCTACAGCCTGGCAGGCGGCAGCGGCGGCGCCGGCGGATGGATTGGGACTCAGCCCAGCAGGGGAAGCGCGGGGAGGGTCAGGAAGTCCGCGAACTCCTCGGCCAGGGCGACCTGTTCGAAGAGCTGGGCGGCCTCGCGCCAGCGGCCGCCGGCGTACGCGTCCGCACCCAGCTCGGCCAGGAGTTCGGCCAACTCCGCGGCGACCAGGGCGCGGACGAGGTCCGCGGTGGCCTTCTCACCGGTGTCGGACAGGACGACGCCGTTGTGGATCCACTGCCAGATCTGCGAGCGGGAGATCTCCGCGGTGGCGGCGTCCTCCATCATGTTGAAGATGCCGACCGCACCGAGGCCGCGCAGCCAGGCCTCGATGTAGCGAATGCCGACCTGGACGGCGTTGTGCAGCCCCGCGTGGGTGCAGCTGCCGTCGGCGCCGGCGATGTCGAGCAGCTGGGTCGCGGTGACCGGCTCGGAGGGCCCGGGGTGGTCCTTCTGGTGGGGGCGCTCGCCGAGCACCGCGTCGAAGGAGGCGCGGGCGACCGGCACCAGGTCCGGGTGGGCGACCCAGGAGCCGTCGAAGCCGTTGCCGGCCTCGCGGTCCTTGTCCGCCTTGACCTTCTCCAGGGCGGCGGCGTTGACCTCCGGGTCCCTGCGGCTGGGGATGAACGCGGCCATGCCGCCGATCGCGTGAGCGCCGCGTTTGTGGCAGGTCTGCACCAGCAGGCGGGTGTAGGCGGCCATGAACGGCGAGGCCATGGTGACGCTGTTGCGGTCCGGCAGGACGTACTGCTCGCCGGCGTCGCGGAAGTTCTTGACGATCGAGAACAGGTAGTCCCAGCGCCCGGCGTTGAGGCCGGCCGCGTGGTCGCGCAGCTCGTAGAGGATCTCGTCCATCTCGAACGCGGCGGTGATGGTCTCGATCAGCACGGTGGCGCGGACGGTGCCGTGCGGGATGCCGAGCGCGGCCTGGGCGTGGGTGAACACGTCGTTCCAGAGCCGGGCTTCGAGGTGGCTCTCGGTCTTCGGCAGGTAGAAGTACGGGCCGGAGTTGGGGTCCTCGGCGCCCTTGGCGAGCAGCCGGGCGGCGTTGTGGAAGAAGTACAGGCCGAAGTCGAGGAAGGCTCCGGCGACCGGGGCGCCGTCGACGAGCAGGTGGTTCTCGTCCAGGTGCCAGCCGCGCGGGCGGACCACGACGGTGGCGAGTTCGGCGGCGGGCTTGAGGGCGTACGCCTTTCCGGCGGAGGTGGTGAAGTCGATCCGGCCCTCGAAGGCGTCGATCAGGTTGATCTGGCCGCTGACCACGTTCTCCCAGGTCGGGGAGGTGGCGTCCTCGAAGTCGGCGAGCCAGATCCGCGCGCCGGAGTTGAGGGCGTTGATGACCATCTTGCGGTCGGTGGGACCGGTGATCTCGACCCGGCGGTCCTGGAGCGCGCGGGGCGCCTCGGCGACCTTCCAGTCGGCGGCCCGGACGTCGGCGGTGTCGGGGAGGAAGTCCAGCGTGCCGGCTCTGGCGATCTCCGCCCGGCGGGCCTTCCGCCCGGCCAGGAGCTCCTGTCGGCGCCCTTCGAAAGCGCGATGGAGGCCGACGACGAAGGCGACCGCCTCCGGAGTGAGCACCTCCTCCGCCCGGTGAACGCGCGGACCGGCGACAGTGACGACCGGAGCAGCGGGGGAGGCGCCGACGGGTCCCTGTTCTGTAGCCATGGGCAGGACACTCCTAAGCGGTTGAGCCTGGCGAAGGGAGCTCCGGTGGGAACTTCCTTGATCGGAACCCACCTGTCGGCGGGTTCGATTCTGTAAGGTGGAGACTAGTTTCCGCGATACAGAATTTCAACGGTTTGTTGATGTGATCGCCGGGACTCTACTCCTCCCCGACAGCGAAGGGAACGCCGGTGGTTTCGACCCCCGACACAGCATCGACGACCAGCCCGGACCGCGCGACCGGCGGCGTGCAGTCCGTCGAGCGCGCCTTCCAACTCCTGGAGGCGCTGGCCGACTCCGGCGGCGTGGCCACCCTCAGCGAGCTCTCCGCCAGCTCCGGCCTGCCGATGCCGACCATCCACCGCCTGGTTCGTACCCTCGTCCAGCAGGGCTATGTACGCCAGGACACCGCGCGTCGCTACACCCTCGGCCCCCGGCTGATCCGCCTCGGCGAGACGGCCGGCCGGCTGCTCGGCAGCTGGGCCCGCCCCTACCTGGCCGAACTCATGGAGGCCACCGGCGAGACCGCCAACCTGGCGGTACTGGAGGGCGGCGAGGTGGTGTACGTCGGGCAGGTGCAGTCGCGGCGCTCGATGCGGATGTTCACCGAGGTCGGCCGACGGGTGCAGCCGCACTGCACGGGCGTCGGCAAGGCGCTGCTGGCCCAGCTCCCCGAGGACGAGGCGCGCGCCGTCCTGGGCCCCAACCCGCTGCCCGCGCACACCGAGTACACCGTCACCGACCCGCAGGAGCTGCTGCACCAGCTCGCCGAGGCTCGCGAGCGCGGCTACGTGGTCGACGACCAGGAGCAGGAGATCGGCGTCCGCTGCATCGCGCTCGCCGTACCGGGCGCGCCGACGCCCACCGCCCTGTCGGTGTCCGGCCCGGAGGCCCGCATCCGGGCCCTGGAGGAGCAGGCCGGCACGTCCTCGCTGGTGCCGGTGATGCATCACATCGCGACCCGGCTGGGGCAGGTCCTCGCACCCTGACCCGTCGCCACCGCCCGCTTCACGCACGGGAAGTCGATCCGGTCGACTTCCCGTACGTACGCTCCCCCGTTCGGGCGGACGCCGAGCGGGTTGCACCGGCCCCCGGCGCAGGCTCCGCCACCCTGGTGCGGACGCGGCCCGCAGCGGCGCGGGCGGCCGGGGCCCCGGGACAGGGTGGACGACGATGACGTACAGGCGTTCGACAATGCGAGGCGGGTCCGGGCAGGGCGGGTCCAGGCGGGGCGGGTCCGGGCAGGCCAGCAGGCTCCGCGGATTCCGCGCGGCCTCGCTCGTCGCCGCGATGGCGGCCGGCTGTTCGGTGGCGACGCTGACCGCCGGCCCGTCCTGGGCGCTGCGGCGGCCCGAGCCCCGGCCGGCGGTGGACACGGCAGCCCCCACGGCGTCCCGCTCCGATCTGGAGGTGGTCCGGCTCGACCCGGACGCCGCCCCGCCCGGCGGCACCACCACCGTCCACGCCTTCATCGCCAACCGCGGCCCGGACACCACCGCCGCACCGTTCACCGTGCTGGTGACGCTGCCTCCCGGGGTCTCCCCAGTGGGCCCGTACTTCCCCGAGGACTGCGAGGTGCGGCTCAACGGCCGGCAGGTGCGCTGTGTCTTCCCGGCCGGACTGCCCCCGCTGCGCAGCGCGACCGCGCTGGTACCGGTGCGCCTCTCCCCGGACCTGCGGATCGGCAAGCTCACCGGCGGCTCGGTCTCGGTGCGCGGCGTGGACGACCCGGACGAGGGGAACAACCGGCAGCCGTTCGACATCACGGTGGTCGAGACGGCTCCCGGTTCCTGACCCGGAAGCCCCGAAGGCCCTACCGGTACACGCGGACGTAGTCGGCGGCGAAGGTGATCGGGGCGGTGCCCTGCGGCGCCGGGTGGTACTTCCCCGCGCCGACCGACAGGTTGAGGATCAGGTACGCCGACCAGTTGGCGCCGACGCCCTTGCCGTCCGAGAACACCTTGGCGCCGTTGACGTACCAGTCCACCGAGGTGGCGCCGTAATAGGTGCCGATGGTCACCCACTGGTCCTTCGCGACGGCGCCGGCGTCGGTGTAGTACTTGGGGTTGCCGGGGTTGACGTGGTTGGTCAGCTCCAGCAGGTTCGGGTTGTCGGGGTGGTACTCGAAGGAGTCGACCTCCCCGTTGCCGTTCTTCCAGGTCCAGAAGGCCGGCCAGGCGCCGGAGCCGGACGGCAGCTTGACCCGGGTCTCGGCGTAGTCGCCGGTCCTGACCTGGAAGCCCTCGCTGGAGCCCTCGGTGGTCAGGAAGCCGGTGTTCCAGGCCTGCTTGCCGTTCTCCAGCGTGGTGGTGCCGGGCGCGGCGGTGAAGGTGGCGACCCCGTTCGCGACGCTGACGTTGTTCTTGTTCAGCAGGTCGAGCTTGTTGTCGTCCGGGTTGTGGTTGCCGTACTTGTACGCGGTGCTCTTGTCGCCGACCCAGCGCGAGCCCCAGCTGATCGGGCCGTTGAACTCGTCGGACCAGGTCAGCGACTTGCCGGCGACCGGGGATGCGGGGGTGCCGGCCGACGGGCTGGCGGTGGCGCTCGGGCTGCTCGGGCTCGGGCTGCTCGTCGGGGTCGGCTTCGCGGTGGGGGTCGCCGTCGGGGTCGGGGCGGGAGTCGGGGTCGGGGCGGGAGTCGGCTTCGTGGTGGGCGTCGGGGTCGGGGGCGGAGTCGGCGCCGGGGTGCTGGAGACCACCAGCTGCTGCGAGGCCAGGTTGTGCCAGGCCCCGCCGAGGTCCTGCCAGAAGCCGAACTGGGTGTACGTCCCGGCCGGCAGGGCGCGTGCGCCGCTGGTGAAGGACAGGCCGCTCGGGCAGATCTGCACATTGGAGGCGTTGCCCGGGAAGTCGAGGTTCGCACCGGCCGCGTTCCGGACGCCCACGCCGACGGTCTTCGCGGTGAAGCAGGCCGAGGAGTGGAGGGTCAGCGAGGCGGTGGCGGCCTGGTTGGCGACCATGGTCGCCGGGGCGAGCCGGTCCTGGGTGACGGTCGGGGCGGTGGCGGCCTGGGCGCCGGAGACGGCCGGCAGGCCGAGCAGTCCGGCGCCGGTGACGGCGAGCGCTCCGGTGACGGCGAGGGCGGCGTTGCGGCCCCGGTGGGAGGGGCGGGCGTGGCGCGGCGCGCGGCGCCGGGCAGGCTGGTGCATGGCAGTGTCCTCTGCGACGCCTGCGAGGTGAGCTGTCGGATTCGGGCTGAGGCAGCCCGGCCGCCGGTGGAAGCGGCTTCACCCCTAGCCACGGCCCGCACGCGGGAGCGTACGGGCCGGGCGCTGACCTTGGTTCCCCCGCTCCCGTCCGCTGTGGTGCTCGGTTGCCGGCCGGCGGGTGGACAGGACTCGGCGTCCCGGCGGCGGGGGTCCGCGAGGGCGGACGACGGTTGCAGGCTAGGCAGGCCGTCCGTGAACGGACAACCTGCTCGGGCCGGTTGTCGCACAGGTCACAGTGGTGTCGATCAACGACGCTGCGTGGTGGATCAGTTGGGACGGATCAGCGGAGCCGTCGAGCTGCCGAACGACGAATCGGCGAATCGGCGAATCGGCGGTCCACGGGTCAAGCGAGCCAGTTGTCGACCTGGCTCTCGGCCTCCGGTGCCCAGGCGAGTTCCAGGTGGTTGAGGCCGGTGAGCAGCCGGGTGCCGCCGATCGTCGCGATGCCGGTGGTGTCCAGGGCGCTCGCGGTGAACACGATGCCGTCGCTGGGCCCCCGGTTCTCGTTGAGCACGCCCGGGATGTCGGCGGACCCGCCCGCGAGCAGATAGGTGCGCACCGACGCGGGGACGCCCGCCTGTTGCAGCGGCGCGATCAGCGAACCGGCGTCGATCGCCGCCTGGATGCCCTGGCCGGAGGTGTAGAAGCCCTGGCCGCCGTAGTAGGTGGTCCACCAGTCCTGGGCGGTGCCGTCCACCCCGTACCGGCCGTCCCAGCGGGCGAGCAGCTGGCGCTGGCCCGGGTAGCAGTCGTAGCCGCCGGTGGGCAGCACGCCGAGGCAGGGCTGCGCCGTGTAGGTGCCGTAGCAGGTCATGTAGAGGTGCGGGGACGGCGCGTTGGCGGTGCCGCCGCAGGCCGGCCAGCTCGCGAGGTCGAACGACCAGCCGTGCGCGTACACGTAGTCGAGCCCGCCGTTCGGGCCCCCGAGGGTGATCAGGCGGCGCACGTCGCCCGCGTAGGCCCGCCCCCAGGACGGGCGCACCGAGGACACGTACGCCCGGGCGGCGACCTCGCCCTTGCTCCAGGCCACCACGTCCACCTGGGGGACGCCGAGGCGGGCCCGGATCAGCGCGACGGCGTCGCCGACGGCCTGCGCCTGGAGCAGGTTGTCGCCCTGTTTGTGGGCGAAGCCGATGGCGAACACCCGGTGGCCGGTGCCGGCGAGGTACTGGGCGAGGCCGGTGGACGGGCAGGCGGAGGCACCGCAGGTGCCGCTCTCCCCCGGGTTCGCCCAGGCGCGGTCGGCGTTGTCGTTGGCGCCGTGGACCAGCAGCACGGGGGTCGGACGGCTACCGGTGTCCCAGCCGGTCGCCGAGTACAGCAGGAAGCGGCTGGAGGAGGGCTGGCCGGTGCCGCCGAAGTACGTCCGGCGGGCGCCGTCCTGGTCGCCGCGGCCGTCGGCCGGGTACTGCTCGGTACGGAAGCCGGGGGTGGTGTCGAGGTAGCGCTCGACCTTGGCCCAGCCGTTGCCGGGGGCGGGGAAGGCGGCTTCGAGGGCGAGCGGGGCGGTGGCCGCCTGGGCGGCGGTCTGGGCAGTGGCGGTCTGGGCGACGGTGGCCTGGGCGGGAGTGGGGGTGCCGAGGAGCAGCGCGGCGAGGGTGAGCAGGAGGGCGGACAACGCGGTGGGGGTGCGTCTGACGGCGGTGGGGGTGTGCCGCACGGGAGTGGGGGTGCGTCTCATGGGGGTGGACGGTAGGACCGGCCGCCGGCGGGCGCCCAGGTGCCCGCCGCACACCGCGCCGGCCTGCGCGGTGGCGGCCGGTGCCGTGGCGCACCGTCCACGGGTGCGCCCACCCGGCTCACCGGGTCGGATAAATTGGAGGTCCGACATCTTCCGCAGTGCACAAGACCGCCGTGCACGGCCCCACAGGAACGAGGTACCGCCCCACCATGACCGCGCCCCTGCCCGCCTTCGCCGGCCGCACCTACCTCTTCCGGGCCGACAACGGCGCGGCCTTCCGCAACACCTACTCGGCCGACGGCAGGCGGCTGCGCTGGGAGGGCCTCGGCGAGTCGGCGGGCCAGTGGGAGGACGTGCGGCTGCACGTCGCCGAGGTGGCGCCGGAGATCTACTTCATCAGCTGGACCGAGGAGAGCGGGATCACCGTCAGCCACGTGATGGACCTCGGCCGGCTGACGGTACGCGCCTTCTGGACGTACGAGGGCGAGGGCGGCCGGGTCGGCGAGCTGCACACCGGGACGCTGGAGCGGGTGGCCTGAGCCTCACCGCCCCCGCGCCCCCTCGCTGTCCGTCGGCTTACTCAGGCCGTCTGGGCAGACTGCCTGCTCAGACGGTCTGCTCAGACGGTCTGCTCAGGCGGCCTGGTTCGGGACCTTGAGGTGCTGGGACAGCCACTCCAGCGAGGACGGCAGCAGCGCGCTCCAGGTCTCGAAGTTGTGGCCGCCGTTCTCCAACATGCTGTAGGAGACCTTCATCGGGGACTGCACGGCGTCGACGAAGGCCTCGGTGTCGCGCCGGTAGTCGCCGTCGCCCTTCTTGGTGCCGGCCAGCAGCACGGACACCTTGGGCTGCGGCAGGTTCTTCAACCGCCACATCAGGTTGGCCTCGTCACGACGCTGCTTGCTGCCGCCGAACAGGTCGCCCGTGGTCGGGTCGTCGGCGGCGTCGTAGTAGGCGGAGAGCGCGACGGCGGTCGGAAAGACGTCCGGGTGGCGCATGGCCAGCTTGAGGGCGCAGTAGCCGCCGGTCGAGTTGCCCATGAAGGCCCAGGCCTGCGGGTCGGAGGAGACCCGGAAGCTCGCCTGGATCGCTGAAGGGACGTCCTTGGTGAAGTACGTGTCGGACTGCGCGCCGCCCGGAATGTCCTCGCACTCGGTGTCCTGCGGCAGGGCCGGCGAGGGGCGCATCAGCACCATGACGGTCGGCTGCATGTTGCCGTCCTGGAGCAACTTGAGCGCTGCGCCCGGGTAGTTGAACCGGGTGATCAGGTTCTCGGCGATCCCGGGGAAGCCGGTGCTGACGATCACCGCCGGGAACTGCCGCTGCGCGTACTCCGGTTGGAAGTACTGCGGCGGCAGGAAGACGTACCCCTCGGTGGACAGCCGGCTGGCCGCGCCGTCGATCCGCACCTTGCGGATCTCACCGGACTGGCTGGGCTCGCGGCCCATCGCGCCGCCGCCCTTGACGGAGGCGTGGCCGATCGTCTCCACGAGCAGCCGGCCGGACGCGTCCGCCTTGTTGTGGATCACCACCGGGCCGGTGTCACCGGTGCCCAGCAGGTCGTCCCAACTGCTGTAGAAGGCGAAGTAGTTGTTCGCCACCAGGCCGAGCGCGGCCAGCACCGCGAGCTGGGTGGCGAGCAGGGAGCCGATCCGGCCGAGCACCGCCTGCCAGGTCTGCTTGGCGAGTCTTGGCCACAGCCAGACCGTGCCGGCCGTCATCACGACGGCGATCAATACGGCCAGCGCCAACACCTTGTGGCTCGTCAGACCCATGTCCTACTTGCTCCCACGCCTCGAACTCCCCGCCCCCTCCGTCCAGGACATCCGAGGTGGTCACCCCGGTTCCCCCACCGGGGCGCGCGATCACCCACCCTAACGGGGCCGGGGAGGAGGAACAGATGACAGATGACAGCCGACAGATAACAGATAACAGATAACAGATAACGAAATCTGTCAGCTGTTATCTGTCACCTGTTCGCGGCCGGGCGGGCCCAGCCCTCCCGCCCGTAGAGCCGCAGCCCCGCCGTGAGTTCGCGCATGCAGCGCGCACCGAGCTCCCGCGGGGAGCCCGGGCCGGTCGTGGGCGCGTCCGAGGCGGCCCATTCCTCCAGCGCGACCCGGATCGCGGCCGTCGCCGCAGCGGCGGCCAGTCGGATCTCCAGCGGGTCGGTGCCGCCCGGGCAACGCGCCGCGAGGACCGCCCGCAGCCGCTCCTCGGAGTCGGCGTGGACGCGCTGCCACGTGCCGTCGAGGCGCGGGTCGCGCAGCAGGCTTCGCGTCCACTCCATCGCCTCGACCGCCTCCTCGTCGGGCGGGGTCAGCGAGGCGACCGCCGAGCGCTCCAGAGCCTCGCGCAGCGGCAGATCGGCCGGGGTCTCGGCGAGCTGGTCGACCCAGCGACGCCCACCGGCCGCCAGCAGCGGCGCGACGGCGTCCTCCTTGACGGAGAAGTACCGGTAGAAGGTGCGCAGCGAGATGCCGGCCGCGAGGGCGATCTCCTCGGCGGTGGTCGCCTCGGCCCCGCGCTCGGCGAAGAGTGCGGCGGCGGTACGGGCGATGTCCAGCCGGGTGGCGTCGCGGCGGCGCTGATTCAGGGTGGGGCGTCCGGTCACAGGGTCAGCGTACGCGGGCCGGTGTCACTGTGGCGCGTTGCGCCGAAGTGACACCCGGAGGACTTATTGGCACGTTATGCCATAAAGGCGTACCGTGCCTCTTGAGGTCGAGAGGCCACGAACGAACGAACGGAGTACCACCATGGAGCGCTTCAGCGGACGGAACGTCCTGATCACCGGCGGCGGCTCTGGCATCGGCCAGGCCACCGTGCACCGGATCCTCGCCGAGGGAGGGAAGGTCGTCGCCGTCGACGTCGACGAGGACGGCCTGAAGGCGACCCTGGACCGCGCGACCGCCGACGGCACCGCGGACCGCCTGGCCATCCAGGTCCTGGACATCTCGGACGAGGCGGCCGTCGTCACCGGCGTCGCGGCGGCGATCACGGACCTCGGCGGGCTGGACGCCCTGGTCAACGCGGCCGGCATCCTCCGCTCCTCGCACACCCACGAGACCAGCCTGGAGTTCTGGAACAAGCTCCTCGCGGTCAACCTGACCGGCACCTTCCTGATGACCCGCGAGGCGCTCCCCTCGCTGCTCGCGGGTGGCAGGGGCGTGGTGGTCAACTTCAGCTCCACCTCGGCGAGCTTCGCCCACCCCTACATGGCCGCGTACGCCGCGACCAAGGGCGGCATCCAGTCCTTCACCCACGCCATCGCCTCCGAGTACGCGAAGCAGGGCCTGCGTGCGGTCTGCGTCGCGCCGGGCAGCATCGACAGCGGCATGACCCACAACCCCGGGCTGCCCGCCGACGCCGATTTCAGCCTGCTCGCCAAGCTCGCCCCGGCCCTCGGCCAGGGCTTCGCGGGTCCGGAGACGGTGGCCGGGGTGATCGCGATGCTGGCCTCCGACGACGGCGCGTTCGTCACCGGCACCGAGCTCCGCATCGACGGCGGCACTCACATGTGAGCCGCCGGACGGCCGCGCGACGGCGGGGCCCCGGCCACTCCCCCCCCCCGGTGACACGGGCCCCGCCGTCGCGTCGCGGACGGCGGGGCCGGGCTCGTGACGGCAGCCGGGCTCGTGACGGCCGCCCGGGTCAGCCGAGGCCACCGTTGCGGGCCGCGGCGAGAACGGCGGCGGCGGCTCGGTCGGCGGTGTCGCCGTCCACCCGCTCGGCCGTGATCAGGACCCGGAAGTACAACGGCGCGGCGAGGTTCTTGATGACCTCGGCCGGGTCGGTGCCGGGTGGCAGCTGCTCGCCTTCGGCGCGTTCGCGGCCGTCGAGCGGGTGGCGGGGTGGATCGGCGGGTGACCGGCCCGCCCGGCCGTCAGCTGCAACCGTCAGCGCAGCGGCTTCGCCATCACGAGCTCCCGGGCGACCCCGCCGGCGAGCGGCCTGCCGGGCCCGCCGGGCTCGGTGAGCTCGGTGAGCTCGGTGAAGCCGTGCCGGCGGTAGAGCGTGATCGCGGGTTCGTTGCCGGGGAGCACCGCGAGGCGCAGCGTGCTGCCGCCGGATGCGCGGGCCCAGCGCTCGACCTCCTCCAGCAGGCGGTCGGCGACGCCCCTGCCGCGCGCCTTCGGTCCGACCCACACCGAGCGCAACTCCCGTACGCCGCCGGCTCCGGGGAGACCGTCCGCCAGGCCGACGGGCGTGGCGTCCGGACCGTCCGGACCGTCCAGCAGCGCCGCAACGTGGTGGGCGCCCGGAAGGTGCAACCGGGCGCGCCACCGTTCCTCGCCGCCGTGGTGCCAGTCCGCCAGGCGGGCCTTGAAGGCGTGCGGCGCGTCGGAGAGGGCGGCGAGGCGCAGGTCGCGCCAGAGCGGCCAGTCGTCGGTCGTGAGGATGCGCAGGGTCACCATGGCCGTCACGGTAGGGCGTGGGCGGCGGGCCTTCACCGAGGACCCGGGTTCGGCCTGCGGCCGGTCGAGACCGGGGCGGGCCGAGCGGGAACGGTTCAGGGCGTGCGCCACTCGGTGGCGAAGGCGGCGGCCGGGTTGGCGGTGAGGAGGAGGCCGGGCAGTTCGGGGCCGAAGGTGCGGGCGAGCCGTGGGGCGAGGTCGTCGAGCAGTGCGGTCGGGCCGTCGGCCCGACGGGCGGTGCGGGTGGTGGTGTCGGCGCCGAGGAGGAGTCGGGAGGCGTGGCCGGCCTCGACGAGGTCGGCGATGACGTCGAAGGCCTGGTGGTCGGCCGGGTGGCCGGCCCGGGAGGGGCTGTCCAGCGCGAAGTAGACGCCTTCCGCGGCGAGTTCGCGGTGCACCCGCACATCCGGCAGCCGGGTGAGGTGACCGAGGATGATCCGGTGGGGCGGGACGCCGTGTCGAACGTGCAGCCGGTTCAGGACGAGGTGCGGGTCGGCTCGGGGTTCGAGGTGGACGGCGATCGGGGCACCGGTGGCGTGGTGCGCGTCGGCGGCCGCGGCCATCACCCGGCGGGTGTGCGCCGTGATGGCCCCGGGGTCGCAGGCGATCTTGATCAGGCCCGCCCGGACGGCCTCGGGCGACGCGGGTGCTTCGGGGACCTCGGCGGCTACGGGGGCCTCGGCTGCTACGGGCGGTCCAGGCAACTCGGTGGCCGGTTCGGCCGTCAGCCCGGTGGTGAGTTCGGCGGTGAAGCGTTCGGCCAGCCCGTCGTACACGGCAGGGAGGGTGTCCGGGTCGTAGTGGGCCGCCTGGTGCAGGCCGGTGGCGGCGACGACGTGGACTCCGGTCGCACGGGAGAGCTTCGCGAGGGAGTCCGCTCCGCGACCCATGCCGTACGGGGTCCACTGGACGAACGACCGTCCGCCGGCCGCCGCGAAGGCGCGCAGGACACCCTCGGCGGCGGCCGGGTCGTCCAGTTCCTCGCCGGGGAGCAGGGGGCTGCGGATGAAGAGGTGGTCGTGGGAGTCGGTGGCACCGAGTTCCGCGGGGTCGAGGTCGCCGAGAACGGTACGGATCGTGGGGGTCATGCCCGGTCCGCCTCGGCCGGGGATGCGGGGGTCGGGGATGCGGGGGTCGGGGATGCGGGGGTCGGGGACGTCTCGGTCGGGGGTACCTCGGTCGGGGGTACCTCGGCGAAGGTGGCGGTGGCGACCCGCAGGCCGGCCAGAGCCTTGGGGACGCCGACGTAGGGGGCGAGGTGGACGATGACCTCGGTGATCTCCTCCCTGGTCAGGCCGATCCGCAGACTGTTGCGGACGTGATCGGCGAGCTGCGGCTCCACGCCGCCGAGGGCGGTGAGCGCGGCCAGGTTGGCCACCTGCCGGTCGCGCAGGGCGAGACCGGGGCGCTGGTAGGTGCCGCCGAAGAGACTGGTGACGATCCAGTCGGGGAAACCGGGTGCGAGACCGTCCAGGCCGCCGAGGGTCGCGGGGGTGACGGGGGCGGTCGCGGAGGCGGGCGTGGGGCTGGTCATGGGAGTGGCGAAACCTTTCACCAGTGCCGGCCGCCAGGCAGCCGGTCGAGTTCGGGACGGGACAGGTGCAGCACCTGGTAGCGGCTGCCCGGCACGTCGTCCGGGGCCGGGCCGTGCCAGAGGGCGAAGCGGACCAGTTCCCAGCGGCTCGGGTCCACCGCGACGGCGGCGGTGTGCAGAGCGGGGTGCGCGGGGAACTCGGCGAGGGCCCGTTCGACCGCCTCGGCGGGATCGTCGGACTCGGGGAGCCTGACGGTGTGGCGGGTAGCCGTGGTCGCGGTCGTGGTCACGATCGAGGTCGAAGTCGAAGTCGCCGGAGCGTCCGGCACGGCGCCGTGGGCCAGACCGGCGCCGAGCCAGTGACGGACGACCGGGCGGCCGAAGTCGGCGCTCAGGCCGCGGAAGCCCGGTCCCCAGAGGAAGCTGTTCATGCCCTCGACGGTGCGCCAGAGGTAGAACGGCGCGTACTGGTTGACGGGCGACCCGTCGCGGCCCCGCTCACGGACCAGGTACGCCTTGAGCCCGAGGCCCGGGTGTGTATCGAGCAGATGGCCCTTGTCGGCGACGCGCTTGCGGATGATCCCCAGGTCGTAGTCGGCGGGGAGGGTGATCTCGTACTGCATGGCGTGCACGGCGGGTCTCCTCGGTCGGATCGTCGAGCGGGCGTCGCTCGGCCAGTCGGTCACGCGCTCGGTCACGCGGTCACGCGGTCACTCGGTCACTCGGTCAGTCGGTCACGCGGCCGCTCAGCCGTGCGCGGCGCGGGTCAGGCGGTGCGTTGGGCGGCGAGCAGGCCGAGGGCACCGCGTACGGCCTGATCAAAGGGCTCGGCCCGGCCGGCCGCGCGGGCCAGAACGTAGCCGCCCTGGACGACGGCGACCACGGCAGCGGCGGTGTCGGCCGGGTCGACACCGGGGGCGAGCTCGCCCGCCGCCTGGCCCTCGGCCACCAACTCGGCGATCCGGGCGCGCAGCCAGTCGAAGGTCTCCTCGACGGGGGCGCGCAGTTCGGGGTCGGCGATGACGTCCGGGTCCTGGGCCATCCGGCCGATCCGGCAGCCGCGCAGCACGTCGCGGTCGCGGCGCAGGTAGGCGGCGATGCGGTCGTACGCGCTGCCGGGAGCGGACAGGTCGGCGGCGGCGACTCCCCGCAGCTGCTCGGCACTGCGGCGCAGCGCGGCGGCGGCGAGGTCGGGCTTGCCGGCGAAGTGGTGGTACATGCTGCCCTGGCCGACGCCGGCGTGCTGCTGGATGGCCTTGGGGCTGGTGCCGACGTAGCCACGCTCCCAGAGGAGTGCCTGGGTGCTCTCGATGAGGCGGTCCTGGGTGGTCATGCGAACCACTGTACATACCAGTAGGTACAGAAGGCCAGGGATTGCCCGGCTCGACGCGGACGCGAGGCGGGCCGACGCGGTCCGCGCCGTGGACAAGGCGGGCGGACGGGTACGCGCCGGGGACGACTGAGGGCCGTGCGCCGCCCCCCGGCGGCCACGGCCCCTCGCCCGCTCGTCTCCCCCTCCCCGACCGGCGGCACTCCACCGCGGCCGGTGGCGCGCGTCACGTCGGGCGGGCGCTCACGGAAGCTCGCGCCTGACCACCGGGGCTACCTCCGCCGCGAACAGCTCCAACTGCTCCCGCTGCGCCCCTTCCGTCAGAGCGTCGACTCCGATCCCGACCACCTCGTTGCCGAAGGCCTCGTGATAGCGGTGGATCTTCTCGATCACCTGCTGCGGGCTTCCGACCAGGGCCGAACCGTGCTCCAGCGCGTCCTCCAGCGAGGTGAACGGCGACTTGTTGTGCCGGCCGGCCGCCGAACCGAACATCGCGTCCCAGTACGGACGGAAGCCCTCGACCGCGTCCTGCGAGCGCTTGGCGACGTACAGCCCGCCGAAGCTCGCGCCCACCCTGGCCCCCCTCGGATCGCGCCCGTAGTGCGCCCAGCGCTCGCGGTAGTGCTCCACCAGGGAGCGGTACTTGGCCAGCGGGTGGAAGGAGTTGGCGGAGAAGAGCGGATCACCGTAGCGGGCGGCCAGGTCGGTGGACTGGGTGCTGGTCGCGCTGCCGTGCCACACCGGGATCGGGTCCTGCAACGGGCGCGGCACGACGGCCGCGTCCTTGAGCGGCGGGCGGGTCGAACCCTCCCAGGTCACCCTCTCCTCGCGCCAGAGCCGGCGCAACAGGCCGTAGTTCTCGGCGAGCGCGTCCCACTGGCGTTCCTCGGGCAGACCGAACAGGTCGAAGTGCCGCGGGTCGTTGCCCTTGCCGATGATCAACTCGACCCTGCCTCCGGAGAGCTGGTCGAGCAGGGCGTAGTCCTCGGCGACCCGGACCGGATCCAGGATGCTCAGCACCGTCACCGTGGTGAACAGCCGGATGGTGGAGGTGCGGGCCGCTATCGCGCTGAGCAGCACCGGCGGCGCCGGAGAGAGGAACGGTTCACCGTGCCGCTCCCCCACGCCGTAGCCGTCGTAACCGAGTTGCTCGGCCACGACCGCCTGGTCGATGACGTTCCACAGCTTCTCCTGCGGGGTGCGCTGGACGCCGGTCACGGGATCGGGTCCGTTGGCGACGAGGGACGAGACGGTGAACCGCACGGCGGTCTCCTTGGGGGCGCTCGATGGGGCCTCGGCGCGACGCCCTGACCCGAGGCGCGGGCAGGGCTGCCGAGGAGGGGTGGCGGCGGCCCGCGCGGAACGCCCCGGTACGGGCTGCGCTCACGCGGGCGGCACCGGGAGGGGATCGCGGCGGAGCGGCTCTGGGGCGGCGTCAGCGCGAGGTGCGGCGGCGACGACAACAGCGGGGCGCGGCGGTCGCGGGTGCGGTCGCGGTTGGGGTCGCGGGCGCGGTCACAGCCTGGACGGTCATCGTGACTCCCCCTTCGCCTCGCACGCGTACGATCCTCCGCGAGCATAAGCACCGGTCAGAAACGGGGCAAGGGCTTGATCCGCCCGCGGCGACTGGCAAGATGTCCGGCATGAGCTACCTCGCCGCGGATGACCGCTATGCCTCAATGACCTACCGCAAGGCCGGCCGCAGCGGCGTTCAGCTGCCGGCCGTCTCCCTCGGCCTCTGGCACAACTTCGGTGACGCCCAGCCGCTGGAGGTCCAGCGGGCGGTACTGCGCCGCGCCTTCGACCGGGGGATCACCCACTTCGACCTCGCGAACAACTACGGTCCGCCGTACGGCAGCGCCGAACGCAACTTCGGCTACCTGTTCGCCCAGGACTTCCGCCCGTACCGCGACGAGCTGTTCATCGCCAGCAAGGCCGGCTGGGACATGTGGCCCGGCCCGTACGGCAACGGCGGCAGCCGCAAGTACCTGCTGGCCAGCCTGGACCAGTCGCTGGGCCGGATGGGGCTGGACTACGTCGACGTCTTCTACTCCCACCGCTACGACCCGGACACCCCGCTCGAGGAGACGATGGGCGCGCTGGACAGCGCGGTGCGCTCGGGCAAGGCGCTGTACGCGGCGATCTCGAACTACCCGGCGGAGCAGCACCGGGAGGCGGTGGCGATCCTGCGCGAGCTGGGCACGCCGGTGCTGCTGAACCAGTCGGCGTACTCGATCCTCAACCGGTACGTGGAGGAGGGCGTGCTGGACGCGGTGGGCGAGACCCGGACCAGCCTCATCGCCTACTCGCCGCTCGCCCAGGGCCTGCTGACGGATCGCTACCTGTCAGGTGAGGTGCCGGCCGGTTCGCGGATGTCGGTCGGGCGGTTCCTGACCGAGGAGGCACTCAGCGGGCCGAAGCTGGAGCAGCTGCGGGCACTCAACAAGGTCGCCGAGCGGCGCGGGCAGACGCTGGCGCAGCTCGCGCTGTGCTGGGTCCTGCGGGACCCGCGGGTGGTCTCGGTGATCATCGGGGCGAGCAGCGTCGCCCAGCTGGACCAGAACATCGACGCGCTCGCGGGCGGTCCGCTGACCGCGGAGGAGCTGGCGGAGATCGACCGACTCAGCCTCTGAGCGGGGAGGGGGGCGGGCGGGGCTTGCCGGCGGAACGGGCAAACAACTGACAGCTGACAGATTTCATCATCTGTCAGCTGTCAGTTGTCGGCTGTCAGCTGTCAGTTGTCATCTGTCAGCGGCGGATGCCCAAGGCGGGCAATACCGTTTCTGCAACCCGGTGGGCCTCCTCCAGCAGGGGGTTGCCGGAGAGGATGAAGGTGTCGACGCCCAACGACTCGAACTCCTGCAACCGCTCGACCACCTGGGCAGTCGAGCCGACCACCGCCGTACCGGGGCCGGGGCGGAACAGGCTCATTCCTGGCCAGAGGTTCGGGTAGGCCTCCAGCTCCCGGGCCCGTGCGGGCACCTTGCCGCCGTGCTGGCGGAACTGCCGCTGCCAGCCGACCCCGTCCTCCCCCTTGGCGCCGCCCAGTTGACGGGCGTACGTGGCCTCGCTGGTGACGTCGAGCAGGCGGTCGGCGGCCGCCCAGGCCTCATCCTCGGTGTCGCGGACGATCAGGTGCAGCCGCAGCCCGATCCGCAGGGTCCGGCCGTGGGCGGCGGCCCGCGCCCGGACCAGGTCCAGCTTCTCCTTGAGCAGGTGCGGCGGCTCGCCCCAGGTCAGGTAGACGTCCACGTGCTCGGCCGCCATCTCGATGCCGGCCGCCGAACTGCCGCCGAACCAGAGCGGGATGCCGCCGGGCTGGACCGGCGCCAGCTCCCTCAGGCTCGCGCCCGCGTTCTTCAGATCGTAGAACTCGCCCTTGTGGTCGAAGACTTCGCCGGCGGTCAGGCGCTTGACGATCGACCAGTACTCGGCGCTGAGCCGGTAGCGGTCGTCGTGCTCGACGTCCAGTCCGTACTCGCGCAGTTGCGCGGTCGAGCCGTTGACCACGTTGAACCGCAGTCGGCCGCCGTGCATCCGGTCGAAGCTGAGCGCCATCTTGGCCAGCAGGGTGGGCGAGACCAGCCCCGGGTGGACGGCCAGCAGCGGCTTGAACGCCGGGGTGGTGGCGGCCGCGAGCGCGCTGCCGAGCGTCCACACATCGTAGAGGTCGGTCGCGAGCAGGGCGCCGGTGTAGCCCAACCGCTCGACGCTCCCCGCCAGTTGCTGCAAGTAGCGGAGATCCACCGGGCGGCGTCCGGCCGGCTCCCACGGGTAGCGGCCCTCGCGCGGGATGATGTACCAGAGGACTTCGGAGGCCATGGTTCAGACCGCCTTGGCGAGCGCGGCGGCCACCGGGGCCTCCAGCTCGGGCAGATGGGCGTCGGCGACGGTCAGCGCCCGGTCGATGAACCCGACCCCGTGGAAGATGTCCGCGGCCTCCTGCTGCTCGGCGATGAACCCGGCGGTGGCGGGCTCCAGTTGCCACGGCAGTGCGGCCAGCGCCGCCTGCCAGTCGACGGCCGAGCCGCCCAGCTGCTCCGCCGCGATCGCAGCCGCCTCGGCCGGGTGGGCGGCCACCCAGGCGTCGGCCCGGCGCAGCGCGGCGGCGATCGCGGCGACCACCTCGGGGCGCTCGGTCGCGAAGTCCCGGCGGGTGAAGAACACCGAGCGGTCGGTGATGACGTCGCCGGTGCGGATCAGCTCCCGGAAGCCCCCGCTCCGGCGGGCGGCGGCCAGTTCGGCGCCCTGGGCGATCCACCCCGCGATCTCGCCGTCGCGCAGCCGCTGGGCCTGGTCCTGGCCGGCCGCCGGGCGCACCGGGGTGACGTCTTCGGCGTACGAAAGTCCCTGCGCGTGCAGGGCCTTGGCGAGCAGATGGGTCTGCCAGGATCCGATGCCCAGCACGACGGTGCCGCCCTTGAGGTCCGCCACCGCCTGGACCGGGCCGCCGTCCAGCACCAGCAGAGCGCCGTGGTCGGGCCGGGGTGCGGAGACCGCCGCGTACACCAGGTCGTGGCCGGCCGCCTGGGCGGTGACCGGCGGGGTCGAGCCCGTCCCGCCGAAGTCGATGGTGCCGTCGGCGAGCAGCGCACCGGTGCGGGTGCCGTCGGCGTAGTGGTGGAAGGCGCCGGTCTCGCCGAGCGGGGCCAGTTCCTCGTCCAGGTAGGGCAGTCGGGCGAGGTAGTAGAGCGAGGGGTTGCTGGCGTGGACGCCGAGGGTCACGGTCATCTGTTCAACTCCGGTGGTGCGGGCTGGCGTTATCGAGGACGGTTCGGTGGGGCCGATTACGGGTCAGTGGACGCCGAGGTCGGCCAGCAGTCGGCGGCGCAGGTCGGCGAAGGCCGGGTCTGCGGGGTCGCGGGGGTGGTCGACGGCGACCGGCTCGTCGCGCACGAGCAGGCCGTCGCGCAGGACGGCGACGCGGTCGGCGAGCCGGACGGCCTCCTCCACGTCGTGGGTGACCAGCAGCACGGCGGGGCGGTGGCGGCGGACGAGGTCACCGACCAGGTCCTGCATGCGCAGTCGGGTGAGCGCGTCCAGTGCGGCGAACGGCTCGTCGAGCAGCAGCAGTTGGGGTTCGCGGACGAGGGCCCTGGCGAGGGCGACGCGCTGCGCCTCGCCGCCCGAGAGGGTGGCCGGCCAGGCGTCGGCGTGCTTGTCGAGGCCGACCTCGGCGAGCGCCTTGAGTCCGGTCTCCCGGGTGGCGGCGCCGCGCGGCAGGCCGACCGTGACGTTGGCCAACACCCGCTTGGACGGCACGAGTCGGGGCTCCTGGAAGACCACCGTTCGCACCGGCGGGACGAGTACGGTGCCCTCGTCGGCCCGGTCGAGCGCGCCGAGGATGCGCAGCAGGGTGGTCTTGCCGGTGCCGCTGGCGCCCAGCAGCGCGACGAACTCGCCCCGGGCGATGGAGAGATCGACGCCGTCGAGGACGGCCCGGGTGCCGAACACCCGTCGCAGGCCCCGCAGGTGGACGGCCGGAGCCGCGGTCGCGGGCGCGGAGGTCGCAGGCGCGGAGGCGGCAGAGGTCGCGGAGGTAGCGGTGCTCATCGGGCTGCCCCCTGGACGGCCTGGCGCCACGGCATCAGGAGGCGTTCCAGGACCCGGACGACCGCGTCGGCGGTAAGGCCGAGCAACCCGTAGATCAGGATGCAGACGGCGAGGATGTCGGTGCGCGAGTAGTTCTGCGCCTGGGCCATCAAGTATCCGATCCCCTCGGTGGAGTTGATCTCCTCGGCGGCGATCAGGGCGATCACGCTGAGCGTCATCGACAGCCGCAGGCCGGACAGCAGGGCGGGCAGCGCGCCGGGCAGGACGACGGTGCGCACGATGGCCCAGCGGCCGAGCCCGAAGCTGCGCATCGCCTCTACCAGCTTGCGGTCGGTGTTGCGGACGCCGCCGGAAGCGGACACGTACATCGGGAAGCTGGTGGCGACGCCGATCAGGGCGACCTTCGCGGTCTCGGTGATGCCGAACCACACCATGAACAGCGGGACCAGCGCCAGGAACGGGACGGTGCGCAGCACCTGGATCGCGGAGTCGAGCAGTTCCTCGCCGAGCCGGGTGAAGCCGGTGACCACGCCGAGCACCAGACCGGTGGTCGCGCCGAAGAACAGGCCGAGGCCGGCCCGGGTGAGGGAGACCCCGAGGGCATCGGCGAGCTGGCCGTTGCCCCACAACTCGCCGACGGCTTCGGCGACCTGGGCGGGTGAGGCGAGGACGTCCTGGGTGAGGGCGCCGGTGGCGGAGGCGAGCGCCCAGCCGCCGAGCAGGGCGAGCGGGCCCAGGGTGCGCAGGATCACGGCGAGGGCGCGCGGGCGGGGTCGCTGCCGCCTGGTGTGCGGGGTGACGAGTCCGGCGTCGAGGGCGGTTCGGGTCTCGTCGGTGGCGCGTTCGGGGGCGGCGGTGGTCACTTGGCACCGTCCCCGAGCTTGTTGATGTCGATCAGGTACGGCTTGACGTCCACGAGTTGCTTGGTGACCTTCTGGTCGGCGAAGAACCGGGCGACGGTGCCGAAGCGGGCGGTGTCGGCGTCGGAGATGGCCTCCGCGGCGGCGCCCTGCCCGCTGACGTTCACCGCGATGTCCTTCTCGGCGGGGGTGACGGCGGTCGGGCCGGAGTCGGTGAAGACGTTGAGGTAGGCGGCCGGGTCCGCCTTCTCCTTGAGGCCGTTCTCGCGCAGGTAGGTGTAGAAGGTCTTGACCACCTCGGGGTGCTTGTCGGCGAAGCCGTTGCGGACGGCCCAGACGGCGTAGTTGTCGGAGCCGACCTCCTTGCCGTTGGCCAGGAAGTGCGCCCCGGCGTTGGCGATGGTGGGCGTGGAGAAGGTGTTCCAGGTCGCCCAGGCGTCCACCTGGCCGGAGTTGAAGACACCTGCCGTCTGGTCGGCGCGCAGGTAGACCCGTTCGACCTTGTCGGCCGGGACGCCGTTCTTCTCCAGCGCCTTGAGCAGCAGGTACTCGCTGGTGCCGCCCTGGGAGACGGCGACCTTGCGGCCGACCAGGTCCTGGACGGACTTGATGGGCGAGTCGTTCTTCACCAGGATCCCTTCGCCGACGCCGTCGGGCGCGGTCTGGGCGAACAGCTTGAAGCCGGGCTTCTGGGCGAGCGCGGCGACGGCCGAGGTGATCGAGCCCTGGGCGACGTCCAGTTGGTCGGCGGACAGGGCCTGTGCGGCCGGGGCGAACGGGCCCGCGCTGCCGGTCCAGGCGACCTTCGCGTGGACGGCGGCCAGAGCCTTGTCCAGCGAGCCGTCCTTCTTGCCGCGGGCGAGGAACCCGTTGTTTCCGGGGTCGGGCAGGCGGAGCACCACGTCGGCCTTGCCGCCGGCCCCGCCGTCGGCGGAGGCCTTGGCCCCGTCGGCGGACGAGCCGCAGGCGGCCAGTGCGGTGGAGGCGAGCAGCGCGGTGGCGGCGAGGGCGAAGCGGGGGGTCTTCACGGGGTCTCCAAACGAAGGACAGCTGACAAGTGACAACTTTCGAAATCTGTTATCTGAAATCTGTCTGCTGAAATCTGTTAGTTGTGATCTGTCAGCCGGCGGTCGACGGCGCTCAGCCGCCCATCGCGGCGCGGCGCCGTTCACGCAGCAGCTCGCGGGCGGCGCGCAGTGGTTCCGGGTCGGCCCAGCCGGGGATGTCGACCGGGGCGGCGAGGAATCCCCGCTCCCCGAGGAATCGTTCCTGCTGCGCCAGCAGCTCCAGGCGGTCCGCCGAGAGGTCCAGGTGCAGGGTGCGGTGGCTACCCGGCGCGTACGCCCCGGCCACGCCCTCGGCGCCCGCGCCGGTCTCGGCCCGCAGGATCCGCACCACCTCCGCCGGGTGCTCGGCCGCCCAGTCGGCGGCCTCCAGCAGAACGGCGAGGAAACGGGCGACCAGCTCCGGCTGCTCGTCCAGCAGTTGCTGGTGGACGGTGACCGGCCGGGGCGTCCCGTTGTTGACCCGGGCCCGGCGGTCCGGCACCGCGTCCAGCTCCACAGCCACCTCCGCCCCGACCCGGCGGGCCGCCTCGACGGCGAGCGCCCCCTTCACGTACACGGCGTCCACCACCCCGTCCCGCAGCGCGGCCAGCTCGCCGGCCCACTGCCCGCCGCCGGGTAGGCCCGGGACGTCGACCAGCTCGGCGTCGTCCAGCGTGAGCCCGGTGAGGCCGAGGGCGCCACGGAAGCCGGCCAGGGCCATCGCCCGCCAGAAGTCGATGCCGATGTCATGATGTGGGACCGCCAGCCGCAACCCGCGCAGGTCGCCGGGGCCGGTGATGCCGCTGCCGGCCCGGACCAGGACCACCTGGCGCTCCTCGATCCAGGTGAGGCCGACCAGCCGGGTCCGCTCGCCGTGCGAACGGGCCCACAGCGCCGGGACGTTGCCGCCCTCGCGGAACAGTCCGGTGAGCGCGTGGGTGTAGTGGTGGTCTGCGGCCACCTCCGGCGGGGCGTCCTGGAGCGAGCGGACGGCGATACCGTCGGCTGCGAACTCGCGGGCGAGCCAACCCTGGTCGGCGGCGATCCCGGTGGCGGTGGGCACCGGGCAGCGGGTGAACCAGAGGGTGTCGGGGGCACTGGGGGAAGGGCTGGGCACGGGGTGTGGTCCTCTGCGGAGGGGGCGGGTTCGGCGGGCGCCGGAAGGCTACGGGTCTGGGCACGCCGCGCGGGTCACGGGGCCCACGGCGTCGGGGAGTTGCACGAGATGGCGAGGCGGGCGGGTCGGGCGGGTCGGGCGTGTCGGGCGAGACGGGCGAGACGGGCGAGACGGGCGAGGCCGTGAGTCGCGCGAGGCGGGGAACGCCGGACGGTGCGGCGCGAGGGGAGCGTCAGCGACAACACGCGCAGGAGGCGGGGCACCGGTGGATCGTCACGGCGTCGCTCCTTCCTGCGGGTCGGGGTTGCGGGTGGTGCGCCGGGCGGCGGGCGTCCGGCGCGATGTGAGGAGCGTTCCACGACGATCGAGCCGGAGGCAAGGTTTTGCCACATGGTGGGATCACTTGTTCATCAACGCCATTCCATTGCAACGTCGTCGACACAATCCCGCAGCACTCGCTGCCCTACGCTGAGACTCCTCCCGGTGATCCAGCCGGATTCCCGAACCGAAACGCGAGGTGCCATGGCCGAGGCCGCCACCGCCGTCCAGGGCCCGCCGGCCGGTGCGCAGGCCGTCCAGCGTGCGCTGGGGCTGCTGCACTGCTTCCACGACAACGGCCCCGACCTGAGCGCCTCCGACCTGGCCCGCCGGATGGACCTCTCGGTCTCCACCGCGCACCGGCTGGCCCGGACGCTGGTGAGCGCCGGCTTCCTGGAGCAGGACGAGCAGACCGCGCGCTACCGGCTCGGCCCGGCGGTCGCCGAACTCGGCCAACTCACCTTCCACCAGCGCGGACTGCACCTGGCCGCACCCGAGTTGGACAGGCTGTCCCGACGCACCGGTGCGACCGCAGACCTCGCGATCCGCAGCGGTCCGCACGCGGTCATCCTGGTGGGGGCCTCCGTCCGCCCGGACACCGGCCTCGGGCTGCGCCGGCCACTGCACTCCACGGCGCTCGGCAAGGTGCTGCTGGCCTGGCCGCGCCCGGGTGAGCCGGCGGTGTCGGCGCTCGGCCCGCTGCCGTCGTTCACCGACCGGACGATCACCGAACCGGCGCTGCTCGACGAGGAGTTGGCGAAGGTCCGGAGCTCCGGGTACGCACTCAACGACGGCGAGTCGGCTGCCGGAGTGCGGACGGTGGCCGTGCCCGTCCTGGACGGCACCGGGCAGGCCCGGTTCGCGCTGGCCGTCCGCTCGACCCCGGCGCACCTGACCGACGACCGCCTGGACTGGTTCCTGGGCCACGCCCGCACCTGCGCCGACGCACTCGCCGTCCTGCTGCTGCCGCCCGACCAGCGTGCCTGACGTCACGTCACAATGCCGCAGCGGGCTGCCCGTTCCACGAGGTCACGGGCAACCCGCCGCGGCAGGAGGTTCAGTGGCCGATCAGCCGGCCGGGGTGTACTTGTAGCCGACCCGACGGACCGTCACGATCGTGTCGCGGTAGACCGGTCCGAGCTTGCGGCGCAACCGGGCGACGTGCACGTCGACCGTGCGGCCGTCGCCGACGTGGCCGTAACCCCAGACCGCCGAGACCAGGTGGTCCCGGGTGTGCACCCGCTGCGGGTGCTCGGTGAGGTGGGCGAGCAGCTCGAACTCCAGGTAGGTGAGGTCGAGCAGCCGCCCGTCGACGTAGGCGTTGCGCCGCTCCGCATCGACGGCGATGCCGCGCCCGGCCGGTCGGACCGGACGGACACCGCCCTGTGCGGGCACACTCACGGGCGCACCGGCGTGCGCACCGACGTGCTGCGCAGCCGAGGGCCCGCCGAGGGACGCACCGGGAACCGCCGCCACCGGGCTGTCGGCCGGCACGAGCACCAGGTACCCGACCATCGGGTTCCCGGTACCGGCGCCGAACTGTGTGCCGTACTGGGCGAGCAGACCCTGCGGCAGTGCGCCCTGCGGCAGGGCGGCGACGACGGTCGCGCCCTCGGGCAGCGCGGCGAGCAGGGCAGCCGGCGCGGCCGGGAGGACCGCGCCCGGCTGGGGTGCGACGCCCGCGCCCGCCGGACGGGACGGGGCCGCATGGGAGGACCGGACCGCTCCCCCGGGCCATCGCTCGGCGGCCGGCGAGCCGTGCGACAGCGGGGAGGCGGAGGAGCCCGGCGCGCCGGAGAGGCCGGACCCGGCCGGGAGGACGCCGGGGACGGAACGGACCGCGCGCAGGTGCGGGGTCGGGGAAGGCAGGGGCAGGGTGGCCGTGGATGAAGAAGACATGGTGTGCCGCTCATTTCGCGCGTGACGGACGGGGTGGAGTCGTCTGCGCGTCGACCGGGCGTACTGCCGGGCTGATCCGAAATCAGCCTGCGGAGGGCCGGGACGCGCTGGGCGAGCCCGGACACGTCTGATCGAACAGGTGCGGCTGCCGGGACGGCCAGAACGGCTCAAGGTCGAGGTGACCCTGGTGGCTGTCCCCGGCGCGGTTCGCGCGCCCGTTCCACCGCCTGGCCGGTCCACCGTCGCACAGCGCGGAGGCCGCCCCGGTCGAGCGGGGACGGCCGGCGATGCCGGGGGCGGGGCTGGTGCAGGCGATGTTCACTGGTGGTCTCTCCGCGAGGCGGGTCCGGATCGGCGGTCGCGGGCACGCCGGATGGGGCGGGTCCGCTACGGCCTGGTCGACGGGATTGGCGGTGCGTCAGACGGCGGCCGGGTGGGCCGGGATCGTCGGGGACGTACCGGGAAGGGGCCGGCCGGTCACCGACAACAGGCGCTGCAGATCAGCGCCTGGTCGATGTAGCGGCGAACGGTGAGCACCGGCGTGACGGGGGCGGGATCGGTCGTGGCACGTTGCTGGCCGACGGTCATCCTGCTGCCCTCCCCCTTGCTCTGCACAATGGCGCGTCGTCGTCGATGCGCGCCTTCGTGAACGGAACGTTTCCGGCCCTCCCGACGGCATGGCCGGGCGGCTTTCGTGCCCAGAGCCTTCCACGCCGGGCCGGTCTAGGCAACCTTCGGCACACCGAACGTCCGGGATGCGGACAACCGAATGAGACGTCGAGTGGCTCGGAGGCTCTGTGAAGCCTCTGTGCGGGTGCAGTGCCGAACCGGGGGCGCGGTGTCGTCAGACCGGGTCGCGGCGGCGCCAGGACCGGGGTGCGGCGGCGTCAGGTCCGGGCCGGGGCGCGGTGGCGACGGGCGGCGGCGTGCTCGACGAGCGCGACCAGGAGTTCCTTCCCGTCCTCCCGCAGGCGTGCGTCACACAGCAGCACGGGAATGTCCGGGTCGAGGTCGAGCGCGTCGCGGACCTCGTCCGGGGAGAACCGCTCGGTGCCGTCGAAGCAGTTCACCGCGACCACGAACGGGATGCCGCGCTGCTCGAAGAAGTCGACCGAGGGGAAGCAGTCGGCCAGCCGCCGGGTGTCCGCGAGCACCAGTGCGCCGAGCGCGCCGCGGGCCAACTCGTCCCAGACGAACCAGAACCGGTCCTGCCCGGGCGTGCCGAACAGGTACAGCGCGAGTCCGGGCCGCAAGTCGATCCGGCCGAAGTCCATCGCCACGGTGGTGGTGCGCTTCGCCTCCACGCCCGAGGTGTCGTCCACCGGGCGGCCCAGCTCGCTGAGCTCCTCCTCGGTGCGCAGCGGTCGGATCTCGCTCACCGAGCCGACCAGCGTGGTCTTGCCCGCGCCGAAGCCGCCCGCGACGAGGATCTTCACCGCGACGGCCGGGCCGCCGCGCCAGCGCGGGTCGTTGGCGCGACCGCCGGAGCCGTGGCCGACGGGGGTGCCGGGAGTGCCGGGAGTGCCGGGAGTGCCGGGAGTGCCGGGAGTGCCGGGAGTGCCGGGAGTGCCGCCACCAGAGGTACCGCCGGCGGCGGCGCGGCCGTCGTGGTCAGAGCGCACGGAGTCCATTGATCACGTCTCGCAGCAGGCGCTCGTCCGGCAGCTCGGCGAGCGGAACGGGTCGGGTGACGCTGATCAGCTCGGCGTCGTAGAGGTCGCCGAGCAGCACCCGGACGACGCTGACCGGCAGGTCGGTGTAGGAGCCGAGTTCGGCGACGGACAGCGGCTCGCGGCGGCACCAGGCCAGGAGGGTCTGGTGCTCCGGGTCGAGGACGTGCGCCGGCACGGCCCCCGCGTTCGGCCCGGGCTCGGCGGCGGTGATCAGCGAGATCAGGTCGAACAGGCCGTCCTCGACCGGCCGGGTGCGGCCGCGGGTCATCGAGTAGAGCCGCACGACCGGGCCGGCCTCGTCGTCGAACCAGCGGTCGTCGGCAGGGGCACGCGGGTGGAGCAGGTCGGACTCGGCCCCGTCCTGGCCCATCTGCTCCGCCACCTCCCCTGCCGTACCTGCCGTCCCGGCCGACGCGGCCGACGCGGCCGAGCCGCCCGGCTCGGGCCGCCCCGCCGCCTCAGCCTTCGGATCCGCCATCGGACCACTCATCTCCCCGGCGGCGCGGCTTCGGTGCGCGGCTCGGCGGCCAGGTGCTCGCCGACCCGCTTGACCAGCAGCGCCATCTCGTAGGCGATCTGGCCGATGTCGGCCTCGGCCTCGCTCAGCACGGCCAGGCAGCTGCCGTCACCGGCCGCCGTGATGAACAGGAACGCCTCGTCCAGTTCCACCATCGTCTGGCGGACCCCGCCGACCTTGAAGTGCCCGCCGGCGCCCTTGGCCAGGCTGTGGAACCCGGCCGCGACGGCCGCCAGGTGCTCGGCGTCCTCGCGGTCGAGGTCGCGGGAGGCGCCGGTGGCCAGGCCGTCGCTGGAGAGGATCACGGCGTGCCGCAGGGCCGCGACGCGCCCCACCAGGTCGTCCAGGAGCCAGTTGAGGTCCCCGGACGGCTGCGTCGAAGTGGTCATGAATCAGTTCCTTCCGATGGAGCGGGTGGTGCAGGTGGTGCTGTTGGTACAGGTGCTGCCGATGGTGCAGGTGTTGCCCATGGTTCAGGTATTGCCCTTGATGCAGGTGGCACGGGTCGTGCCGTGGGTGCGGGCGCCGGGTTCCGCCGGACGGGCGGGCCGGGCGGCACCCGACGGGCGAGCGGCGCCCGGGCACCGTCCGACGGCGCGGACAGCGCCGCCGGGGCGGGTGCCGGACTGATCGCCCGCCGGGCGGGGTCCGGCGGCTGCCAGACGGGTACGGCGGCGGGTCGGGCACTCGCCGGGGCCGACCCGGACGTGGCGGCACCGCGCCCCCGGGTGAAGCCGCGCTGGAACGAGGCGAAGGTGGCCCGCGCCTCCTCGGGCGAGCGCTCACGCGCCCGCTCGGCCTCCTGGGCCTCCCGGGCCCGGCGGGCGGCGAGCGCGGCCTCGTCCTCGGGCCCGTGGTCGGTCCGGTCCCGGAGGCGCTCCTTCAGCTGTTCCTTGAGCTGCGGCGCGAGGTTCGCCTGCCGGACCCGCCGGGGCAGCCCGCCCTCGGTCCGCGGGCCTGCGACCAACGGCGGGTCCGCGGGCCCGTCGAGGACGGGAGCGGCCGTGGTCGGCTCGTCCCGACGGTGGCGCCCCGTCGCCGCACCGTCCTCGGTGTCCCTGGGCGGCGCGGGCACCAGCACCGGCCCGCCCTTGGTCCGCGAGGCCCGTCGCGGCAGCCCGCCCGGCGTCCGGGCAGGCTCGGACGTGGACGGCCGGGGACCGCCGCTGCCCCGGTGCCGCTCGTCCTCCCCCGCAACGGAACCGGCCCCGGACCCGGCACCGGCAGCGGCCCGAGCCGAGCCCTCCGCCGTACCGCCACCGCCACCGCCACCGCCACCGCCACCACCGAGCGCGGGCACGGCGATCAGGTCGCGCTGTCCGCGCCGGACCGGGGCGGAGCGCTGTCCGGTGGGCGGCGGCTCGGGCAGGCCGTCCGGCGCCTCGGCGAGCAGTTCGCGCGGGATCAGCACGACCGCCGTCGTCCCGCCGTACGGGGACGGGCGCAGGTGGACCCGGATGCCGTGCCGCCGGGCCAGCCGGCTGACCACGAACAGGCCCAGCCGGTCGGTGTCGGCGAGGTCGAACTCCTGCTCCACAGCGAGGCGTTCGTTGATGTCGGCGAGGAGTTGATCGCTCAGCCCGAGCCCGCGGTCGTCGATCTCCAGCGCGAATCCGTGTGGCACCACCTCACCCTGGACGGTGACTTGGGTGATCGGCGGGGAGAACACCGCGGCGTTCTCGACGAGTTCGGCGATCAGGTGGGTGACGTCCGCGACGGCGCTGCCCAGCAGGCCGGTGCCGGGGAACGGCCGGACGATCACCCGGGCGTAGTCCTCGACCTCGCCGACCGCCGCGCGGACCACGTCCACCATCCGGACCGGCTTGCGCCAGGCGCGCCCGGGCGAGCCGCCGGCGAGGATGATCAGGCCCTCGGCGTGCCGCCGCATGCGCGTGGTGAGGTGGTCGACCTTGAAGAGGTCGGCCAGCTCGGTCGGGTTCTCGGTGCGGCGCTCCATGGTGTCGAGCAGGGTGAGCTGGCGGTGCAGCAGCACCTGACTGCGCCGGGCCAGGTTGACGAACACCGCCGAGACGCCGCGCCGCAGTTCGGCCTGTTCGACCGCCGCCTCGACGGCGGCCCGCTGGACGGCGTTGAAGGCCTGGCCGACCTGGCCTATCTCGGCTGCCCCGAAGCGTAGTTCGGGCGCCTCGGCCGCGACGTCCACCGCCTCGCCCCGGCGCAGCCGCAGCATGACGGAGGGCAGCCGGGCGCCGGCCAGTTCGTTGGCCGCGTTGCGCAGTCCGATCAGTTCGCGGGCGAGGCCGCGCCCGATCCGGAAGGAGATCAGCACCGACAGGACGACCGCGACCAGGCCGATCGCGCCGGCGATGCCGCCCCGCCAGAGCAGCCCGATCGCGGCGGACCGTTCGCGCTCGCCGATCCCGTTGGCGATCCGGGTGTTGATCGAGGTGAGGTCACCGAGCGCCCGGTCGGCGGTCTCCCGCCAGGAGTCGCCGTTGATCGCCTGGGCGACCCGCTCGGGGCCGCCGGCGCCGACGAAGTCCGCTTCGGCGCGGGCCAGCGCGGCCCAGGCCTCGCCCCCGCGCAGGGCGATGTAGTCGGACTGGTCGGCGGGTTCGAGTTCGGCGATGTAGACGGTGAACAGGGCCTGCTGGTTGTGCAGGGCGTCCAGGGCGACCTGGTACTGCTCGGCGGTGGGCTTGGCGGCGCCGCCGCGCAGGCCCTCCATCGCCGCGTCCTCCTGCGCGAGGTATTCGCGGGCGCGCACCAGCTCGATCAGGATGGTTCCCTGGCGCGGGAGTTGGCCGGTCTGTCGGGCGACGTAGGCGGACCGGAAGCCGAACACCGGCTTGACCAGGTCGCTGTACTGCCCCAGCGCGAACTCCCAGTTGAGCGCGGAGCGGCCGACCTGCGCGCGCAGCGGTCCGATCTGGTCGGCGGCGGCGATGATCTGCAGGAAGCGGCCGCGCTGGGAGCTGGAGAGCTTGCCGCCCACGTGGTCCTTCTTCTGCCGCAGGACGTCGAGGCTACGATCGGTGGCGGCCTTGGCGTGTTCGTAGGCGTCCGTGGCGACCTGCGAGTTCGGGACGGCCAGTCGCTGGACGGCCGCGCGGCGCTCGTTCTGCAGATCGTCGGCGTACTGGTCGACCGGGGTCCCGAACTCCTTGTACGTACGGCTGATCTCCAGCTGGCCCCAGACGTCTCCGGTGGTGGCGAAGGTCGCGTACACCCACAGCGCGGTGAGCGCGACGATGGGCACCAGGAGCAGCGCGATGATCTTCGCGCGGATCGAGCTGCTGCGCAGACGCATGGAGTCCTCGGTCGGGAAGTGCCAGGCGCGGACGGGGAGCGGTTCGGAGGAGCCGCGGGGCTCGGCCGGAAAAGGCTTGGGAAAGGGCTTCGGAAAGGACTTCGGGTGCGGGCTTCGGAAATCGGCTTCGGGGCTGGTCGGCGTGGACGGTGTGTCGTCGGATCGGGCCTGGCCGGGAGGCCCCCGGTCGCAGGTCTGCGAGAGCCTACTACGCCCTGACCACTCGTTCGAGGGTCGAACCAGTCCACTTCCCCGGCTTGCCCCGCACACGTCAGGATCGGGTCCCGGTCACTGCGGGCTCGCGTCCGGATCATCCGCCGCCGCCCGGTTTGCCCGATCACCGAACGCACGCGGTTCCTCCCCGGCGGCGACACCTTCCGCAGGGACCGGTGCCGATCTCGTCGCGTCACGGTCACAACCCTGGGCAGTGACAGGCCGATCCGATAGTTTCGCTCCACCTGCGCGGCCCGGCACCGCCGCCACGGCCTCCGGCGCCGACACCGGTTCCGGCGCGGGCAGTGCCGCCGCGAGACGCCAACGGGGGGAATGTGCGCGAGTTCACCACCCCCGCCGTGGCCGGGCCCGAGGCCACCGGAGGACTCGCCGACTCGCTGTACGACACCGCCGAACGCACACCGGACCTGGTGCAGCTGGCCCGCCGCGTCGGCCCGCCGGGCCCCGCTGACTCCGCCGGACCCGGCGGCCCCGCCGAGCACCGGGACGGGCACCGGTTCGGGCACCGGGGCGAGTGGCGGGGCGTCACCGCGCGGGAGTTCCGTGACGAGGTGCTCGCCCTCGCCAAGGGCCTGCTCACCCGGGGCGTGCGCTACGGCGACCGGGTCGCCCTGATGTCCCGCACCCGCTACGAGTGGACGCTGTTCGACTACGCGCTCTGGTCGATCGGCGCGATCACCGTCCCGGTCTACCCCACCGCGGCGGCCGAGCAGGTGCGCTGGATCCTCGCCGAGACCCAGGCGGTGGCCTGCCTGGTCGAGGACGAGGACGCCGCGATGACGGTCGGCGCGGTCTGCGACGCGCTGCCCGACCTCACCGGCATCTGGCAACTGGACCGCGACTGCGTCGCCGCGATCACCGAGGACGGCCGTGACGTGCCCGACTCGCTCGTCCACCGCCAGCGGCTCGGCGTCACGGCCGGGAACGTCGCCACCGTCGTCTACACCTCGGGCACCACCGGCCGCCCCAAGGGCTGCCTGATCACCCACGCCAACCTGGCCGCCGAGGCCGACGCACTGCTCGGCGGCTGGCGGGAGGCCTTCCACGACACCGGCGGCGGACAGCCGTCCACCCTGCTGTTCCTGCCGCTGGCACACGTCTACGGGCGGGCCGTGCAGGTCGCGGCGATCCGCGGCGGCTTCCGGATCGGACACGTCCCCGAGGTCTCCACCGACGCCCTGCTGCCCGCGATGGAGTCCTTCCGGCCGACCTTCCTGCACGTCGTCCCGTACGTCTTCGAGAAGATCTTCCAGCAGGCCCGGCGGGCCGCCGAGGACGCCGGGCGCGGCGAACTCTTCGAACAGGCCCGACAGGTGGCCGTCGACTGGGCCGCCGCCCGGGAGCAGAAGGCGTTCGGGCGCGGACCCGGGCCCAGCCCCAAGCTGCGGCTGCGCCACCTCGCCTACGAGCGGACCGTCTACCAGCGGCTGCGGGCCGTACTCGGCGGCCGGGTGCGCAGCGTGATGTGCGGCGGCTCCGCGCTGCGCCGCGAGCTCGGCCTCTTCTTCACCGGCGCCGGCCTGCACCTGTACGAGGGCTACGGGCTGACCGAGACGTCCGCCGCGATCACCGCCAACCCGATCGGGCGGCAGAAGCTGGGCACGGTCGGGCATCCGCTGCCGGGCTCGTCGGTGGCCCTCGCCGACGACGGCGAGGTCTGGGTGCGCGGCGGCTCGGTCTTCGGCGGCTACCTCAACCACCCGCAGTGCACGGCGGAGTCCCTGATCGACGGCTGGTTCGGGACGGGCGACCTGGGCCGGCTGGACGAGGACGGCTACCTGACCATCACCGGCCGCAAGAAGGACCTGATCGTCACCAGCAGCGGCAAGAACCTGGCCCCGTCGGCGCTGGAGGAGCGGGTGGCCGCGCATCCGCTGGTCTCCCAGTGCCTGGTGGTGGGCGACGACCGCCCGTACGTGGCCGCGCTGATCACGCTCGACCCGGCGGCGCTGGCGCACTGGTTGAAGACGCACGGGCTGGAGCAGCTGGACCCGTGGGCGGTGCTCGCGGACGAGCAGTTGCACACCGAGGTCCAGCGCGCGGTGGCGGCGGCGAACACGGCGGTGTCGCGGGCCGAGTCGATCCGCGCGTTCCGGCTGCTGCCCCGCGAGTTCAGCCAGGACCAGGGGCTGCTGACGCCCTCCCTGAAGCTGCGCCGGGCGGCGATCGCCGAGTACTACGCCGATGACATCGCGGAGTTGTACGTCCCCTGACGGATCGTCTTGTCCCTTTTGCGGCGGGTGCGGTGGGCTTCGGTTCACCGGCCGTTCCCTTGACGGGCCGATTGGTCCAGTCCATTGTTTCTCCTCGGTCCGAGTGCGGCGCACCATCCGCTCCCGCCCCTCCGGGAACACCCAGGTCCCGCGAGCCCGGTTCCAGGGGCCCGACCCAAGGCCCCGGTTCCAGGGTTCCGATTCCGCCACGCCCTCCCCACGGGCGTGTCCCCCACATGCAGGAGTCCTCTCGTGTCGATGTCCACGCGCCCGTCCGCGCGCCTGTCCACGCGCCAGTTCACGCGCCTGTCCGCGCGCCAGTCCACGCGCCAGTTCACGCGCCTGTCCGCGCTGGCCGCCTCCGTCGCGCTGCTCACCGCCTTCGCCGCCCCGGCGGCCTCCGCCGCCCCCGGGCCCGCCCCGGCCGGCGCCCCGAGCGGTCCGAGCACCCCGAGCGGCCCGACCGTCAACCTGGCCACCAACCCCGGCTTCGAACTGCCCGTCCCCGACCTCTCCGACTGGGGCGCCGTCCCCGGCTGGAAGTGCACCGGCGGCCCGGCCGAGGCCGCCGTCACCACCATCGCCGCGCACTCCGGCGCCTCCGCACTCACCGTCACGCCGGCCACCGCCGACTCCACCGGCGAGTGCGCGCAGACCGTGGCCGTCCAGCCCAACACCACCTACACCGCCTCGGCCTGGGTCCGCGGCGCCTTCGTCTACCTGGGCGCCACCGGCACCGGCAGGGATGTCGCCCCGGCCTGGACCGAGACCACCGGCGGCGGCTGGCAGCAGCTCACCACCCGGTTCACCACCGGCCCGAACGCGCACAGCGTCCGGCTCTACGTCCACGGCTGGTACCAGCAGGGCCCGTTCTCGGTCGACGACGTCCGGGTGGACGGCCCCGCGCCCGCCCCGGCCGTGGCCGCCGGATCCGTGCCCACCAGCGACAAGGTCGTCTTCTTCACTGTCGACGACGGCTGGCAGCGCACCCCCGAGGCGGAGAAGTTCATCGCCGACCACCGGCTACCGATCACCGCCTTCCCGCTGCCGATGCCGGCCGGCACCGACCCCGACTTCTTCCGACGCGTCACGGCCGTGCCCGGCTCCTCCATCCAGGACCACAGCGTCTCCCACTCCGACCTCAGCAAACTGCCACTGGAGCAGCAGCAGATCGAGATCTGCGACGCCCGCGACGCCATGACCCGCCAGTTCGGCACCACGCCGGTGGCCTTCCGCCCGCCGTACTTCGCCTGGAACGCCGACACCCTCCAGGCCGCCGCCAACTGCGGCATCCGCACCGTGCTCACCGCCGACGCGGACTTCAGCTGGGGCGCGTCCAACATCTGGCACCCGGGCCTGTTGCAGCCGGGCGACGTCGTCCTGATGCACTGGACCGACACCCTCGCCGCCGACCTCCAGCGCGCCCTCGCCGCCGCTGACGCGGCCGGGCTCAAGCCGGCCGGCCTGGTCGACTACCTGCGCTGACGCGTCGCCGTCGGCGGGCTCCCCAGGGAGCCCACCGACGGGGGCACCCACTCACCGGGCTCCCGTCCACCGGCGGCCGGGATCAGCCGAAGACGTGCGCCATCCAGCCGCGCAGGCGCTCGTCGAAGTCGGCGGCGCCGGTGAAGTCGTTGGCCGGGATCACTCCGCCCTCGGCGTCTTCCTGCTCCTCCCAGCCGGCGGCGAGGTACTCGACGTCGGCCCAGCCGCCCCGGAACAGCACCACGTGCAGCTCGCCGCCGGACAGCGGGTCCACGACCTCGACGCCGACGGAGTCCGGGTCCGCGACGCGGGCGCGGTCCGTCTCCAGCGGCTGCGGCCACGGGGCCAGGGCGTCGCGCCAGGTGAGCGCGCCGACCGTCAGGCCGGCGGCCCGCCAGCGTACGGCCCGGGCGGCGATCCGCTCGGCGGCGTGGTCGAGGTCGACGATGCGCTCCACGACGGCGTTCACTCCCCTTTCGTCGACGATCCCGGTCAGGGAACTTTCGTCGGCGATCTTGCTCGTTGACAGGGCGTCCGCGGCGTGGCTCTAATGGGGGCGTGCAGCGTGGCGCCGGCCACAGAGTAGTGGGCCGGCCGGCCGCCGGGCGAGCACCTTTTATCCGAGGGACGATGCGCGATGAGTACTTTCTCCGCTGCCCTGATCTGACGTAGGCGGTCACCGCGGTGTCCGCGTGCGCGCCCATGCACCGCGTGTGGCCGTGACTCCCAATCCCTGTAGGAGACTTCACCCACACTCATGTCCACACCCATGTCCACGAACCATGTCAACCAGTTCAACCAGAGCGTCATCGAGGAGTTCCGCGCCAACGGCGGGCGGGTGGGCGGCCCGTTCGAGGGCGGCGACCTGCTGCTGCTCACCACGGCCGGGGCCGGCTCGGGCAAGGCGCACACCGTGCCGCTCGGGTACGTCCGGGCCGAGGGGCTGCTCCTGGTCGTCGCCTCCGCCGCCGGGGCGCCGGACCACCCGCAGTGGTACCGCAACCTGCTCGCCCGACCGGTGGTCCGGGTCGAACTCGGCTCCGAGGCGTTCGACGTGATCGCCGTACCCGCCGAAGGCGCCCGCCGGGAGCGGCTGTTCGCGGCTGTCGTCCGGCAGGCGCCCGGGTACGGCGACTACCAGGCGAGCACCGACCGGGAACTACCGGTGGTCGTCCTGGAGCGGCCCGAGACACCCGCGCGCGAGGTGCGCAGCCTCGCCGACAAGCTGTTGGAGGCGCACACCTGGCTGCGCGCGCAGCTGCGCCACGTCCGGGAGGAGGCGCGCTCGCACGTCGCGGGCCGACCGGCCGGCCTCGGGCTCCAACTGCGCCAGCACTGCCTCGCCTTCTGCGAGGGGCTGACGCACCACCACGCCGGCGAGGACGCCGCGATCTTCCCCGCGCTCGCGCGCAACCACCCGGAACTGGTCGGGGTGCTGGAACAGCTGGGCGAACAGCACCTGGTGATCGGGCGGATCAGGGAGGAGCTGGTGGCGCTGCTGGCCGGGATCGAGGTCACCGAACCGGACCGACTCCGGGCCGAGTTGGACCGGATGTCGGCCGAGCTGGAGGCGCACCTCGACTACGAGGAAGCGGAACTGCTGCCGACGCTCGCCGGGATCCCGTTCCCGCCGCTGCGGCCCGGTCCGGCCCGGGACTGAGACGCACGAATGCCGTCGGTCCCTCTCCCCGCGCTCGGGGAGAGGGACCGACGGCCCGTGTGCCGGTTCGGCGGCGCCCTGAAGCGACGGCCTACCGGCGCGAAGCCGTTACGACTGGGTGAAGACCGGGAGGTAGCCACCGGATTGGCCGGCGGCCTTCGGGTGGTAGCTCTCGTCGACCGGCAGGGTGGCGCTGTTCAGCCAGGTGGTCTGCGAGCCGCAGATCTCGTGCTCGGTGAAGATGCTGCGCACGTCGCCGAAGCTGAAGCCGGCGTTGGCGACCCGCTTGGCGATGACCTCGTCCAGCGTGTCGGCGGCACCGTTGATCGCGGCGCGCTTGGTGTCACTGATGCCGAGAATGCAGCTGCCGCCGATCTTGTAGAGGTGCGGGTAACCCAGCACCACCACGTGGGCGTTCGGCGCCTTGGCGTGGATCGTCGAGTACACCTTGTCCAGCTGGGCGGGCAGGGTGTTGCGGGCGTAGTTCTGGGCCGTGCTGACGGCGCTGAGGCAGGTGCTGTCCGACTCCAGCACGCAGGTCTTCATGGTGTCGGCGAAGCCGGCGTCGTTGCCGCCGACCGACAGGCTGACCAGCGTGGTGCTGGAGCTCAGCGCGGAGAGCTGGTTGCTGAGGACGTCTCCGGTTCTGGCGCCGGAACACGCGACGAACGAGAAGGACGACGGCGAGTGCGCGTTCTTCCACAGGTACGGGTAGGCGTTGGTGCTTCGCTTGCAGTTGCCGCTGTCGCTCAGGTAGCTGCCGGCACCGACACCGGCGGAGTAGGAGTCCCCGAGAGCGACGTAGTTGACGCTCGCCGCATTCGCGGATGACGCGGTGAACAACGTGGTCAGAGTGAGCAGAGCCGCTATCGCGGCAACGGACATGGCGCGAGCTGGACGGAGCATGGCACCTCCTGGTGTGGTATGGGTCACAGAAGTGATACCAGGCAGTAGGTGAACCGGGAAGCGCTCATGCCAAGGACATTGACGGGCTGTCCGACAACGCAGAAGTGAACCACCGTCCACAGGGCGTG
This sequence comes from Kitasatospora sp. NPDC088264, assembly GCF_040685715.1. Classification (NCBI taxonomy): domain Bacteria; kingdom Bacillati; phylum Actinomycetota; class Actinomycetes; order Kitasatosporales; family Streptomycetaceae; genus Kitasatospora; species Kitasatospora sp. NPDC088264. The sequence goes on from NZ_JBFBIR010000001.1 coordinate 153,852, forward strand.
AGTTGGCGCTGGTCAGCGCCGGTGTACGCCGACCGGCGTCGGTCATCGCGCGTAGACAGTGGTCGGTGAAAAAGTCAGCGAGTGGTCAGTTGGTAGTCAGGGCACGGCCAGGACACCGTTACGGCCCGGCCACCGCCGGGCCACCCGCCGTACGACGCGTCGCGGGGTGCCGGGGCTCGCCATGGCACAGCGCGCCGAGAACCGGCGCGAACCAGCGCGACACGAACCGACCCCGCACGAACCGACCCCGGGCGCAAGGGCGTCAGCGCACGCGGACTCCGACGCACGCGACTCCGGCTCGAAACCCTGACCACGGATCAGACGGACGGCGCCGGCACCCGGCAGCCCCTCCTCGGGCTACGCGAGGCCCGGGTGAGGCTCGCTCGGGCACACCGCATCCGGGTGGACGGCATCCGAGCAACCGGCGTCCGAGCACACCGCATCCGGATAGACGGCGCCGGGGAAGACCACGCAGCCCTCCACCGGCAGCTCCTCGATCGCCTCGTTCGCGGCGACCGGCACGCCGAGCCGGCGGGCGGCGGTGGCGACCGCCACCCGGGCCTGGCGCAGCCCGGGCGCGCCCCAGCCGAGCAGCTCGACGGCGAGTCCGGGCGCGACCAGCAGCCGCCGGTAGTGCCGGCCGGAGGCCGGGTCGGCCGCGCTCGGGCCGACCGCGCGCAGCGCCGCCGCCATCCGGACCCGCGCGCACTCGTGCCCGCCGTTGGCCGAGCCGACCCGGTCGTAGAGGTAACCGAGGTAGTACGGTCGGCCGATCACGGCCTGGGCCTCCTCGGCCGCCTCCCGAGCCAGCGCGGAGGCCGGATCCCCGGCGTCCTCCGGCTCCAGCGATCCGCCGGGGAGCGAGCAGATCCCGTCCCTGGGGTTGACCAGGGTCAGCACCCGCCCGTCGGGAGCGAACAGCCACCCCCAGGACTGCTTCACCGGCAGCCCCTCGGGCACCTGCTCGCCCGGCCGCCACGGCCACCCCGCCGTGGGACGCCGGCGCACCCTGCCGAGCAGCTCGGCGATCTCCGCGCTGTACTCGATCCGGCTCATGCGTCCCCCTCTCGCTGTCGGGCTCGCCGGACCGGCAGTGCGCGGGACGGACCTGCGGAGCACGGTACGGAGCGGAGCGGCCGGAGCGGCGGCATGGGGCACCGCGCGCTCCTGCTGTTGATCTTCTCCGAATCTTCCCCGAACAGGCGGTCGATGAACAGTCCCCAGCGCCGCATGGTGGATGACAGGGGTGGAAACCCCCTGATCACCCCAGCGGCCCACCCCCCTCCCCCGGCCCAGCCGAGCCGGGCTCCGGGAAGCCCGGCAGCGGGAAGCCCGGTCGCGGGACCACCCCGGGCGGGAACGGCAGCCCGCGCGCCGCGTCGTCGGCCAGCTCGTCGAACACCTCGTGCACCGTCATCGGCCGCAACCGCCCGCCGGCCAGCGCCCAACCGCGCACCCACGGCCCGTCCGAGGCCGGGGCCCCGGGCGCCGGGACGCCCGGATCGCCGTGCAGCAGCAACGCCCCCGCCCCACCACCGGCGACCCCCGCCGCCAGCGTGACGCAGAACGCCTCGGTGTCCCGCCCGGCGGGGTAGAGGCCGCCCGCCTCCACACAGACCTCCACCGCCGAGCTGAGCTGCTCGCCGTCCTCCGGGCCGTGGCAGCGCAGCGTCAGCAGGTGGCAACCCTCCCCCGCGCCCTCGGCCAGCGCGAGGTAGACCGACGTCACGTACCCCATCACCGCCGCCAGCCGCCGCTGCCCGTCCGGGTCGTCGCCGACCGCCTCCAGCAGGGCCACGCCCGCGACGGACATCCGCACCCGCGCCCGGTGGTCGTCCAGCAGGACCGGGAGCAGTTCGGCCAGCCGCTCCCCCGCGTAGACGAAGGGCTCCCCGGCCAGCTCCGGATCGCCCGCGTACGCGACCCGGGCGGCGGGCGTCCGGGGGTCGAGGCCGAGCGCCGTGCAGTAGTCCTCGTAGTCACCCGCCTCCAAGACCCGCAAGTGCACCTCCAGGCCCTGCGCGTGCAGGGCCCTCAGCTGCTCCTCCGAGCGCCGCAGGTACTCCTGGTGGGCGAGCCGGCCGAACAACCCGTACCGCGCGAGGCCGGCGAAGTCGGCCGCAGCCGCCGCCAGCGCGACCGCCACCGGCTGCGGCGGCGGAGCACCCCGGGCCCGCCCGCCGCGGCGCCCCCGTGCACCCGCCCCGCCCGCACGCCCTCCCGGCGGCCGGTCACCACCGGACGGCCGGGCCCCACCGGGAGCGCCCGGCCCACCGTCCGCCCCGGCCCGCCGCCCGGCGCGCAGCAGCACCCGCCGGCGGACCCGCGACCGCCCGAAGACATCCACGGCCCCGGAACACTCGGAACCCCCGGGGCCCCCACAACGCCCCGCACAACGCTCCGCAACCCCGGAGCCCTCACGACCCGACGACCACACCCGCATGGTTCCTCCCACCGACTAGCCCAGCACCGGACACCGCCGACGGCCCCGACCCCGGAACCGCCGACGTCGAGGAACATACACAGAGCCACTGACAATCCACCCCGAGTAATCGAACGCGCATGTCCCGAGACCCTCGGGTCTCCTGATCCGGACGGGACTGTCAGTACCGGACGTTAAGGTCGGGAACCATGCGACTGCTGCATACCTCCGACTGGCATCTGGGCCGCTCCTTCCACCGGGAGAGCCTGCACGACGCCCAGCGCGCGTTCCTGGACCACCTGGTGGACGTGGTCCGGGCCGAGCGCGTGGACGCCGTGCTCGTCTCCGGGGACGTGTACGACCGGGCGCTGCCGGGCCTGGACGCGGTCGCCCTGTTCGACGACGTGCTGCACCGGCTGGCCGGGCTGGGCGTGCCGACGGTGTTCATCAGCGGCAACCACGACTCGGCCCGCCGCCTCGGCGTCGGCGCCGGGCTGATCGGCCGGGCCGGCATCCACCTGCGCACCGACCCGGGCGAGTGCGCCGCCCCGGTGCTGCTGGCGGACGAGCACGGGCCGGTGGCGGTCTACGGGCTGCCGTACCTGGAGCCGACGCTGGTGCGCGAGCGGTTCGGGCTGGAGCGCGGCGGGCACGCGGCGGTGCTCGGCGCGGCGATGGACCAGGTCCGGGCCGATCTCGCGGCCCGCCCGGCCGGCACCCGCGCGGTGGTGCTGGCGCACGCCTTCGTCACCGGCGGGACGGCGAGCGACAGCGAGCGGGACATCGCGGTCGGCGGCGTCGCCTCGGTGCCCGCCTCCGTCTTCGACGGCGTGCACTACGCCGCGCTCGGCCACCTGCACGGCTGCCAGACCCTGGCCCCGCACCTGCGCTACAGCGGCTCGCCGCTCGCCTACTCCTTCTCCGAGGTGGACCAGCGCAAGACCATGTGGCTGGTCGACCTCGCGGCCGACGGCTCGGTCGCCGCCGAGCGCGTCGACTGCCCGCGCCCGCGCCCGCTCGCCACCCTGCGCGACAGCCTCGACGCGCTGCTCACCAAGGACGAGTACGCGCCGTACGAGCAGGCCTGGGTACAGGCGACGCTCACCGACGCGGCCCGCCCGAGCGAGCCGATGGAGAAGCTGCGCCGCCGCTTCCCGCACACCCTCCAGCTGCTCTTCGACCCCGAGGAGAGCGAGGCCGAGCCCTCCCGGTCGTACGCGGCCCGGGTCAGCGGCCGGGCCGACCTGGAGATCGCGGAGGGCTTCCTGCGGCACGTGCGCCCGGGTGCCGAGCCGGAACCGGACGAGCTGGGCTGGCTGCGCGCCGGGTTCGAGAGCGTCCGGGAGACCACCGACCGGAAGGCGGACCTGCCCCGATGAGGCTGCACCGGCTCACCGTCAGCGCGTTCGGCCCGTTCGCGGGCAGCGAGAGCGTCGACTTCGACGCGCTCGCCGCCGGCGGCCTGTTCCTGCTGCGCGGCGCCACCGGCGCGGGCAAGAGCAGCGTGCTGGACGCGGTCTGCTTCGCCCTCTACGGCGACGTCCCCGGCACCCGGCGGGCCAACCGGCTGCGCAGCGACCACGCCGAGGCGCGCAGGCTGACCGAGGTCCGGCTGGAGCTGACGCTCGGCGGGCGGCGGCTGCAGATCACCCGGCTGCCGGAGCAGCGGCGGCCGAAGAAGGTCGGCACCGGCACCACCGTCGAGCGGCCGCAGACCCTGCTGCGCGAGTGGGCCGCCGACGCGGGGGACGGCACGCCCGGCTGGCGGGCGGTGAGCAAGTCGCACCAGGAGGCCGGGGAGGAGATCCACCGGCTGATCGGCATGAACCGGGAGCAGTTCTGCCAGGTGGTGCTGCTGCCGCAGGGCGACTTCGCCCGCTTCCTCAAGGGCGACTCGGAGGAGCGCGGCAAGCTGCTGCGGCGCCTGTTCGACACCGAGCGGTTCCAGCACGTCGAGGGGTGGCTCGCGGAGCAGCGGCGCGTCCAGGAGGCCGCCGTCCAGGCCGGCCGGCGCCGCCTGCGGGATCTCGCCAGCAAGGCCGAGCAGGCGTCCGGCCCCGGCGCCGAGCCCGCAGAGGGCTGGGTGCCGGCCGAGGAGGACGCCGCCGACCTGACCGCCGGGGTGCTCGGCTGGGCGGCGATCCTGCGCAGCGGCGCAGCCGAACAGTTCACCGTCGCCGGGGAGGCGCTGGCGGGCGCCGAGGAGGCGCAACGCGCCGCCCAGGGCGAGCGAGCGGCCGCCGAGGAGCTGGCCGGGCGGCAGCACCGCCACCGGCAGGCGCTGCTCCAGGCCGACCGGCTGGCCGCGTTCGAGCCCGAGGCGGCCCGGGACGGCCGGCGGCTGGCGGCGGCGCAGGCGGCCGTCGGGGTGGAGTCCGCGCTGCGGCTGCACGAGGGCGCGGCCGAGGCGCACCGGCGGGCCCGGGAGGCCGAGCGCCGGCACCGCGAGGTGCTGGCCGGCGACGGCGGCGCGGGCAGCGCGGCCGCCGGGGGCCCGGCGCTGGCCGAGGCGGGGGCCGCCGAGCTGGCCGAGGCCGAACGGGGCCTGCGGGCCGGGCTCGTCCGGCTGGAGGCCGCCGGGGCGGAGGAGCGGCGCTGCGCCGAACTCGCCCGCGAGCAGCGGAGCCTGGACGAGGAGCGCCAGCGGGCCGACGAGTTCGCCGAGGAGGCCGAGGACTGGCTGGCCGAGTATGACGAGCGGCTCGGAGGCCTCCAGGAGGAGCAGAACCGGGCCCGGTCGGCGGGCGCGCTGGTCGAGCAACTCGACGGCCGACGGGTCGAGTTGAGCACCCGCCTGGACGCCGCCCGGGAGCGCGACGGCCTGCGGGCCGAGATCGCCGCCGCCGAGCCGCGCGCTGCCGCCCTGCGCACCGCCGCGCTGGACGCCCGCGAGTACGGCCTCGGCCTGCGCGAGCGGCGGCTGGCGGGCATGGCCGCCGAGCTGGCCGAGCAACTGCGCGCGGGCGAGGCGTGCCGGGTCTGCGGCTCGCCCGAACACCCGGCACCCGCCGAGACCGCCGACGGCCGGGTCGGCGCCGACGACGAGGAGCGTGCCCGCCGGGCCCAGGCCGTCGCCGAACAGGCCTGGACGGCAGCGGACCAGGCCCTCACCGCGCTGCGGGTCCGCGAGGCGACCGCCACCGGCGCGGCCGGGCCGGAGGGTGCCGACGCGCTCGCGCAGGCCCTCGCCGAGCTGGACCGCGAGCACCGCGAGGCGCTGCACTCGGCGGAGGCGCTCGGCCGGGTCGAGCAGGAGATCGCCCGCTTGTCGGCCGACCAGGACCGCCGGCTCGCCGAGCTGCGCGAGGCCCGGGAGCGCGCCGCCGTCCGTACCGACCGGCTCCAGGCGCTCCAGCACGAACAGCACGAACTCGCCGCGCGGGTGGCCGCGGCCCGGGGCGAGGCGGCCTCCGTCGCCGCGCGGGCGGCCGCGCTGGAGCGGCTGGTCGAGCGGGTCGCCGCCGTGGCCGAGGCCTCGCGGGCCTGCGCGCAGACGCTGGCCCGGCTCAGGGACGCCGAGGGCGAGCTCGCCGAGGCCGCCGCCGCAGCGGGCTTCCCGAGCCCCGAGGAGGCCCTGGCCGTACTGCTCCCCCGCGCGGAGCGCGAGCGGCTGGCGGCCCGCCTGGAGCGGCACCGAACCGAGTCCGCCGCCGTCCGGCACGAACTCGCGCTGCCCGATCTGGCCGAGGCCGCGGCCCGTCCGCCGGTCGACCTGTCCGCCGCCGCGGCCGCGCTCGGCGCCGCCACCGACCGGCTGGGCCGGGCCCACGCCGCCCGTTCGGCGGCCGACGAACGGTGCGCGGCACTGGCCTCGATCGGTCGGCAACTGGCGGACCTCGCGGCCGAGTTGGCCCCGGCGCTGGCCCGGTACGGGCGGATCAACCGGCTCGCGGCGCTGGCCGCCGGCACCTCCACCGAGAACCGGCTCCGGATGCGCCTGGAGTCCTACGTCCTGGCGGCCCGTCTGGAGCAGGTCGCGGCGGCGGCCAGCGACCGGCTGGTCCGGATGTCCGGCGGCCGCTACACCCTGGTGCACAGCGACGACCGGGGCACCGGCAACAAGCGCTCGGGCCTGGCCCTGCGGGTGGTCGACGCCTGGACGGGCACCGAGCGGGACACCGCGACGCTCTCCGGGGGCGAGAGCTTCTTCGCCTCCCTCGCCCTGGCCCTGGGCCTGGCCGACGTGGTCACCGACGAGGCCGGCGGCATGCCGCTGGACACCCTGTTCATCGACGAGGGCTTCGGCACGCTCGACGAGCAGTCCCTGGAGGAGGTGATGGACGTCCTCGACGGCCTGCGCGAACGCGACCGGGCGGTCGGCATCGTCAGCCACGTCGCCGACCTGCGCACCCGCATCCCCGCCCAGCTCCTGGTCCGCAAGGGGCGACGCGGCTCGACCCTGGCCCTGGCCGGGCGGGAGGACGCCTAGGGACCGCTCAGGGGCACTGCCAGCGGTCTTGAGGCGGCCTTCCGGTGCCTTCTGGGCCCTGCATCGCCGCAGGTCAACGGCTTGCGGGCACTGTCAAGCCGGTGGCATTGCGGCTAGGGCACACTGCGTCGCATCAGCCCGAACAGGCCACCCGCTGGGCCTGTTGCCAGGTGCAGACCGGGCAGAGCGTGCTGCCCGGGTGGTCGGCGGGCAGTTCGGTCGGCTCCCCGCACAGGACGCAGTCGGCCCGCGGCCCGGTCGACGCCGGATCGCGCACCAGCGCCGCCTGCGCCCCGCCGTCGGGGGCGAACTCGCAGACCGCCGTGTCCTCGTTCCTCGCGCTGTCGCTCATGCCGCCTTCCTACTCCGCCCCCGGCCCCCGCCGCAAGGCGCCGCCGGCCCGAGCCCGACCCGAGCGCCGGACCGCCCCGCCCCACGCCCCGCCCCCCTCCGCCCCGGGCGACCCGCCGGCGGCGGGCCCGCGACGCCCGGCTACGGTGACCGCATGGCCACCGACCTCCAGCGGCGCCTGCTCGCCGCCCGCGCCACCGCGCCCTCCTACCCCGAGGTCGGCGCCACCCGCGGCGGCCCGCTGCCGGACGGCTACGCGCACCTGCGGCGGCGGGTGCACCTGGGCCGCGGGCCGCAGGTGCTGGCCCGGGCCGGGCGGTACGTGCTCGGCTGGGGAAGCCAGCTGGGCACCGGCTTCGCCGTGTACCCGCACGCGCCGGCCGAGCCGGGGTCGACGGTGCTGCTGCGGCTGAGCCTGCCGGGCGGCCGGTGGCCCCGGCTGGTGATCCCGTGCCGGGTGGTGTGGACGGTCGAGGAGCCGGACCGGATCGGCTTCGCGTACGGCACGCTCCCCGGGCACCCGGAGTGCGGCGAAGAGGCGTTCCTGGTGTCCATGGACGCCGCCGGCGAGGTGTGGTTCGAGGTGTCGGCGTTCTCTCGGCTGACCGCCTGGTACGCGCGGCTGGGCCGGCCGGTCGCGCTGCTCTGCCAGTACCTGGCGATCGAGCGCTACCTGGCCGCGGTGGCCGCCGCCGTCGCCGTGGCCGAGCCGGCCGGGCCCGCGGGCCCGGCCGGTCCCGCCGTCGAGTAGAGCGTCGAGTCAGCCGAAGGAGTGTCGGCCGAAGAAGTCCTGGCCGAAGGAGTGTCGGCCGAAGGAGCCTCGGCCGAGGGAGCCGGATCAGCCGAAGAAGGAGAGCCGCACGGTCCGGCGTGGATTGTCACCGTTGGTGTCGATCAGCACCACGGACTGCCAGATGCCGAGCGCCAGCTGGCCGCCGATCACCGGCAGGGTGGCGTGCGGGGCGACCAGGCCGGGCACCACGTGGTCCCGGCCGTGGCCGGGGCTGCCGTGCCGGTGGCGCCAGCGGTCGTCGGCGGGGAGCAGTTCGCGCAGGGTGGCGAGGAAGTCGTCGTCGCTGCCGGATCCGGTCTCCAGGACGGCGATTCCCGCGGTGGCGTGCGGGACGAAGACGTTGAGCAGGCCGTCGCGGCCGGCGGCCCGTTCGGTGAGGAACGCGGCACAGCGGTCGGTGATGTCGAGCGCGACCTCTCGGCTGCCGGTGGTGATCTCGAAGGTGGTGGTCTGGAAGAGGCCCTGGTGGGTGGAGTGGATGTTGTCCGCCATGGCGCCATCCTGACCCACCTCGGCGGGCCTCGCGCAGCACCTCGCCGACTCCGCCTGTGGGGGCGGCGAGGTGCACTAGGGTGAAAGGTTTAGACCACATCGGTCCAGCCGGGGCGGCCCCGGAGCCGGGTACGCCGAAGACCCGACGGTCCGTGTGGTCCGCCGGGTCGGGGTCCCGATCCGCATCGGGTGGCCCGGGAGGCCCCGGGCCGCGGAGCCGTGGGCCCCGAGCCGACGGGCGCTAGCCGCGCCCGCCGAAGAGGCTTCGCCGCAGCCGGCGCAGTGGCGTCAGCAGCGAGATCCGCGCGTGACGACGCTTGGCCGTCGGGGCGTCCGCGCCGCGCGGCGTCAGCTCCCTTATCAACCCGAGCGCCTCGGCGGTGTCCACCGCCGGGAGCGCGGGCGCGCCGAGCACGGCCAGGTGTCGGTCGATCCGACGGCCGGTCGTGCCGACACCGCACTGGATCGCCGGCACGCGGGGCCGAGTCCGCACTTGCATGTGTTCCATCAGTTTTCCCACCCCTACGAGGCGCCAGGGCCGTGAGGCGAAGACTATCCGCGATGGACGGCCTTCGCGCAACCGTCCTTGGTGTTGTGCCACCGTATCGTGCGGCGTCAACTGACGATGCACCAGGGGCCACCAGGCCGATCACGACTAGGCATCAATGATGGTGCACGACCGGCCATCTGTCAGCAGTACCCGGGGCACGGGCACGGCGCCCGGCCACGCGGCGCGCGCCGGGCGCACGCGACCCCGCACGCGTCCCTGCGGACGGTCCTGCCGGTGGTCCCGCGGGCGGCCCGCCGGTCCGCCCGAGAGCCATGAGGGATGCGGCGGTGGACACGACGCGGATGCCGCGGTGGATATAGGGGACAGCCGGGGCCATCGACAAAGCGACCGGTCGACACCTCCAGGCTTCATGAAGTGAACACATTCGAGGGATTGACTCCCGGCAATCCTCCAAGCAATATCTGTGAGAACACGTGCGCGCCCGCATCGCACCCGGGTGCGTGTTCGAGTGATGAAGAACTCCGGCTCCCGCGAGCCACTGCCCGGCCGCCTCGACGCTGCGGTGGCCAGGCTCGCGAGCTGCCCGGAAAGGCGGCCGGCCGTAGAGGGTCGGCCGGGCCGCCGCCAGGCTGCCGGTGCCGCCCCGTTCAGGGCCCGGCACCGGCGGTTCCGGGCTCAGGGGCGACCGTGGCCACGGCTCCACGGCAACCGGTCAGCCCGGCCGGTCACCTCGACCGATCACTCCGGCCGGACGTCCCCGCAGGTCGCACCCGGTGGATCGGTAGACTCGGCCAGCGTGCCCCTCCTCCTCAGCATCGTGCTCCCGGTCCACGGCGTGGAGCGGTTCCTGCCGCGCTGCCTCGACTCGATCCTCGGCGACACCCCCGCCACGGAGTCCCGTTTCGAGGTGATCGCGGTCGACGACCTCTCCCCCGACGGCTCCGGCGCGATCCTGGACGCCTACGCGGCCCGCGATCCCCGACTTCGGGTCCTGCACCTCACCGAGAACCAGGGCCTCGGCGGCGCCCGCACCGCCGCCTTGGCGCAGGTGCGCGGCGAGTACGTCTGGTTCGTGGACAGCGACGACTGGCTGCCCGAGCGGACGGTGGGCGCGATCCTGGACGAACTGGAGCGGGAGCAGGAGCGGCAGCGCGGTACCGAGGCGCCCGCCGACGTCCTGCTCACCGGCTTCACCCACGTCTACCCGGACGGCGGGACCGAGCCGAACCCCTGGCGCCACGTGCTGGCCGACTCCCCGCTGGTCGAGGGGTGCACGCTGGCCGAGCACCCGGCGCTGTTCCAGACCGTGATGTCGGTCTGGAACAAGGTGTTCCGCCGCGCCTTCCTGGAGGGCCTCGGCGTCTCCTTCGGCCGCGGCTACTACGAGGACATCTCGGTCACCTACCCCGCGCTGCTGGCCGCCGAGCGGCTGCGCTACCTCGACCGCCCCTGCTACTTCTACCGGCGCGGCCGGGACGGCGCGATCACCGCCACCGCCTCCCCCAAGCACGCCGACGTGTTCGCCCAGTACGACGCGATCTTCGCCTTCCTGGACCGCCCGGACCGCCCCGGTCGGCCCGTCCCCGACGCGCTGCGCACCCTGGTCTTCGACCGGACCGTCCGACAGGCGCTGAACGTCTACGACACCCCCGGGCTGGTCCCCGTCGACCGGCGCAAGGACTTCTTCCGCCAGATCGCCCGGCACTTCGCCCGGCACCGCCCGACCGGCTACCGCTACCCCGGCGGCGTGCGCGGCGTGCAGTACCGGCTGGCCGCGCGCGGCGCCCGGATCGCGTACGCGGAGCTGCGCCGCACCGGGCAGCTGCCGCGCGAACTCAAGCGCGGGGCACGGGCGGTGGCCCCGGCCGTGAAGAAGGGCGTGCGCAGCGGCGCCCGGTTCACCGCGTACAACGCCTTCCGCCGGCTGCCGCTGGACGAGCACCTGGCGGTCTACGCGGCGTACTGGCACCGGGGTTACGCGTGCAGCCCGGCGGCGATCTACGAGAAGGCCAGGGAGCTGGCGCCGCAGATCCGGGGCGTGTGGGTGGTGGAGAACCGCAAGCAGGCCGCGGCCATGCCGCCCGGCGTGCGGTACGTGATCGTCAACACCCCGGCCTACCTCAAGGCGATGGCGACCGCCAAGTACTTCGTCAACAACGTCAACTTCCCGCGCACGATGGCGAAGCGGGCGGGCACCGTGCACGTGCAGACCCAACACGGCACCCCGCTCAAGGCGATGGGCATGGACCTGCGCGAACGCCCCGAAGCCGCCGAGGGGATGGACTTCGACCGGCTCCAGGAGGCCGTCGACCGCTGGGACTTCCTGGTCTCCTCCAACCCGCACACCAGCGAGCACTTCACCCGAGCCTTCCCCGGCCGGTACGAGATGCTGGACACCGGCTACCCGCGCAACGACCGGCTGGCCAACACCACACCGGACGAAGTGCGGGCCGTGCGCGAGCGGTTCGGGCTGCGGCCGGACACCACGGCCGTGCTGTACGCCCCGACCCACCGCGGCGACCAGGGCGGCTACGTGCCGCTGCTGGACGTCCGGGAGCTGGCCCGGCGGCTGGGCCCGGACTTCACCCTGCTGGTGCGCACGCACTACTTCCACACCGGCGGCCCGGGCGACCTGGCGGCGGGCGAGGGTTCGGCCGCGATCGTCGACGTCTCGGCCCACCCGACCGTGGAGGACCTCTACCTCGCGGCGGACGCGCTGGTGACGGACTACTCGTCGATGATGTTCGACTACGCGGTGCTGGACCGGCCGGTCGTGATCTTCGCGCCGGACTGGGAGGAGTACCAGCGGGTGCGCGGCGTCTACTTCGACCTGTTCGAGCAGCCGCCGGGGGCCGTCACGGTGGACCCGGACGGGCTGGCGAAGGCGCTGCTGGCGGGCGATCCGGAGCCGGCCGCGCGGGCGCGCTTCCGGGCGCGGTTCTGCCCGTGGGACGACGGCGGGGCGGCGGAGCGGGTGGTGCGCCGGGTGTTCCCGGTGGAGTCCTGAGGCGTCGCGCGGCGCTCCCGGAGCCCTGAGGAGCCGGGTAGCACCGGGCCCGGCGCCGCCGGTACGGCGACCGGACCCGTCGGCACGCTCAGCGCTGGCGGGCGGCCAGGAACTCGTCGAAGGTCAGGAAGCCCTGGTGGTGGGTGTCCATGGCGTGGATCAGGGCCTCGGCCATCGACAGCGTCACGTCGTGGTCGCCCATCTCGTTCGCGACCAGCGCGTATTCGGCCGGAGTGATCTTGCCGTCGCCGTTCTTGTCGAAACGGTCGAACATGGCCTTGATCGCCTCGGTGGTCTCCATCGTGCCCTCCTGGTACTGCGGGGTTGTGCTCTGTTCGGACGGGCGTACCCTACCCGGCCGTGGTGCGCGCCACGGTCGCCGGGAGTGGACGGCCGCGGGGGTGGTTGTCGTAGTCTGCGGATCTGATTGCAGGCCCGGGCTCCTCCCGGGCGATCGTTCGTCCAGGGAGGGACCATGCTCGATCTCGCCACCAGGCTGGTGCTGAAACCCGTCTCACGCGGCATCTGGCGGCCGACCATCGAGGGCATCGAGAACGTGCCGCGCAAGGGCGGGGTCATCCTGGCCAGCAACCACCTGTCCTTCATCGACAGCGTGGTGATCCCGCTCACCGCCCCGCGCCGGGTCCACTTCCTCGCCAAGGCCGAGTACTTCACCGGAACGGGGCTCAAGGGCCGGCTCTCCAAGGACTTCTTCGAGGCGATCGGCGCGGTGCCGGTCGAGCGCGGCACCTACCGTTCCGCTCAGGCCTCGCTGGAGTCGGCGCTGGAGATCCTGGAGGACGGCAAGGCCTTCGGCATCTACCCCGAGGGCACCCGGTCGCTGGACGGCCGGCTCTACCGGGGCAAGACGGGCGTCGCCTGGCTGGCGCTGACCGCGGGCGTACCGGTGGTGCCGGTGGCGCTGGAGGGGCCTGAGCAGATCCTGCCGGTCGGCAAGCGGGTGCCGCGGATCAAGAAGGTGACCGTCCGGTTCGGCGAGCCGCTGCACTTCGACGAGCTGCACGGGCAGGCCCGCTCGCTGAAGGCCCGTCGACAGGTGACCGACGAGGTGATGGCGGCGATCCAGCGGCTCTCCGGCCAGGAGGTCGCGGAGAGCTACAACGAGGCGCCGAAGGCCGCGTAGGCCCCGGCCGCGCGCCGCACCGCATCACACCCCGCCACACCTCGCTACGTCACACCCCGCCACATCACGCCTCGCCGCACCCGCTCGGGCGCTCACACGTGTCCGAGCGCGGCCGGCTCCGGTACGACGACGGCCGGCTCCGGCGCCTCCCGGCGCAGCAGCGCCGCGTAGCGGCCGTCCAGCTCCACCAGTTCCTCATGGGTGCCGAGTTCGACCACCTCACCGTGGTCGAGGACGGCGATCTGGTCGGCGCCCCGGACGGTGGAGAGCCGGTGCGCGATGGTGATGGTGGTGCGGCCGGCGGCCAGGGTGTCCACGGCCTGCTGGACGGCCTGTTCGGTGCGGTTGTCGAGCGCGCTGGTGGCCTCGTCGAGGATCAGCACCGGCGGGTTGCGCAGGATCGTCCGGGCGAGCGCGAGGCGCTGCTTCTCGCCGCCGGAGAAGCGGTAGCCGCGCTCGCCGACCAGGGTGTCGTAGCCGTCCGGCAGGGCGGCGATGGTCTCGTGGACCTGCGCGGCCCGGGCGGCTTCGACCAGTTCGGCGTCGGTGGCCTCCGGCTTGGCGAAGCGCAGGTTCTCGGCGACCGAGGCGTGGAAGAGGTAGGTCTCCTGGGAGACCACGCCGACCGCGCGGGCCAGCGTGTCGAAGGACAGTTCGCGCACGTCCACGCCGTCGATGGTGACCCGGCCGCCGGTGACGTCGTACAGACGCGGGACGAGGTAGCTGAGCGTGGTCTTGCCGGAGCCCGTCTCACCGACCACGGCCAGCGAGCTCCCGGCCGGGACCTTGAGTTCGACCCCGGAGAGCGTCGGCCGCTCCTGCGCGGGGTCGTAGCGGAAGTCGACGTCCTCGAAGCGGACCTCGCCGCGGATGTCGGTCAGGTTCCGCGGCTTCGGCGGCTCGGCGATCTCCACCGGCAGGTCGAGGTACTCGAAGATGCGCTGGAAGAGCGCGAGCGAGGTCTGCACGTCCACGCCGGTGGAGAGCAGGCTGACGGTCGGGCGGAACAGGCCCTGCTGGAGGGTGACGAAGGCGACCAGGGTGCCGACCGAGACGATCGGCGCGCCGCCCGCCGCGGACAGCCCCGCCGCCCAGTAGATGACCGCGGGCATCGCGGCCATGACGATCTGGATGGTGTTCATCCGCCAGCGCCCGGCCATGCTGGCCCGCACTTCGAGGTCGGCCAACTGGTCGGACTGCCCGGTGAACTCACGGGCGAGCGAGTCGGAACGGCCCATCGTGCGGCCGAGCAGGATGCCGCTGACCGACAGCGACTCCTGGACCGCCGAACTCATCGCGGCCAGCTGCTTCTGCCGCTCGGTGGTGATCTTCTTGCGCTCGTTGCCGACCCGCCGGCTGATCCAGACGAACAGCGGGAGCAGCAGCAGCGAGACGACGGTGAGCCGCCAGTCGAGCGCGACCATGGCGACCACGGAGGCGATCACCGCGGTGAAGTTGGAGACCAGGCTGGTCGCGGTGGACGTCACGGTGGACTGCATGCCGCCGATGTCGTTGGCGATCCGGGACTGCACCTCGCCGGTGCGGGTGCGGGTGAAGAACGCCAGCGACTGCCGTTGCAGGTGGCTGTAGACGGCGGTGCGCAGGTCGTGCATGACGCGCTGGCCGACGGTGGTGGAGATCAGCGTCTGCAGGACGTTGAAGATGCTGTTCACCACGGCCGCGAGAACCATGCCGAGCGCGAGCAGGCTGAGCAGCCCGGTGCGGCCCTGCGGGATCGCGGTGTCCAGGACCGCCTTGAGCAGGAACGGCGAGACCACCGACACCACGGCGGAGGCGGCCACCAGCAGCCCGACGACGGTGAGGCGGCCCGTGTACGGGCGGAAGAGGGCGAGGATGCGCCGCCACTGGGCCGGCGGGCGGGGCTCGCCCTGGGCGCGTTCGGGCGGGGTCCAGTTGATGGTGGTGGGTCTCAAGGGCAAACCTCCGTGGGTGGGGCGGTCGGACGGCCGCCAGCATAGCGAGAATAGCTCATAGTTAGACTAGCTAATAGTGAGGCTGGATCTATTCCCACGGCGCCGCGACCGCCCGGCCTACCGTCCGGCCGCCCCGAATGCTCCGGCCGCCCCGACCGCGTCAGTTCGTCCGGTAGCTGCGCGCCGCCTTCGAGGACAGGCCGCCCAGCCGACCGGAGGGCAACAGGCGGGCGAGGGCCACCACCGCCTTGTAGCGCTTGCCCGGCACGGACAACGAGCGGCCCCGGGCCAGGTCGCGCATCGCCTCCGCCACCACCCGCTCGGCCGAGAGCCAGGACCAGGCCGGGATGTTGCCGGTGCCCATGCCGGCCCGCTGGTGGAACTCGGTGCGGGTGAAGCCCGGGCAGAGCGCCATCATCCGCACTCCGGTGCCACCGAGGTCGCGCAGCACGCCCTGGGTGAAACTCACCACCCACGCCTTGCTCGCCCCGTACGTGCCGCGCGGCAGGAACGCCGCCACCGAGGCGACGTTCACGACCGCGCCGCGACCGCGCTCGCGCATCCCCGGCAGGGCCGCCGTGGTCAGCCGCAGGATCGCCTCGATGTGCACCTTCAGCATGTCCAGCTCGTCCTGGAGCGGGACGGTCCCGAACGCGCCCTTGTTGCCGAAACCGGCGTTGTTGACGAGCAGGTCCACCGGGCGGGCGGAGTCGGCGAGCCGGGCCTCGACGGCCGCGATGCCCTCGTCGGTGGCGAGGTCGGCGGTCAGCACCTCCACCTCGATTCCGTGCTCGGCGTGCAGGTCGGCGCTCGCACGCTCCAGGCGCCCGGTGTCCCGGGCCACCAGGACGAGCTGGTAGCCGCTGCGGGCGAGCCGGCGGGCGAACGCGGCTCCGATGCCGGCGGTCGCGCCGGTGATCAAGGCTGTGGTCATGCCCCCGACGGTACCGACTCACCGCAGCCGCGCCCACTCCGAACGGACTATCCCTGCCGGCCATCTGCGGATGCAGGTACCGGACCGCGCCCGTACCGTTCGGACGGGGGCATCGCCCGACCGGGCGGTGACGCTCAACTGAGGAGGCACTTCTGATGCTTACTCACTGCCGGACCCACAAGGCCACGACCACGCCGACCGCCACGACCACGCCGACCGCGGCGACCGCGACGCGCGCCGAGACGGACACACTCGCGAGCCTGATGGTGGAGGACGAGGCCGTCGTGTCCGACGCGCCCACGTACTCGCCCGAAGCCCTCGGACTCCTGCTGCTGGCGCTGTTGCTGTCGCCGAAGCCGCCGAAGGAGAAGTCGACCCGCTAGCAGCCGGGCGACCCGATCACCGACCCGGTAGCCGGGCGGCCCGATCGCGGGGCCGGTCCACCGACGTGGACCGGCCCACCCCTTCCCCGGCTCCTCGGCGGGCCTGACGAGGGCTCGTGAGCCCGAGTTCGTGAACCGTCCGCGCGAACCCACGCTCGTGAGCCCACGCTCGTGAGTCCGTCCGCGTGAACTCGCGCCCGTGAGCCCGTCCGCGCGAACCCACGCCCGCGAGGCCGCCCGCCGGGGGCTCCCCGACCAGGAGGAACACCACCGATGCCCTTCGCCGAGACGCCACTGCGCGACGAGTACGCCGCAGCCGTCGAACGGGTGGCGCGCCGGACCCTCGACGCCCTCCGGGGCGACGGAGGCACAGCCGCGATCGCGGACCCGGACAGCGCCGTGCCGCGCCCGACACTGGCCGCGCTGCGGGTGCTCGGCGCGGACCTCTTCGCCCCGCAACTACTCTCCGGGGCCGCGCCCGACGGGCCCACCTCCGTACTGCTGGCCGAGGCGCGGCAGGCCTTTCCGGCACCGGACTCGGCAGCGGCCTCGGCCGACGCCGCGCTGGTGATCGCATGGCAGGACTGGGCGGCCGGGCAGGTGCTCGCCCGCACGCCGTACGGAACCGGTGCCCCGCCGCCCGTGCCGCCTCCGGGCCCGGAGGCCGTCGGCTGGCAGACCTGGTCGGTACGGATGGCCCAGCTGTCCGTCCTGGCACTGCCCGGGCTCGACGGCCCGGTGCACGACACCGCCCGCGCGCACACCCTGGCCCTTGCCCGCGGCACCGTCCGCTCCATGCTGCGCCGCGGCCTCCCCACCGCCGCCCGGCTCGCCCGCTGGCTCGCCTGGGCCGGTGCCGAGGGCCGGCCGCTGCGGCTGGAGGTCGAGCCCGTCCTGGAACGCATCCGGCTGGCCGGCAACGGTAGCGCCCGCACCGGACTCGAGCTGGCCGTCGCCCGTCGACTGCTCGACCGCTCCTCCCGTCCGCCGACCGACCGACGGAGCCGGGTCCGATGACCGACACCCACGTCCTCGCCACCGCGCAGCGGCTCGCCTCCCGCGCGCTGGCCTGGCTGCACGCCTCCCACGCCGACGGCCTCGGCCGGATCCCGGACAACACCGTGGTCGACCTCTCCGACCCCGACGACGCCTACAAGCCGCTCGGCGAGATCGCGCTGGCCGCTTCGCTGATCCTGCGCGACGGCGTCACCGGGCCCACCGAGGCCCGCACCGCACGCGAGCTGCTCGACCACGCCTGGGCGCAACTGCGCGAGGGCGACCTGCTGTACGAGCGGCAGCTGCGCCACTTCACCATGACCGACCCGCTGGAGACCTACGCCCACTTCGCCCGGGCCGGCTACCGCCACCCGGCGCTGGAGGAACTGCTCGATTCGCTCAGCCGGTTGCGGGCCGCGCACGCCGAGGAGATCCACCCCAACCGGCGCCTGGGGGTCGCCAACGCCCGACGGGTCATCGGGCTCGCCCACCAGCCGGACTGGGCCGCACTCGCCGCCGGCACCTGGCTGGGCGCCACGCCCGAGCCGTGGGCCGTCAACTGGATGACCGGCTACGACATCACCCACACCGTCTTCCACCTCACGGACTGGGGCGCCCGCCCGGACGGCCTGCCGGAGCCGATGCGCGACCACGTGCGCGACTGGCTGCCGGCCTGGCTCGACATCTGGCTGGAGATCGGCCAGTGGGACCTCGCCGCCGAACTCCTCGTGGTCGACGCGTGCATCGGTGAGCCGGCCACCGGGCGGCAGGGCTGGGACGCGCTGGCCGCCGTCCAGCACGAGGACGGCCTGCTGCCGCGCGACGCCGACCCGGTCGACGAGGACCGCGCGCAGGCGTTCCAGGACCACCAGCACACCGCCGTCGTCGCGGTGGTGGCCGGTGGCATCACGCTCGCCCGGGCGCTCGGGGCCACCACGGCGGTCGCGTGAACGGGCTGGGTCCGGCGGTCGCGGAGGTGGTGCGCGCGGCCGGGCCGTACGCCAGCGCCGTCACGGTCGCCGTCGCGCGCGGGGACGCGGAGGAGGTGCGCTGCCACGGGCGGCTCGGGCACGGGCGGACGGCCGCGTGCTCGCCGGACACCGTCTTCGAACTCGGTTCGGTCAGCAAGACCTTCACCGCGCTGCTGCTGGCACAGATGGCCGCGCGCGGAGACGTCTCCCTGGACGACACGGTGGAACGCCGCCTGCCGGACTGCTGGCGCCCGGTGACCGTCCGCTCCCCCGAGCCGATCCGGCTGCTGCACCTGGCCACCCACACCTCGGGCCTGCCCCGGCTGCCGCCCGGACTGGCCGCGCGCGCCGTACCGACCTGGTTCACCAATCCGTACGTCGCGTTCGGGGACGAGCAGTTGAGGGCAGGGGTGGCCCGAACCACCGTACGGTGCAGGCCCGGCAGCCGGTACCGGTACTCCAACTACGGCGTCGCACTGCTCGGTCGGGTGCTCTCCGAGACGGGCGGGTCGCCCTATGGGGAACTGCTCGCCGAACGGGTCCTCCGACCGCTGGGCCTCGGTGCCACCACCTGTACGGCGGACCCGCCGGGGCGGGCGGTCGGGTACCGGCGCGGGCAGGAACTGCCACCCTGGCACATCCCCGGACTGCCGGGGGCCGGCGCGCTCCGGGCGAGCGGGGCCGACCTGTTGCGCTACCTGAGGGCGCATCTCGGCGGTGGCCACGGCGAGTTGGCGGCCGCGCTGCGCGAGGTCCAGCGACCGCGGCTGCGGCTGCCGCGCTCGACGGACGAGCTGTGCCTGGTGTGGAACCACCGCCGCCCGGGCGGGCGCGACCTGTACTTCCACGCCGGGGCGACCCGGGGGTTCACCGCCTTCGTCGGGTTCTCGCCCCAGGCGTCGGCCGCGGTGGCGGCCCTGGCCAACACCGGGCCGTCGCTGGACGGGCGTTTCCTACAGGCGGCGTACGAGGTGCTGCGGGCGGCTTAGGACCCTGGGGGGTGCGGCACTGCGGCGCTGCGGCATCGCGGCACTGCGGGCCGAGGCGACGGGCCTAGGCTGCCACGGCTTTGGCGCGGTCGGCGGCGATGTGGACGGCGAGGCCGCCGAGGACCGTCCCCATCGCGTAGCGCTGGATCCGCAGCCAGGCGGGACGGCGGTTGAGGAAGGACGCGATGCCTCCCGCGCTCACCGCGATCAGCCCGTTGACGGTGACCGCCACCACGATCTGGGCCAGCCCCAGCACCAGGCTCTGCACCGCGACGTGACCGCGCTCGGGCGCCACGAACTGGGGCAGCAGCGAGATGTACATGATGGCGATCTTGGGGTTGAGCAGACAGGTCAGAAAGCCCATCGCGAACAGCCGGCGCGGCGGATCCGGCGGCAGCTGCTGCGGGGCGAACACCGCCGTACCGCCCGGACGGACGGCCTTCCAGGCCAACCACAGCAGGTAGCCGGCGCCGGCCAGCTTGATCGCGGTGTAGAGGGCGGGCACCACCGAGAACACGGCGGCCACGCCCGCCGTCACCGCGGCCAGGTAGACCAGGAAGCCGGCCGCGACCCCGATCAGCGACAGCAGCCCGGCGCGGCGGCCCTGGGCGATCGACCGGGAGACCAGGTAGATCATGTTGGGCCCCGGTGTCAGCACCATCCCGAGCGCCACGGCGGCGATCCCGAGTACGGCGTGCCCGCCCACAGCGGACAGGGCGGATGCGGCGGGAGCGGTGGGGGTCAGTGCTTCCATGCGAGGAGGCTAGGCCCGGCGTCGATCTCAATGCAATGATGACTTTGCACTCGGTGCAATATCGGTGCGATGCTGTGCAATGCCGTCAACTCGTGTGGAGGGGTCCCCCCGATGGACGACTACCGCCTGATCGCCGACGAGATCGCCGGCGCCATCACCGACGGGCGGCTGCGACCGGGCCGGCAACTGCCCACCCAGCGCGCCTTCGCCCGCAGCCGGGGCATCGCCAACTCCACGGCCGGGCGCGTCTACCGGGAACTGACCCGGCGCGGACTGACCACCGGGGAGGTCGGGCGCGGCACCTTCGTCCGGGCCGGGCAGGGGGCCGGCGGCGGGGCAACCGGCGGGCAGGTGGCACTCGCCGAACCGGCCGGCGCGCCGGTGGACCTGGAACTCAACTACCCCGCCGTCCCCGAGCAGGCCGGACTGCTGGCCACCGGACTGGCGCCGCTGCTCCGGGCCGACGCGCTGGGTGCCGCGCTCGCACCGGTGGGCGCGGCCGGGACGGGCGCGGCCCGGCAGGCGTTCGCGGCACTGCTGTCGGACGAACGCCGGACGGGCGGGGATCGGATGGACGGCGACCGGTCGGGCGGGGACCTTTCGGGCGGGGATCAGGAGGTCAACCCGGAGATCGCCGGGGAGGAGTTGCTGTTCGCGGGCAACGGCCGGCAGGCCATCGCCGCGGCACTGTCCGCGCTGGTGCCGCCCGGCCACCGGCTGGGGGTGGAGGCGCTGACCTACCCGGTGGTCAAGGCCGTCGCCCAGCGGCTGGGCATCACACTCGTACCACTGGCCGTCGACGAGCACGGGCTGCTGCCCGACGCCGTGGCCACCGCCCACCGGGCCGCGCCGCTGCGCGCCGTCTACGTCCAACCGAGGCTGCAGAACCCGCTCGGCGGGAGCCTGCCGTACGAGCGGACGGCCGCCCTCGCCGAGGAACTGCGCCGCCTCGACCTGCCGGTCGTCGAGGACGCGATCTGGTCCTTCCTCCGCCCGGAGCTGACCGCCCTCGCCAGCCTCGCACCGGAACGCACCGTCCTCGTCGACAGCCTCTCCAAGCGGCTCGCGCCCGGGCTGACCACCGGGTTCGCGGTCGTCCCCGCCGCGCTGCGCGAGCGGATCGCGGGCGCACTGCGCTCGGGTGGCTGGACGCCCAGCGGGTTCGCCCTGGAGGCGGCCGTGCGCTGGATCGGGGAGGGCACCGTGGCCGAGGTCGCGGCAGCCAAGCGCGCCGACGCCGTCGCGCGTCAGCTGCTGGCGCGCGAGGTGCTGGCGGGGCAGCACGTCCGGGCCGACCCCTGCTCGTACTACCTGTGGTGGGAGCTGCCGACGGCCTGGCGGGCGGAGACGTTCGTCGCGGCGGCGGCGCGGGCGGGCATCGCCGTCACACCCGCGGCGGCGTTCGCCGCCGACCCCCGGCGTTCCCCGTCCGCCGTCCGAGTCGCCCTGGCCTCGCCGCCGCTGCCCGTGCTGACGCGAGCGCTGGAGACGCTGGCGCGGATCGCGCGGGGGACGGCGGAGGAGTGGATGGAGTGATGGGCAGCCAGACGGACGGACGGACGGACAACTGGCAGATAACAGATAACAGCTGTTGAAATCTGTTATCTGTTATCCGTCAGTTGAAATCTGTCAATTGTCAGTTGTCAGTCGACGGCCGTCAGTCGACGGCGCCGCTCCGGCCGCCCCGCACCGCCGTGTCCGCAGCTCCGCCGGCACCGACGGCGCGCAACCGGGAGGCGGCGGTGGCGGCGAGCTGGGGCGCGATCCGGGCGACGTCGCGGGAGCCGACCGCCGCGATCAGGCTCGGCAGCAGCCAGCGGACCGGCTGCATGCCGCGCAGCCAGGCCTGCGCGTAGACGTGGGCGGACCTCCGGGCGATGCCGGCGACGATCCGCTCCACTGCGGGCTCCAGCGGGTAGGTCTTGTTGGCCGGCCACGGCAGCCTGGTGCGCATCTGCTTGAGCACGGCGTCCTCGTCGGCGCCGCGCACCATGTCGGTGTCGGTCCAACTCAGGTATCCCACGCCGACCTTGACCCCCTGGTAGGCGACCTCGGCGCGGAGCGAGTGGGCGAAGGCCTCCACCCCGGACTTGCTGGCGCAGTACGCGCTCATCAGCGGCGCGGGAGTGAGCGCGGCGAGCGAGGCGATCTGCAGCAGGTAGCCCCGGCTCTCGGCGAGGGCGGGCAGGAAGGCCCTGGCCGTGGCGACGCTGCCGAGCAGGTTGACCTCGATCACCCGGCTGAACGCCCGGTGATCGCTGTCCACCACCGGCCCGCCGATGGCGATGCCGGCGTTGGCGACCACGGTGTCGATCCGGCCGTAGTGCTCCTTGATCCGACGGGCGGCGTCGCCGAGCGCGTCGAGGTCGGTGACGTCCACCTCCCAACTGGTCGCGGCCGCGCCGCACTGCGCCGCGACGGCCTTGAGCTCGTCCGGCTCCAGCCCCAGGAGGGCGACCTTGGCCCCGCGCCGGGCGAGCGTGCGGGCGAGCGAAGCCCCGACCCCGCGGGCGGCCCCGGTGACGACGACGACCTGCGCGGACAACGGCGGGATGGCGTTCATGCGGCGGCGGTCCTCTCGGAGACGGGCGCAGAGGCGGAGGAGGCGGAGGGGGCAGGAGCGGAGACGGAAGCGGGCGCGGCGGAAGCGGGCGCGGCGGACAGGTACGCGGCGGCCAAGCGGTGGATCTCGGCCGCGACCTCCACCGGCCGCTCCAGCGGCGCCATGTGCCCGACCCCCGGAAGCAGCAACAGCCCCTGTGGGTCGGCGAGTTCGGCGACGATCCGGTGCGCGTGCACCGGCGGGGTCAACCGGTCCGCGGTGCCGACCACGACCGCGGTCGGTACGGCGAGCCGGGCGAGTCCGGCGTGGACGTCCAGACGGTCGAGGACGCCCGCCCAGTTGGCACGGACGGCGGTCGGGCAGGCGTGCACGATCCGGGCCGTCGCCTCCACCTGCCCGGCGGACGAACCCGGACCCATGGTCGCGTACTTGAGCGCGACACGGGTGACCGGCGAGACCGGCCCGAGCGGCAGCCGGGAGCGCAGCAGCAGGCGGTTCAGGAAGCGGCGCAGCCCCGGGGAACGCACCGCCTCGGGCAGCACGGCGAGTTCGGCCACCAGCTCCCCCGGCCCGGTGGAGACCAGGACGGCGGCGGCGGTCCGGTCGGCGATCTCGGGGCGGCCACCGGCGGCCATGATGGTCATCCCGCCCATGCTGTGCCCGGCGAGCACGGCCTTCTCCCCCGCCGGGACGGTCCGGGCGAGGACGGCGGAGAGGTCCTCGGCCAGTGCCCGGGTGGAGTAGCGGACCCGGCTCGGCGGGATCTCGCTGTGCCCGTGGCCGCGCTGGTCGTAGGCCACCACTCGGTAGCGGTCGGTGAGTTGGCGAATCACCGGAGCCCAGAAGGCGGTTGAGCAGGTCCAGCCGTGGGCGAGCACGACGGTCGGCGCCCCGGGTTGGCCGTGGACCTCGACGTGCAGCCGGATCCCGTCCGCCGATCGGATGCTCAACTCCTCGACGGGCACGGGCGGGACGTACTCGGCGGGCAGCTCGGCGGCGCTCATGCGGACACCTCCTGCGCGGTACGGGCGGCGTCCTGGCCGGCGCGCATGATCAGTTCGTACTCGCCGAGGTCGACCTTGCGGGTGGCGCGGCGGAACGCGGTGGTGGAGCCGGGCCAGAGCACGGTGTTCTTGCCGTTCGGATCCAGGTACCAGCTGCGGCAGCCGCCGGTGGTCCAGACGGTGCGGTCCATCCGGTGCTGGAGTTCTAGGTTCCACTGCCGCTGGGCCCGGACGGTGGGCTGCATCGCGGTGGCACCGATCGACTTGAGCGTGGTCAACGCGTCGATCAGGTAGTTCAGTTGGGACTCGATCATCAGGATCATCGAGCTGTTGCCGAGGCCGGTGTTGGGACCGATCACGAAGAACAGGTTCGGGAAGCCGTGCACGGCCGAGCCGCGCAGCGCCTCCATGCCGTCCTTCCACTCCTCCGCCAGGCTGGTGCCGTTGGCGCCGAACACCCGGGCCCCGATGGGCATGTCGGTGACGTGGAAGCCGGTGCCGAAGACGATGGCGTCGACCTCGTGCTCGCTGCCGTCGGCGGCGACCAGGGTGGAGCCGCGCAGTTCGCGCAGGCCGGAGGCGACGACCTCGGTGTTGGCCGCGGCGAGCGCCGGGTAGTAGGTGTTGCTGAGCAGGATGCGCTTGCAGCCGATCCGGTAGTCCGGGGTCAGCTTGGCGCGCAGGGCCGGGTCGGGAACGCCCTGGGCGAGGTGGCGTTCGGCGAGTTGCTGGACCACGCGCAGCATTCCCGGGCGGCGCACGAAGGCGTCCACCTGGAGCTCTCGGAGGGCGAACAGGGTGCCGCGGCGGATCTTCCCGGTGACCGGCACGCGGTCGTGCAGCCACTTCTCCAGCTGGCTGATCTCGCGGTCCCGGCGCGGCAGGACCCAGGCGGGCGTGCGCTGGAAGACCGTCAACCTGCCGACCTTCGGCTGGATCGACGGGATGATCTGGGCGGCGGAGGCTCCGGTGCCGACGATCGCGACCCGCTTGCCGGTCAGGTCGTAGTCGTGGTCCCAGCGGGAGGAGTGGAACACCTTGCCGGGGAAGGCGCCGAGCCCCGGCAGGTCGGGGATCTGCGGGTCCGCCAGTGGTCCGGCGGCGGAGACCACCGCGTCCGCGGTCCACTGACCGGCCGAGGTGGTGATCCGCCAGCGGACCTGCTCGGCCTCCCAACGCGCCTCCAGCACTTCGGTGTTGAACCGAAGGTGCGGGCGGAGGCCGAAGACGGTGGCGACCTTCTCCAGGTAGGCGCGGATGTCCGGCTGGCCGGAGAAGCTGCGCGGCCACGCGGGGTTGGGCGCGAAGGAGAAGGAGTAGAGGTGCGAGGGCACGTCGCAGGCGCAGCCGGGGTAGCTGTTGTCGCGCCAGGTGCCGCCGACCGAGTCCGCGCGCTCCAGGACGACGAAGTCGGTGATCCCGGCGCGGCGCAGCCGGACGGCGGCGCCGAGACCGCCGAAGCCGGAGCCGATCACCGCCACCCGCACGTGCGGGACGGCCTCGTCCGCCGCGGGGGCACCGGACGTGCCGGAGCGGGGGCGCTTGCTGCTGGATGCCATGCGGCCTCCTCCTGAGGGTGGGGCGATGATCTTCGCGCTGCCGTACCGTGGCGCCCGCTCGTGCCGCGCGTCCTGGCGCGCCGACGACGCCGTGCTCGTGCTGTGCTCGACTGCTCTCGTACCGCCCTGGCGCTGCTCTGATGTTGCCCTGATGCGCCCGGGTGAAGCCGCGGTGTCGCTCTGGTGCTGCTCCGCATGGTGCTGTGCGCACTGCCTTGGGCTCCCCGACGACCGGCGTCGGAGCCCCGCTAATCGCGCCAGTAATTACTGGCATGATTGGCAGGGTAGCCCTTGCTGACACCGGATGGAAGAAGCGCGGCCACCCGGATTCCGGGAGCCTTCGGAGGTGCCGGACCTATGCTGATCGCCGTGGACAAGGTCAGAGCTGCTGCGGGTGACGGAAAACGCGAGTACCGGGTGGAGGAACTGGCCGAGGCGGCCGGCATCACCAGCCGGACGCTGCGCTTCTACCGCGAGCGCAAACTGCTCCAGCCGCCCCGCAAGGAGGGCCGGATCGCCTGGTACGGCGAGGAGCACCTGGCCCGGCTGCGGATGATCGGCGAACTGCTGGACCGCGGCCACACCCTGGGCGGCATCGCCGAACTGATCGGCGCCGGCGAGAGCGGGCGGGACGTCGCCGAGCTGATCGGGCTGGAGGCCGCGATCGTCGCCCCCTGGTCGGACGAGACCCCGGTGCGCCTGGACTGGGACGAACTCAGGACCGTCTTCAACGACCAGCTCACCGAGGAGAACACCGCCGAGTCGATCGCCCAGGGCTACATCACGATCGACGACGACGGGATCACCCACATCAGCCGCCGCCTGATGGACGCCACCACCGCACTCGTCGCCGAGGGCGTACCGCTCTCCGTGGTGCTGGACGCCAGCCGGCGCACCCAGGAGCACGTGGAAGCCATCGCCGAGATCTTCATCGACGTGGTCGGCGAGCACCTGCTCGGCGCCCTCGCCGCCGACGCCCCGCTGCCGCCCGGCGAGGCAGCCCGGCTCACCGAACGCATCCTGCGGGTGCGGCCGCTGGCCCGTACGGTCGTCGACGCGCAGTTCGCCCTCGCGATGGACCGGCGGGTGCCCGCCGAGTACGACGAACTGCTGCGCCAGCGACGGGAGAACGACACCGAGGCGTAACCCCTCCGACGGGAGGGCAGGGATTCCCGCGCCCTGCCCACCCGTTGGAGGAACCGCCGATGCCCAGACCCCTCAGTCGCCGCGCCGCGCTCGGCCTCGCCGCCGGGCTCACCCCGGGCCTCGCGCTCGCCGCCTGCGGACCGAACTCCCCGGCACCGTCCGCCGGTTCGACCGGCGCGACCGGTGAGCCCGGCGCGCCGGGCGGTTCCGGCGGGTCCAGCGGGTCCAGCGGGTCCAGCGGGGCCGGCCCCCGGACCGTCCGGCACGCTCGCGGCGAGAGCACCGTACCGGCCCGGGCCACCCGGGTGGTGGCGCTGGACACCGACGCGCTGGACTCGGTGGTCACCCTCGGGCTCACGCCGGTCGGCGCGACCACCGTCACCGAGGGCGCTCCCTTCCCGGCCTACCTGCCCGCCGAACGGCTGGCCACGACAAAGGCCGTCGGCGCCATCGGGCAGCCCAACCTGGAGGCGATCGCGGCGCTGCGGCCGGACCTCATCCTGAGCAACCAGGTGCGCGACGACAAGCGGTACGACGAACTGACGAAGATCGCGCCGACCGTGCTGTCCAAGACCACCGGGCCCACCTGGAAGGAGAACGTCCGGCTGCACGCCGAGGCGATGGGCCGGCAGGCCGAAGCCGAAGCGGCCGACGCGGCGTACCGGACGAAGGCGCGGGACCTCGTCACCGCACTCGGCGGCCCGGCCAAGGCCGCCGCCACCCGGGTCGAGATGGCTCGTTTCCTCGCGGGCGCACCGACCAGGCTGTACCTCAACGACACCTTCGTCGGCTCGCTGTTCAAGGACCTCGGGCTCGGCCGGCCCGCCAACCAGGACAAGCCCGGGTTCTCGGTCGAGATCAGCCCCGAGCAGGTGGACCAGGCGGCGGCCGACGTCATCTTCTACTCGGTCTACGGGGACGCGGCCAAATCCGACCAGGGCAGGATCACCGATGGCGCGCTGTGGAAGAGCCTGGACGCCGTCCGCACCGGCCGGGTGTTCCGGGTCGACGACAGCCTGTGGATGCTCGGGATCGGCTACACCGGGGCCGGCCTGATCCTGGACCAGATCCGGAAGCACCTCGCGCCCTGAGCGACTGCTCACCGTGCCCTACGTCCTGCTGCTGGCCGGGATGGCGCTGCTGTTCGCCGCCTCCTGCGTCCTGCTCGTCTCCACCGGGAGCCTGTGGAGCCTGACCGTTGCCGTGGGCCTCCTCGGGGTGGCGGTCGCACCACAGATGATCACGATGTTCGGCCTGGCCGAGCGGACGGTGCCGGCCGTCCGGCTGGGCGAGGCGATGGCTGCGCTGGTCAGCGCGCTGATCCTGGCGCAATCGGCCGGCACCTTCCTGGGCGGCTGGGCGACCACGCACTTCGCGCCCGCCGCGCCGTTCGCGATCACCGCGGCCACGGCGGCGGCGGCCTTGCTGCTCGCCGCGTGCACCGCGACCGAACAGCGCTACCGCCGCCGCACTCCGACCGCTCCGACCGCTCCGACCGACGGTGGGACTGACGGTGGGACTGACGGTTCCGGCGTCCAACCCCGCATCGCTGCGCCCGCGCGCCGCGCCCCGCGCACATGACGGCGGGGGCGACGGTGGTCCGCACACCGTCGCCCCCGCCGTGCGGCCCCGCCCGCCGGCACCCACGGTTCGGCAGGGCCCACTCAGGCGGTCGTCAGTTGACGTTGACCGCCGTCCAGGTGGCCGCGACCGCGTTGTACTCGGCGCTGCCGTTGCCGTACAGGTCCGCCGCCGCGCTGAGGGTGCCCGCCCGGGCGCCCGCGTAGTCGGTGGTGGAGGTGAAGTAGACGGTCAGCGCGCGGTACCAGATCTGCGCGGCCTTGTCCCGGCCGATGCCCGCGAGCGAGGAGCCGTCGGCCGTCGGGCTGTTGTAGTCGAACCCGTTGATGCTCTTCGCGCCGCTGCCCTCCGACAGCAGGTAGAAGAAGTGGTTGGCCACGCCCGACGAGTAGTGCACGTCGAGGTTGCCCACGCCGGCGGACCAGGAGTCGGCGGACTGGCCGTCCTTGCTGGGCTGGTCCATGTAGCGCAGCGGGGTGCCGTTGCCGTTCAGGTTGATCAGCTCGCCGATCCAGTAGTTCGGCGGGTTGGAGGGCAGGTTGGCGTACCACTCGACCATCGTGCCCATGATGTCGGAGGTGGCCTCGTTGAGGCCACCGGACTCACCTGAGTAGTTGAGGTTCGCCGTGGCGGCGGTGACGCCGTGGCTCATCTCGTGGCCGGCCACGTCGATCTCGGTGAGCGGGGCGGCGTCGCCGTTGCCGTCGCCGTAGGACATGCAGAAGCAGCTGTCGTCCCAGAAGGCGTTGACGTAGTTGGAGCCGTAGTGGACGCGGCTCGCGGCGCCGACACCGTCGTTGCGGATGCCGTTGCGGCCGAAGGTGCTCTTGTAGAAGTCCCACGTGGTGGCCGCGCCGAACTGGGCGTCCACGGCGGCGGATTCGCGGTTGGAGGCGGTGCCGTCGCCGAAGTTGTTGGAGGTGTTGGCGAACAGCGAGCCGTTGCCGGCGGTTCCGTTGCTCATGTCGCTGGTGGACTGGCCGCCGCGGCTGTCGTCCTTCAGCGAGTAGCTGGAGCCGCTCTGCGCGGTGGTGAGCGGCACCTGGCCGACGAAGACGCCCTTGCCGGTGCCGGCGGCGGTCTGGATCTTCTCGTGGGTGGACAGCACCTTGCCGGTGGCGGCGTCGGTGACGAGCACCTGGTTGCTCGGGGTGCCGTCGGCGCGCACGCCCTCGACGGTGGTCCGGTACGCCAGGCGCGGGTTGCCGTCGGTCGCCCAGACCACCAGTTCGGCCTTGCCGGTCTGGTGCACGTCGGCCAGCGGGGACTCGTCGGCGTCGAGGGTGACCCCGACGGTGGCCTTGACCGCGCCGGTGGCCTGCGTGGCGGCCTGGTCGGCCGGGATCTGCGGGGTCAGGCTCGGCAGCGCGAGCTTGGCGGAGACCGCCTTGTCGACCGACTTGACCGAGCCGTTGGCCTTCTGGTGGACGACCAGGTCGCCGCCGAGCACCGGCAGGCCGGCGTAGGTGCGCTCGAAGCGCAGGTGCCGGGTGCCGTCCTTGTCCACCACGGCGTCCTTGGCGACGAGCCGCTCCTTCTCGCCGAGGGCGAGGGCCTTGGCGAGCGGGCCGGACTGGCCGCCGGCCAGCGCGAGCACGGCCGCGTGCTGGTGGTCGGCCTGGGCCTGGAGGCCGGCGACGGGGCTGGCCTGGGCGGCGGTGCTCACCTGGATCACACCGGTCAGCAGGGCGGTGGCCGACAGTACGGCGACAGCTGCGAGCTTTCGCTTCACGTGCGAGTCCTTCCGGGAAACCGCGTGTGGACGCGGTCGCGCCGCGTTCCGGGGGCCGGGGTCGGCACCTGTGGGGCGGAAATGGGCGCTGACGTGCTGAAACCCCGAGCGGTCGAGCGGCGAGCCACCAAGGGGTGGGGGTGGGGGCTACCGCCGGGGCTGTCCAGAAGCATGACAATCCAGCAGGTGAATTGACAGGTCTACTTCAGCGATTGGCCAGGTCCCGCCAGCTCGCCAAGGCCCTCAAGTGGTGGGCAAAACGGGGCAATTCACCGCGCCTTGCAGTAGGTTCCCACCCGAACCACGCCCGACCGCCTGCACCGATGTCCGATCGACCGTCGAACGCCGATTCGGCGCGCGGAGCCGAGCGGGCCGGAATCGACTTTTACATCCCTGTAGAACTTCCAATACGGAATCTTGACATCCGCTTGGCGAGGTCCCGCCACCTGCCACCCTTGCCCGCCGCCGGGTCATCTGCTAGCGCCACCGGGCCTCGTGTTCGCCCGACTCCTCAGCGCAGTCGGCGAGTTGGGCTCGACACCTGAGGGCGCACCGGAGCCGGGGAGACCCCGTGTCCCACAACGGCCCCTCCTCCACCGGCATCTGCGATGACGCCCGGTTCCCGCGGCGCCCCGCTCGCCCGCCCCCGGCTCCCGGGCGACCCGCCCGTACGGACACCCGGGCCGGGTCGGCACACGCGCTCAACCGCCGCCCGCGCCGGGCCCGTCCGGTCGCAGAAGCGGCAGCGGCAGCGGCAGCGGCAGCGGCAGCGGCAGCGGCAGCGGCAACGGCAACGGCGGGATCGGGATCTGGACCGGGAGAGCGAAGGGGTACCACTCCTCGCCCGGACCGGTCAGCGAGGCCTCCCCGGGAGCACCTCCGGCGCGTACTCCCGCACTGCGGCGAGCAGTTGGCGGATCGACGGGTTCACCATCGGCCGCCCGGCCACGGTGACGGTCGGCACGGTCTCGTTGCCGTCCGCGACCGAGCGGACGAAGGCGGCGGCGTCCGGGTCCTTCCAGATGTTCACCATGGTGAACCGCCGGCTGTAGCGCAGGCGGGTGAAGAGCAGCGCCAGGCGCAGGTTCATGCAGAACGTGCACAGCGGCCGCCAGTAGAGGACCACACCGTCGTCGGCTCCGCCGGTCGCTGTCACTGGAACCGCCATTCCTGGGCCGTGTTGCCGGGGGTGCAGGTCACCATGGTGACCGCGTTCCCCGGGCCGTTGTCGGTCATGCAGCGCTGGTTCTGGTAGTCGGCCAGCGTGTAGGAGCCCTGGGCGGATCCGCTGCGCACCGTCCAGTTGGTCAGGAAGCTGAAGCCTCCGCTCAGGGTGACCTTGCCGTCCATGGTCTGGACGAGCAGCGGCCCGCCGCTGTTGCAGGCGTTGAAACTGATCCAGGAGCCGGGGTCGGTCGCCCGCACCCAGCCGTACTGGGACGCGCCGCCGACCACGATCGGGTTGTCGCCGCTCAGTTCGTCGCGGGCCATCCCGATCGGGCGGCCGTCCTTCACGTTGACGATGGTGGTCCAGGAGGTGCCGCCGCACGACGGCGGCCGGGTGGGGGTCTGCGGAGCCGGCGGGTTGCCGCCGCCCGAGGGCGAACCGCCGCCGGACGGGGAGCCGCCCCCGGCGGGGGAGCCACCGGCCGCGTTCTGGGCCGGGGGCTGCGGGTTGGGATTGGGATTGGGGTTGGCGGGCTGGTTGGCGGTGCCGCCCCCGCCGCCGGACTGGTTGGATTGGCCGCCCGAAGCGCCGCCGCCACCGGCCGCGTTTCCGCCGCCCGCCGCGCCCGCGCCGGCGCCTCGGCCCGCCGCGCCTCCGTTGCCGCCCGGCGCGGGGGCCGGGACGGGCGCGCCCGGCTGGTTCGGGGTGCTCGGCTGCTGGTCGGCGGCCGGGGCCGCGACCGGGGTGTCGGAGGGTGTCGGCGTGGCGGGCGGCGTCACGGCCGGGGCCGCCGGGGTGCCCGCGCCCGGGGTCACCGGGGCCGTCACGACGACGGTCGGCTGGGCGGCGGGCGGCTCGGCCGCGTCCGACCGGCCGGGGCCGCGGTCCACCAGCAGGACGGTCGCCGTGCCCATCGAGATGACCACGGGGACGATCACCGGCACCAGCAGTGCGCGCCGCGACCGGCGCTTGCCCGGCTCGGTCACCGGCTGCGGCCCCACCTTGGCGACCTCGTCCTCGTCCGGCACGGGGCCACCCGACGCCGGGCGCTCGCCTGACGCGGGCTGGTCGGCGCCGTCCGCGACCGGCACCAGGGCACCGGCCTTCGCCGCACCGGCGCCCCCGGCCACCCCACCCCCGGCCCCTTCACCCGCAGCCGCTCCCCCGGCCGCCGCCCTGAGGTCGACCGTCCCGGTGTCGGCCGGGGCGCCGGCCGCACCCGCCGCAGCGCCCGCGTCCTTCGCGCCGATCGCCGCCCGGGCCGCGGCCGCCATCTCGGCGGCGTCGGCGAACCGGTCCTCCGGCTTCTTCTCCAGTGCCTTCGCGACCAGCTCGCGGACCGCCGCCGGGAAGGCCCCCGGCAGCTCCGGCGCCGGCTGGCGGACGTGCTTGAGCGCGACCTCCAACACGCTCTCGCCGACGAACGGCGGCTTCCCGGTGAGCAGTTCGAAGCAGACCACGCCGATCGAGTAGAGGTCGGAGGCCGGCCCGGTGCCCGTACCCTCGGCCTGTTCGGGGGCCATGTAGAGGGCGGTGCCGACGATCGCGTGCGAGGCGGTGATCTTGGTACTGGCGATCGCCCGGGCGATGCCGAAGTCGGTGATGGTCACCCGGCCGTCCGTGCGCACCATCAGGTTGGACGGCTTGATGTCCCGGTGCACGATCTCCCGGCGGTGGGCGGCGTGCAGGCCGTCCAGCGCGGCGGCGACCAGACCGAGGGCGCGCTCGGGAGGCATCGGGCCCTCCTCGGCGAGCACCCGGTCCAACGGCCGGCCGTCGACCAGCTCCATGACGATGTAGGCGCAGCGGTCCCCGGCGTCACCGCCCTCGCCGCCCTCCCGGCCCTCGGCACCGCCGCCGCTCTCACCGTAGTCGTGGACGTCCACGACGGCCGGGTGGTCGATCGCGGCGACCAGCTGGGCCTCCCGGCGGAAGCGCTGGATGAAAGTGTCGTCCTCGAACAGCGCCGAGTGCAGGATCTTGACGGCCACCGGCCGCGCCAGCACCGTGTCGTCGGCCCGCCAGACCGTACCCATCCCCCCGCCGCCGATCCGCTCGACCAGCGTGTACCGCCCGCCGAGCACGGCGCCCGGACCCCTCATACTCCCGCCCCCATGTGTCATGACCCTCCCCAGCGGGCCGTTCGGCCCCCAGTGTGCCAGAGGGGGTCGAACGGTCAGCAGGCGCTGTCCGGCCAGCGGTTGAGGGCCGCCGCCGTCAGCTGTCCCGGCCCTGCCGGGCGTGCTCGACCACCTCCAGGACGGCGGCGGCGACGGCCTGCGGGTGGTCGGCGTGGACGTGGTGGCCGGCGCCGCGCACCACGATGTGCGACCCCTTGGCCGCGCCGGCGACGACGTGTGACTGGAGGACGGTCCAGCGGGCGCGCATCGCCCCCGGCAGGCCGTCGGTCGCGCTCAGCACCGTCACCGGCACGTCGGGCAGCCGCGCGGCCGCGCGCCGCCGCCGGAGCTCGGAGACCGCGAGGACCGTCAGCCGGTTCTCGTCGAGGACGGTCCGCCGCTGGTGGCGATGCGCCTCGACGGCCGCCTCGGCCCTCGCGACGGCTCCCCCGGCACGGCGTGCGGCGGGCGTCATGGCCGCCCGGAGCAGCCCCACCCGCAACAGGACGGCCTCGGCCGCGCGGATGGCCGGTGGCTGGAACTCCTCGTGCGCCGGATCCACCAGGACCAGGCCGGCCACCAGTTCCGGGTGCCGCCAGGCGAGGAGTTGGGCCAGCTGGCCGCCCCAGCTGTGCCCGACCAGGATGGCCGGGCCGGCGCCGAGGTGCTCCACCAGGGCAGCCAGGTCCCCGGTCGGGGACTCCAGCGAAGGACCGGAGACGCGAGCGGGGTCACTGGCACCGAGCCCGGCCCGGTCGTACGCCACGACCCGGCTGTGCGCGGCCAGTTCGGACAGCACCGGCGCCCAGGTCAGCGACGAGGTGCCGCAGCCCGCG
This sequence comes from Kitasatospora sp. NPDC088264, assembly GCF_040685715.1. Lineage (NCBI taxonomy): Bacteria > Bacillati > Actinomycetota > Actinomycetes > Kitasatosporales > Streptomycetaceae > Kitasatospora > Kitasatospora sp. NPDC088264. The sequence goes on from NZ_JBFBIR010000001.1 coordinate 187,671, forward strand.
AGCAGGACCACCGGCGGGCCGCCGCGCCCCGCCTCCACCCAGCGCAATGCCCGCCCGTCACGGTCGAGTTCGCCCTGCCGGACCCCGCCGGGGACGCTCTCGGCCAGCGCCTGCGCGATGGCGTCCTGCACATCCCGCATGGCCCGCGTGCCCCGTACTACCTGTACGCCCCCCATGCCCCGTGCGCCCTGCGTGTCCCGCGTGCCCCACGGTTCCTGCGCGTTCTGCCTGTTCTCCGTCTTCTGCACGTTCGGTTCCCCCCTGGATCCGTCCGCCCGGTCCCGGCCTGTGGTACCGGGTGACGCGGGTTCGTTGCTCACCACTGCCACGAGTCCCGGGTGCCTCCCCGACGCCCGGCGGGTCGGCCCCCGGCCGGGCCCGGACTCGCTGTCAGGCACCAGACCATGACGGCCCGGCTCCACGCAAACCCGAACACCTCGCGTCCGTTGTGTGACCGGAGGACGAAGAGGAGGCGCTGTGGCGTGAGGCCGTCACCGGCCCGCGCCCGCACGGCCCAGGCCGGGGCGGCGTCGCTGGCCGCCCCGGCCCTCCGGCGGCTCAGGCCGACAGGGTCCGCTTGAACAGGTCGAGCAGCGCCTCCCAGTGGCGCGCGTCGGCGACGGCGTCGTAGCGGGTGGTGTCGGCCTGGGTGTAGCCGTGCGGGGCACCCTGGTAGACCTCCTCCCGGTGGCGGACACCGGCGGCGGCGAGGGCCCCGGCGAGCCGTTCGATCTGCTCGGCGGGCATGGACGGATCCTCGTCGGCGTGGCCGAAGTACACCTCGGCGGTGATCCGGGAGGCGCCCAGGTGCGGACTGTCCGGCGCCTCGGTGGCGAGGCTGCCGCCGTGGAAACCGGCCATGGCCGCGATCCGGTCGGGGTGGCTGGCGGCCGTCCGCAGGGCGAGCACCGCGCCGCGGCAGTAGCCGGTGAGGCCGACCGGGCCGTCCTCGACGAGCGGGGAATCGGCGAGCCAGCGCAGGTAGGCGTCCGCGTCGCGGGCGGTCACCTCGGGGGTGAGGGTGGCGAGCAGCGGGCCGATCTGCTTGAAGATCGCCGGGTCCTTCTCCAGGTCGATCAGCGGCGGCAGTTCGACGACCGGCGCGCGGCCGTTCCGGTAGTAGGCGTTGGGGACCAGCACGGCGTACCCGGCCCGGGCGAGCCGGTCGGCCATGTCCTTCAGCTGGGGTCGGAGCCCGAAGGCATCCATATAGAGGATGACGCCGGGGTGGGCCCGCCCGTCGTCGGGACGGGCGAGGTAGGCATCGGCGGTGCCGTCCGCCGTCGGGATGTCCACGGTGGTTCCGCGCACGGTCATGGTGAGGGGTCTCCTTCGGTTCGCGCGGCAGGGTAGCGGGTGGACGCCGCCACCGGCGCGGCGCCCTCGGGGAACACGGGTGCTGCCGACCGGCGTTGGGCGTACATGGGTGTGATCGTAGACGTGGCGTGCGTGGCGGCGGCGGTGATCGGGCTGATGCTCCTGATCGCGTGGCAGATCCGGGGCGAGTCGTCGGGGCGTTGGCGGCGCGGCGGCGGGAGCACCGGGGTTGGCCTGGGCGGCGGGCTGGAGGAGTTGCAGGCGCTGTTCAGCCCGGGCAAGCGGGTGCAGGTCGAACAACGGCGGGAACAGCTGACGCTGCGGGACGACGCCCAGGTCGGAGCGCCGCCGCACTTCGGCGTGGACCTGGACCGGGGCGTGGCGGTGCTGCGCGGCAGGGACGGGGCGGGCGGCGAGACCGAACGGGGTCGGACAGGCGGTCAGGCTCCCCAGCCACGGGAGCAGAGCACCAGCCGGTAGCCGTCCGGGTCGGATATCGTCACGCCGAACTCCTCCCAGTAGGGGTTGTGGGCCCGGACCGGGGTGCCGCCGGCGGCCTCCAGCCGGGCGACCAGGGCGTCGTCCACCGGCGCACCGAGGTAGACGACGAACAGGTCGTCGACCGTCGGGGTGGGCTCCAGCGGGTTCTCCGGGTCGTGGGTGAGTTCGAAGTGCCAGGCTCCGCCGGGCGGACCGACCATCAGCAGGTCGTGCTCGCCGGACACCCGCTCGGTGGTGCGCCACAGCACGTCGAGGCCGAGGCCGCCGACGTAGAAGCGCTCGGCCGCCGCGAGGTCGCGCGAGGGCCGGGCGATGCGAACCCGCGTCGTCGAATCGATCATGGCCGCGACCCTAGCCGATACCACTGACAACGAACCGTCCCCGACGGTTCCCCCACACAATCCCGTCCGCGGATCCCCGACGGCGATCCGCGGACGGACCCCTCAGAACCGGCGCAGCCGTTCCTCGTCGCCGGTGCGCGGGCAGGTCAGGCAGGCGGCGGCCTCGGGCTTGACCGCGTAGTAGAGGCAGCAGCCGAGCCGGGTACGGGTGTGGTGGCCGCGCCCGTCGGGGGTGTGCAGGCGGCGGAAGTCGGCGGCGCCGGGCAGCGGGAGGGTGCCGCCGGGCAGCACCGCCCCGGCGGCGACGACGGCGGCGTCCTCCTCGCCGAGCATCCGGCCGAGGTACCAGACGGCGGAGGCGAGGTCGTCCGTCACCATGCCCCAGAGCGCGCGGTCGCGGCGCCGGCTGGGGGCGGCGAAGGCAGCGAGCACCGGCTCCACGTGGGCGACCACGGCGGCCCGCAGTTCGGCGCGGAGTTCGTCGTCGCCGGGGAGGGTGACGTGGCCGCGCGGGCGCAGCGCGAGGTCCCCGGTGGGGGCGTGCAGCCAGAGGTCGGCGGGGTCGACGAGGGGTACTTTCCGGGCGAGGTGCCAGGGGCCCGCGATGAGCAGGCACGCGGACCAGACGTAGTGGTGCAGCAGCCTGGAGGCGGTGACGTGCGGGCGGGGGGCGCGGCCGTGTTCGGCGGCGATGCGCTCCTCCTCGCCGGCCAGAACGGCGGCCAGGGCCCGTTCGTCGGCGGCGAGTTCGGCCCCCGAGTACCAGCCGTCGGCGGCACGGGGGTCGGGTTCGTCGGCGCCGAGCAGGCGCAGCTCCAGCACCGGGCAGAGTTCGCGCAGGCGCCGGTAGTCGCCGGGCAGGGTGGACGTCGGCGCGACGGGCAGGGGTGTTCCGGGGATCATCGGCGCTCCGTGGATCGACTCCGCATGATCGAATAAGGTGAGGCTCACCTTACAATGCCCCAGGGAGTGCACCACCCGGGGCCGGGCTGGGCGGCGCGACACCCGCGACACCTGGGCGGGGTGACGCCGCGGCGAACGGCCCGACATCGGACCAGGCGACCCGAGATTGACGAACTTAGGCAAACCTAACCTAAGATGTCGACTCGTGTTGAGAACCGACCCGCCGGCCACCACGGCCCCGGCGACGCCTCGATCGTCTGCGGTCCAGCGGCCCCTGCTGCTGGTCGCCGGTGTGGGCGCGCTCGTGCTGTGTGCCGCGCTGAGCCTCGCGCTCGGCTCCCGATCCATCCCGCTGTCCACCGTGGCCGACGCGCTCACCGGGGCCGCCCACGGCGGCGACGCCGATGTGGTGACGGGCCTTCGCCTGCCGCGAACGGTGATCGGACTGGCCGTCGGGGCCGCGCTCGGCGTCGCCGGGGCGGTCGCCCAGGGCGTCACCCGCAACCCGCTCGCCTCCCCGGTCACCCTCGGCGTCAACGCCGGCGCGAGTCTCGCCGTGGTCGCCGCGATCTACGCGCTGGACCTCACCCGGCCCGTCGAGTACGTCTGGTTCGCCTTCGCCGGGGCGGCCGTCGCCGCGGTCGCCGCGTACGCGATGTCCCGGCGCGGCGGCGACCTCGACCCGGTCCGGCTCGCGCTCGGCGGCACCGTGCTCACCGTGGTGCTCACCTCCTGGACCTCCGCGCTGATGCTGGCCAGTCACCGCACCCTGGACGAGGCTCGGTTCTGGTTGGCCGGCTCGATCGGCGGGCGGCAGTTGGACACCCTCACCCCCGTGCTGCCGTTCCTGGTGCTCGGCCTGCTGGGCGCGTTCGCGATCTCGCCCGCCCTCAACGCGCTGGCCCTCGGCGACGAGACCGCCCAGTCGCTCGGCGTGCCGGTGGCCCGGATCCGACTGGCCGGAGGGCTGGCCGTCGTCCTGCTCGCGGGCAGTGCGGTGGCCGTCGCCGGGCCGGTGGCGTTCATCGGACTGGCCGCGCCGCACCTGGTCCGCCCGCTGCTCGGCAACGACCACCGCTGGCTGCTGCCGGGCTGCCTGATCGCCGGTCCGCTGCTGCTGCTCGCCGCCGACGTGCTCGGACGGCTCGTGGTGCGCCCCTCCGAGATCGAGGTCGGCATCGTGACCGCCTTCCTCGGCGCGCCGCTTCTCGCCGTACTGGCCCGGAAGGTGGCCCGGTGACCGCGCTCGCCGTACCCGTCGGCACGCTCGCCCGCCGCCGGGCCCGCACCGCCGTGTGGTCGGCGCTGGCCGCCGTCGTCCTGGTGGTGCTGACGGGCGTCGCGCTCGGCACCGGACAGGTGAGCCTGTCCGGATGGGACGCGCTGCGCGCCCTGGTCGGGCAGGGCGAACCCGGAAACGTCCTGGTGGTGCAGCAGTTCCGGGCGCCCAGGGTGGTGTCGGCGCTGATCGCCGGGGCCGGGCTGGCGATGGCCGGCTCGATGCTCCAGCGGCTCTTCCGCAACCCGCTGGCCTCCCCCGACACCATCGGTGTCACCGGCGGCGCGTCCTTCGGCGCGGTGCTGATGCTCGCCACCGGCGCCTCCCAGCAGCTGATCCCGCTGGCCGCGCTCGGCGGCGGACTGCTGGCGGCGCTGCTGCTCGGCGGCCTCGCCTGGCGGTCGAAGATGGCCGTCACCCGGCTGGTGCTGGTCGGCCTGGCGGTGCAGCAGGGCCTCGCCGCCGCCGTGAACCTGATGATCGTACGGTTCCCGGCCGAGCTGGCCTCCTCCGCGATGCAGTGGACCACCGGCTCGCTCTACGGCCGCAACTGGACCGAGGTGTGGATCGGCGGCACCGCCATCGCGCTGACCGCCCTGGCCGTGCTGCTCTGCCAGCGGCGGATCGCGGTCCTCGACCTCGGCGACGACTCGGCCGGCGGCCTCGGCCTCAACCCCGGCCGGGACCGGCTCTGGCTGCTGCTGCTCGGCATCACCCTCGCCTCGCTGGCCGCCGCCCTCACCGGCCCGGTCGCGTTCGTCGCGCTCGCCGTACCGCACCTGGTCCGGCTGCTCGCCGGGCCGCCCACCCTCGGCACGCTCGGACTCACCGCGCTCACCGGCGCCGTCCTGCTGCTGTCCGCCGACCTCCTCGTGCTCCACGTGATCCCCGTCCACGGCCTGCCGGTCGGTGCCGTCACCGCCACGCTCGGCGCGCCCTGGCTCCTGGCGCTGATGATCCGCCAGGGCCGGCCTCCCCAGAGGAGCAACTGATGACGCCCACGACGACCGTCGAGTCCGTCACCACCACCGCCAACCGGCTCGCCGCGCACGGCCTCGACCTGCGCTACGGCGACCGCACGATCGTCGACGGGCTCGACCTCGAACTGCCCGGCGGCGCCGTCACCGCCATCGTCGGGCCCAACGCCTGCGGCAAGTCGACCCTGCTGCGCGGACTGGTCCGGCTGCTCGACCCCGCCGCCGGCACCGTCACCCTGGACGGCTCCGACATCCACCGGATGTCCGCCCGGGCCCTCGCCAAGCGGATGGGCCTGCTGCCGCAGCAGCCCGTCACCCCCGAGGCGATCACCGTCGAGGCACTGGTACGGCTCGGCCGGTACCCGCACCAGCGGATGCTCAGCCCGTGGTCCAAGACCGACCAGGCCGCCGTCGAGGACGCCCTCGCCCGGACCGGCACCGCCGAACTGCGCGAGCAGCAGGTCGACCGGCTCTCCGGCGGGCAGCGCCAACGCGCCTGGATCGCGCTCGCACTCGCCCAGGACACCGAGCTGCTGCTGCTCGACGAGCCGACCACCTTCCTCGACCTGCGCCACCAGCTCGACGTCCTCGACCTGGTCGCCGACCTGCACGCCGAGGCCGGACGCACCGTCGTCATGGTGCTGCACGACCTCGGGCAGGCCGCCCGGTACGCCGACCACCTGGTGGTGCTCAAGGACGGGCGGCTCGCCGCCGCCGGACCGCCCGCCGAGGTCCTCACCGCCGACCTGGTCGAGGCCGTGTTCCAGGTGCCGTGCCGGGTGGTGCCCGACCCGGAGACCGGCACGCCGCTGGTCGTCCCCCGGGCGCGGACCCGGCCGCGCGCCGCCGACCGCTGACCACTGCCCCCGTTCGTCACCCCCGACGCTCCTCACCCTCGACGCTCCGCAACCCGACGCCCGCTCGACCCGATCCAAGGACCCCCATGAACCGCCGCCTCCCCGTCGCCGTCCTCGCCGTCGCCCTGTCCACCACGCTGCTCGCCGCCTGCGGCAGCGACGGCGGGACCAAGCAGAGCGGGGACGCCTCCTCCGCGAGCGCCGGCGCCTCCGCCGGCTTCCCGCGCACCGTCACCCACGCCGCCGGAACGGCCCAGATCAAGGCCCAGCCCAAGCGCGTCGTGGTGCTGGACAGCGGCGAGCTGGACGACGTCACGCTGCTCGGCATCACGCCGGTCGGCGCGGTGTCGCCGCACATGAAGACCGAGGGCGGGTTCCCGAACTACCTCAAGGACAAGATCAAGGACACCAAGGACGTCGGCCCGATGAACGAGCCGAACCTGGAACTGATCGCCTCCCTGAAGCCCGACCTGATCCTCTCCTCCAAGGTCCGCCACGCCAAGGTCTACGACCAGCTGAACGCGATCGCGCCTACCGTGCTCGCCGAGACCACCGGGTTCCCGTGGAAGGAGAACCTCGCCCTCTACGCGCAGGCGCTCGGCAAGGAGGACGAGGCCAAGAAGGCGCTCGCCGACTACGAGGCGCGGGCCGCCAAGCTCGGTGAGGCGATCAAGGCGAAGAACGGCGGCGCCATGCCGACCGCCTCGGTGGTCCGCTTCGTGGCCGGACCGACCCGCCTCTACGCCAAGGCCTCCTACAGCGGCGTGGTGCTCAAGGACGTCGGCCTGGCCCGCCCGGCCGCCCAGGACGTCGACAAGAACATCGTCGAGGTGAGCGCCGAGCAGATCAACCAGGCCGACGCCGACCTGGTGTTCGTCACCACCGCCGACGACCCGTCCAAGACCAAGGAGAGCGAGGTCCAGCAGACCCCGGTCTGGCAGGGCCTGAACGCCGTCAAGAACAGCAAGGTCTTCAACGTCCCGGACGAGACCTGGATGTCCGGCATCGGCGTCCAGGCCGCCGACGCCATGCTCGGCGACATCGCCAAGGCCGCGGGCGTGGACGCACCCAAGTAACCGCCGACGGACGACGGCGGGCGGAGGCGGCTGCCGCTGTGGCCGCCCCCGCCACCGCCCGCCGTCACTCCCGTCCGCCACCACCCTCAAGGACCACCACCCCATGCGGCTCTACCTGCTCGCCCTCAACCCCACCGACTCGGTCACCGCCGGCTTCCTGCCCGCCGCCGCCCGGCTCGGGCTCGACGTCACCGTCCTGACCGACCACGCCGAACCCCACCAGAAGGCCTACGCCGACCTCCCGTTCACCGCACCCGCGGTGCTGGAGTGCGACGTCCGGGACTTCCGCGCCGTGATCAGCCTGGTCTCCCGCCACCACGCGCCCGACGCGGTGTTCAGCAACAGCGACCACCTGCAGACCCAGACCGCCCTGGCCGCCGAGTACTTCGGCCTCCCCGCCAAGGACTGGAAGGCCGCACTGCGGGCCAAGGACAAGGGCCAGCTGCGCCGCCACCTCGCCCTGACCGGCCAGGACGCCGTCTGGTCCGCCGAGTTGGCCCCCGGGCAGGACCCGGCCGAGCTGGAGCCGCCGTTCCCGTGCGTGGTCAAACCTCGTGAGGGAGTGGCCAGCGAGGACGTCACACTGGTCGCCGACGCCGCCGAACTCGCCCTCCGCTGCCGGGAGATCCAGCACCGCCGGGCCGGCGCGACGCTGGTCGTCGAGGAGTTCCTGGACGGCCGGCTGTGCACCCTGGAGACGCTCGGCGACGGCCGCCGCCGGCACGTCCTCGGCGGCTTCCGCACCCAGCTCTCCCCGCCGCCGGACTTCATCGAGGAGGTGCTGGAGTTCGTCCCCGCGCACCCCGGTGAGGTGGTCGCGCAGGTGCTCGCCCAACTCGACGCGCTCGGGATCGGACTCGGCGCCTGCCACACCGAGTTCGTCGTGCAGCCCGACGGCCGTGCCCGGATCATCGAGGTCAACTACCGTGCCATCGGCGACCAGTGCGACCTGATGCTCGCCGAGGTCCTCGGCGTCCCGCTCTTCGAGCACATCCTCGCCGCCCACCTCGGCCGGGAACTCCCCGCGGACCTCGGCGCGCAGTGCGCCGCGACCCCGCGCCGGGCCCGCAACGAGGTGGTCTGCGCCGACCGCGCCGGCCTCCTCACCGCCGCCCCCGGGCCGTACGACGAGGAGCGCGACGGCATCCGGCTCGCCTACCGCCCGCTGCGCCCGCTCGGCGAGCGGCACGAGCACTACCGCACCAACCGCGACTACCTGGGCGTGATGTGGGCCATCGGCGCCGACCAGGAAGCCGTGGACGCCGCCGTCGCCCGGTTCCGCGCCGCCAACCGCTGGGAGATCACCCCGTGACCGCCGACGAGCAGCTCACCCTGCGGGTGATCTCCGCCCTGCTGCGCGAGGACGTCCTCGGCCTGCGCACCCGCGGCGCCGTGGAGGACCGCGCGGACGGCGCCTGGTTCACCGTCGCGAACGCCGAACTCGCCCTGCCCGTCGCCGTCGAGGGCTTCCAGTGCGAGTACGCCGCCCGGCTGCCCCTACTGGAGCTGGCCGGGCGCCGGCTCACCGGCCTGGACGCCATCGTGGCAGCCCTGGCCGGCCTGGCCGAGGCCGAGGACCGGCCCGGCTGGGACGCTTTCGCCGAGGAGTGCCGCCAGACCCTCGCCACCATGGAACTGCACGAGCGCGCGCGGCCCGAGGTGCACGCCCGGCTCACCGACCTGTACGGCGAGGACCCGGCCGACTGGACCGGTCTGGCCGCCGCCCTCGGCCACGACACCCTGGCCGCCTACCTCGACCACCCCGTCTACCCGACCGCACGCGGCCGGTCCGGCCTCACCGAACACCAACTGAAATCCTACGCACCGGAGTTCCACCCCGCGTTCGAGCTGCGCTGGCTGGCCGTCCCGACCGACGCCCTCACCACCCACGGCCGGCGCCCGCTCCCGAGCTGGTGGCCCACTCCGGCCTGGCTGGGCCTTGCGGACGCCTGCCCCGGCGACGGCTGGACCACCCTGCCGGTCCACCCCCTCACCGTCGGCGCCCCGCTGGACGAGGCACTGGAGGCGGTCGGCCTGGCCGACCGCGCGGTGCTCGCCGAACGGCCCTACCTGACCGTCGTGCCGACGCTCTCCATGCGCACCGTCGCCGTCGCCGACGACCCCGCCTGCCACCTCAAACTCCCGCTCGCCACCGCCACGCTGGGCCGGCTCAACCGCCGCACCATCAAGCCCGGCACACTGCTCGACGGCGCCGCCGGCCAGCGCCTGATCGAGGCCGTGCTGGCCCGCGAGCCGCGCTTCGCCGGCCGCGTCCTGCACGCCGACGAGCAGACCTGGGCGCACGCCGGTCACGAACTGCTGGCCGTCCTGCTGCGCCGCTACCCCGCCGGGCTGGAGCAGGCCGTCACCGTCCCGCTGGCCGCCCTGCTGGCCCCCGCGCCCGGGGGCCGCCTGGTGCTCGACCACCTCGCCGACCGCTTCCACGACGGCGACCAACTCGCCTTCTACGACTCCCTGCTGGAACTGCTGCTGGACTGGCAGACCACGCTGTTCGACTACGGCATAGCACTGGAGTCGCACCAGCAGAACACCTCCCTGGTGCTCGACGGCGACGGACTGCGCCTGCTCTACAAGGACGACGACGGCCCGCGCGTGCACACCGCCCGGATGACCGCCCGCCTCGGCGAACTCGCCCCGACCCGGGCCGACTTCGACGACGCCCGGATCTTCGGCGACGACGACCGGGCGCTCACCGACCTGTTCACCACCATCACCGGCCACCTGTGCACCGGCGCGCTCGCGTTCGGCCTCGCCGAGCACCGTCGCGCCGAACTCACCGACGTGCTCGCACTGTTGCGAAAGCGCCTGGCCGAAGCGGTGGACCGGATCGGACCGGCCGGTGAGCCGCTGCGGACGGACCTGCTGGAGGCCGAACGCCTGCCGGTCAAGGCCATGGTCAGCGCCGGGACCCTGCTCAGCAAGCAGCGCTCGGGCGCCGCCGACATCAACAAGCACTACACCAGCGGCCCCAACTACCTGCTGGCGGACGGGATCACCCGGTGAGTGTGGAGACCGTTTCGCAGCGGTCCGGCCACGGGACCGACCACTCCGGCGGACTCGGCCGCCGCCAGGTGCACGCCGTCGCCGCCTGCTACTTCGTCGCCTCCTTCGCCGCGCTGGGCCTGCCGCCGTACCTGACCGCGATCCTGCCCACGCTCGGCGATCCGCAGGCCCGGTGGGCCGGCGTGCTCTACATCGTCCCGACGGTCTTCAGCGCGCTCGGCGCACCGCTGTGGGGCCGGCTCGCCGACCGCTTCGGCCGCAAGCGGCTGCTGCTGCGCGCCCAACTCGGGCTCACCGTCTCCTTCCTGCTGGCCGGGGCCGCCGGCAGCCTGCCCGCGTTCACCCTCGCGCTGGTCCTTCAGGGCTTCCTCGGCGGCACCTTCGCCGCCACCAACGGCTACCTCGCCGCCGCCCTCGACGGACCGCGGCTGTCCCGCGCACTCACCCTGATGCAAGGCAGCGCCCGGGCGGCCCTGGTGGCCGCACCGATCCTGGTCGGCGCACTGTCCCCGTGGATCGACCCGCACCGCCAGTACCTGGTGATGGCCGTCCTCCCGCTCGCCGCCTCGCTGCTGCTGTCCCTGCTGCCCGAGCCGGACCATCCGGCGGCCACCCCCGCGTCGGAGGGCCGCGCCGAGCGGGCACCCGCCGCCCCGCTCCTCCCGCTCTACGTCTTCGAGTTCGTCTTCGTCTTCGCCACCGTCATCTCCTTCCCCTATCTCATCTCGCTCGCCGAGCAACGGCTTCCCGGCGTCTCCGGCACCACCACCGGCGTGCTGTTCGCCCTGCCGCACCTGTGCTACCTGGTGTTCGCCGCACGCGTCCACACGCTGTTCCACGCCCGCCCGCACACCGGCATCGCACTCGGCTTCGGCCTCGTCGCGCTCGGCCTGGCCGGGCACGCCGTCGCGTACTCGCTCCCGGTCTTCGTCGCCGTCCGGCTGCTGCTCGGCGCCGGGCTCACGCTCGGCCTGGTCTGCCTCGCCGTGCTCGCCGCCGGAGCGGCCCAAGGGCGCGCGCCCGGGCGGATGTTCGGCACGCTCGAACTCGTCTCCAAGGGCGGCGCCGTCGCCGCCGGCGCCGTCGCAGCGCTGGCCAACGGGCAGTTCGGCGCCGCCGCGCCCGTGGTGGCCGGCACCGCCGCCGCCCTGCTGGCCGCCGTCGCGGCCACCGCATTCTCCCTCCCGTCCCTCCGCCAGCGCTGGAGTCGCCGATGACCCCCGAGCCGATCGCCCCCAAGTCGATCACCCACGAGCCGATCAGCCACGAACTGCCCACCGCCGACGACGCGGTGGCCCACACCCTGCTGAACTGCCTGCTGCGCGAGGTCTCCGCCCCCGAGCACCAGACTGCCGTGGCCGACGGCCGCCTGCTGCTGCGCCTGCCCCGGCGCGGCGCCCTGCTGCGGATCGCCCTGCGCCGCACCTCGCTGCTCGGCGCGCACCGCTTCACCGGCCCGGTCGAGATCGAACGAGGCGGCATCTGGGCGGAGTTGAACTGGCGAGAGCTGGCGGAACACGTGCAGGACGAACTGGAGCTGCGCACCGGCACGGTGAACGAGGAGTTCCTCGGCCAGGTCACCTCCAGCCACGACGGGCTCCGGCAGAGCCTGGCCGACCGCCCGGTCTCCGGACCGGATCGCTACCTGGAGTCCGAGCAGGCCCTGCTGTTCGGCCACCGCTTCCACCCGGCGCCCAAGTCCCGCTCCGCCGCTCGGGGGGACTGGCGCGGGTACGCCCCGGAGTCCCGCGCGGCGTTCCCGCTGCGCCACCTCGCCGTCCGCGCCGAACTGCTCACCGAGCAGTCCCTGGACGACAGCGCGAGCGCCCTGCTGGACGGCCTCGGCGACGTCCCGGACGGATACCGCCTGCTGCCCGCCCACCCCTGGCAGTACCAACTCATCGGCGATCACCCGCTGTTGCGCGACGCCCTGGACCGCGGGGACGTCCTCGACCTCGGGCCGCGCGGCGAGGAGTTCGCCGCCACCGCCTCGGTGCGCACCCTCCACGGCGCGGACGCCTTCCTCAAGTTCAGCCTCAACGTGCGCATCACCAACTGCCTGCGCAAGAACGCCGCTTACGAGCTCACCGGCGCCGTCGAACTCACCCGGCTGCTCGCCCCCGCCCTCTCCGACCTCGCCCGGCGCTTCCCCGACGCGGCGATGCTGCGCGAGCCCGCGTTCCGCACCCTCGCCCTGCCCGGCGCCGACGGCCGACCCGACCAGGCGCTGTACGAGGGCTTCGGCCTGATCGTCCGCGAGGGCTTCGGCGGCGTGCTGCGGCCCGGCGTCACCCCGCTGCTGGCCGCCGCCGTCGCCGACGAGCACCCGACCAGCTCCGCCCACATCTCCCGTCTACTGGCGGGGAGTTCGGACGCCTCCCGGGCCCTGGACTGGTGGCGGGCCTATCTGGGGCTGCTCATCCCGCCCGTGCTCGCCGCCTACTTCGACCACGGCGTGGTGCTGGAGCCGCACCTGCAGAACGTGCTCATCGGCGTCGACGCCACCGGGCACCCCACCCAGGTGCTCTTCCGCGACCTGGAGGGCACCAAGCTCGTCCCCGAGCACAACGCCGACCTCCTGGCCGCCCTCCCGCCCGAGGTCGCCGGGCCGATGACGTACGACGCCGAACGCGGCTGGGACCGGGTGGTCTACTGCCTGCTGGTCAACCACGTCGCCGAACTGCTGGCCGCCCTCGCCGACCGCCACCCCGAGCTGGAGGGCGCCCTGTGGCAGGCGGTCCGGGACACCCTGGAGCAGTACGCGGCAGGCCACGGCCGCCCGCCCCGGCTGCGGGCGCTGCTCGCGGGCGTGCCGCTGCCGGCCAAGGCCAACCTGCTCACCCGCTGGGAGCGCAAGGCCGACCGACAGGCCGGCTACGTCCGCCTGCCCTCGCCGCTCGCCGGATCCGTCCTCGCCCAGGCCGCCCGCACCGCTACCCCCCTCTCCCTCGGGAGCGCCGCCCGATGACCGAGATCGTCCGCCGGCACGTCGCCGCCCTCGCGCCCGACGCCCTGCCCGCCTACGTCTACGACCTGGCGGCGCTGCGCGCGCACGCCGCCGCCGTCCGGGCCGCGCTGCCCGCGCGGGTCGAGCTGTACTACGCCGCCAAGGCCAATCCGGAGGCGCCGCTGCTGGCCGCGCTGCGCGACGCGGTCGACGGCTACGAGGTCTCCAGCGGAGGTGAGTTGGCGCACGTGCGGGCGGCCGTTCCGGACGCGCCGCTGGCCTTCGGCGGCCCTGGCAAGACGCCCGCCGAGATCGCCGCCGCCGTGGACGCCGGGGTGCACCGCTGGCACATCGAGAGCGAGCAGGAACTGCACCGGCTCGACGCCGTCCTCGCGGACCGGCCGGGCACGGTGGTCGACGTGCTGCTACGGGTCAACCTGCCGGTCGCCACCGGTGCGCTCGACGCGGTGGCACTCGCGATGGGTGGGCGACCGACGCCCTTCGGGCTCGACCCGGACCGCGCCGAGGAGTGCGTGCGCCAGCTCACCGGCGACGGCACCGGCCCGCTCGGACGGCGGCTGCGTCTGCGCGGCGTGCACGCCCATCTGGCCAGCGGGCTCGCGGCGGCTGAGCAACTGGCCGTCGCCGAGCAGATCGTGGCCTGGTCGGCCGCGCTGGCCGAGCGGCACGGCTTCCCGCTGGCGGAGGTCAACGTCGGCGGCGGAATGGCCGTGGACTACGACGACCCGGCGAACCACTTCGACTGGACGGCCTTCGGCGAAGGGCTGGCCAAGCTGCTGGACGCCCACCCCGGTCTGACCCTGCGGATCGAACCCGGCCGGGCCCTGACCGCCCACTGCGGCTGGTACGCGACCGAGGTGCTGGACGTGAAGCAGAGCCACGGCGAGGACTTCGCGGTGGTCCGTGGCGGCACCCACCACCTGCGCACCCCCGCCACCCGGGGGCACTCCCAGCCTTTCGAGGTGCTCCCGGTCGACGCCTGGCCGCACCCGTGGCCGCGCCCCGCCGTCGCCACCGGCCGCGCCACCCTGGCCGGCCAGCTCTGCACCCCGAAGGACGTCCTCGCCCGGGCCGCCGCCGACGCCGACGGCCTGCGGGCAGCCGACCGGGTGCTGTTCGCGATGGCGGGCGCGTACGCCTGGAACATCTCGCACCACGAGTTCCTGATGCACCCGCGCCCGGGGTTCCACTACCTGGGCGACTGAGGGCACCCCCGGGAGGGCGGGCAGCAGGTAACAGATAACAGCTGACAGATAACAGATTTCGAAATCTGTCAGCTGTTATCTGTTCGCCGTTCCCTGTTCGAGCCCCGCCGCCCGCCCGTCCGCGCGCCGGACCCCACCCGCGGGCCCCGCCCGCCCCAGGGGTCGCCGCAGGTCGCCTCCGCACACTCGTGCGACAGTGGTAGGCAGCGAAGGGAGCGCGAACGTGCTGATGGACAAGGTGGCGGAGATACTCGCCGAGGCGTCGGCCGAGGTGGTGGAGCCACGCTTCCGGGCGCTGGCCGCCGGCGAGGTGATGGAGAAGGCGCCCGGCGAGATCGTGACGGTCGCCGACCGCGAGGCCGAGGTGATCATCGCCCGCCGCCTGCGCGAGCTGCTGCCCGTCCCCGTGGTCGGCGAGGAGGCGGTCTCCGCCGACCCCGAACTCGCCCAGGCCCTCCACGACGAGCCCGCCGCCTGGCTGGTCGACCCGGTCGACGGCACCGCCAACTTCGTCGCAGGCCGCCCCGAGTACGCCGTGATGTGCTCGCTCGTCCGCGGCGGAGAGACCGTCGCCTCCTGGATCTGGCAGCCCGCCACCGCCACCGCCTACTGTGCCGAACTGGGCTCCGGGGCCTGGCGCGACGGCGTGCGCCTGACCCGGCCGCCGGCACCGCGCGACGCCGCGAAGCTGCGCGGATCCGTGAAGAGCCGCTACCTCGACCTGGAACACCGCCGGCGTTTGCAGGCCAACGAGTCGGCCTTCGGCGAGGTCTCCCCCGGTCGGCACGCCGCCGGAATCGAGTACCCGGACGTCGTCGAGGGCCGCTTCGACTTCCTCCTCTACTGGCGCACCCTCCCCTGGGACCACGCCCCCGGCTCCCTGCTCGTCACCGAGGCCGGCGGCGTGTCCGCCCGGCTGGACGGCACCCCCTACCGCCCCGAGGCCCCCGGCTGCGAGAACGGCCTGCTGGTCGCCGCCGACCCGGAGACCTGGGAGCTCACCCGCACCACACTCCTGAGCGACTGACCGACCGCAACCACAGCCACGCCGCCACCGCCACCGCCACCGCCACCGCCACCGCCACCGCCACCGCCACCGCGGCAACCGTGGTCATCCGGTCGCGGTCATGATTCGGCGCCCTGGTCCTCGGTCCCGAACGGGGCCTGCCCGGGCGCCGGTCGGCCGGCGATGACCGGCGATGACCGACTCCCCGCAGCGCGCGCCTAGCCGGCCCGGTCCCCCTCGGCCTTCCGCCCGGCGCCCACCACCTCGCGCAGCAGTACACGGACCTCCCCCGCCGTGGCGTGCGGGTTGAGCAGGGTGAGCTTGAGCCGTACCCGGCCCGGCCCCTCGCCCGGGAGTTCGGTCCGCCCGACCACCGCCCGCCCGGTGTGCAGCAGCAACCGGCGCAGGCTGCCGTTGAGTTCGTCGACGGCAGCCTCGTCGGTCAGGCCCGGCGGCCGGTAGCGGAACAGCACGACGGTCAGCGCGGGTTCGGCGTGGAGTTCGAGCGACGGTTCGGCGCGGACGGCCTCGGCGGCCGACCGGGCGAGTTCGTGGCAGGCGTCGACGAGTCGGCCGAGCCCGTCGCGGCCGAGGGTGCGCAAGGTGACGGCGAGTTTGAAGGCGTCGGCCCGCCGGGTGGTGCGCAGCGAGCGGCCGAGCAGGCTGGGGTAGCCGGCCTGCTCGTCGTCCACGGGGTTGAGGTACTCGGCGCGGCGGGCGAGCGAGACGTAGGTCTCGGTGCGGCGGACCAGGAAGACGCCGGCGGCGGAGGGCTGCCAGCCCAGTTTGTGCCAGTCGAGGGAGACGGAGTCGGCACGATCGATGCCGTCGAGGAGCGGGGCGAGCCGGTCGGAGAGCAGCGCGCCGCCGCCGTACGCGGCGTCGACGTGCAGCCAGGCGCCGTAGCGGCCGGCCAGGTCGGCGGCGACGTGCAGCGGATCGATGCCGCCGGTGTCGGTGGTGCCGGCGGTGGCGACGATGGCGATCGGGGTGCGTCCGGCCCAGCTGGCCTCGGCCAGGGTCCGCTCCAACTCCTTTGGTTCCATCCGGAGTTGCCGGTCGACGGGGACGGTGGTGACGGCGCGCTCGCCGAGCCCGAGCAGGGCGGCGGCGCGCTGGACGGAGAAGTGCGCGGCCTCGGAGGCGACGACGCACGGCCGGACTCCGGCCGGGATGCCGTCCAATTCGACGATGCCGTCCAGCTTCTGGTCCCGTGCCAGCATCAGTCCCATGAGGTTGGACTCGGTGCCGCCGGAGGTGAGGACGCCGGCAGCGCGGGCCGGGTCGTAGCCGACGAGGGCGGCGAGTTCGGCGAGGAGGGCGGTCTCCAGGGCGGTGGCGGCGGGGGCCTGGTCCCAGGAGTCCAGGGAGGGGTTGAGGGCGCTGACCACGAGGTCGGCGGCGGCGGCCACGGCGAGCGGCGGGCAGTGCAGGTGGGCGGCGCAGGCCGGGTCGGCGGGGTCGGCGGCGCCGTAGGCGAGGAGTTCGGTGAGGCGGGCGAGCGCGCCGGGCCCGTGGGCGCCGGCCAGACCGTCGGCGACCAGCGCACCGAGCTCGGCCGGACTGCCTGCGGGCAGCGGCCCGCCGCGCAGGGCGATGCCGTGGTCGAGCGCGTCGAGGACGGTGGCCAGCAGCGGTCCGAGCGCGCCGGGCCCGCCGACGCCGCCCGCGAGGGCGTCCAACGGGGCGGGCCCGCCGGGCAGTCCGGCTGCGGCGCCGGAACCCGAGCCGGAACCCGCATCGGAACCACGGCCGGCCCTCGAACCGCCTCCGACCCTCGAACCGCCCCCGACTCCAGAACCGGCCCCGACTCCGGCCCCGGAACCGCCCTCGGCACCGGAGTCACCACCGGCCCCGGCTCGGGCGCCCGAGCCTCCTCCCGAGCCTTCCCCTGAACCGCCATCGCCCCCTCGCCGCGCGCTCATTCGGCGCCCCGGGCCGCGGGAGCCGCGGCGCTCGCCGCAGAGACGGGATCGACGGCCGCAGCGGCCGCGATCGCGTCGGCCAGCCGGTCGAGCACCGCGGCGACCTGCTCGTCGGTGATGGTCAGCGGCGGCAGCAGTCGCAGCACCGCGTCGTGGCGCCCGCCGAGTTCGACGATCAGCCCGCGTGCCAGGCAGGCCTCCCGCACCCGGCGGGCGAGCGCCGGGTCGGCCGGCCTGGCCCCGCAGGCGTCCGGTTCGGCGGCGGGGTCGACGAGTTCGACGCCGAGCATCAGGCCGCGCCCGCGCACGTCGCCGATCACCGGCAGTTCGGCGGCGAGCCCGCGCAGCCGGGCGGTCATCCGCTCGCCGACGACGGCGGCGCGCTCGGCCAGCCCGTGGGCGGCGACGTGGCGCAGGGTGGCGGCGCCGGCGGCCATGGCGAGGGTGTTGCCGCGGAAGGTGCCGGTGTGGGCGCCGGGGCGCCAGCCGTCGTAGTCCTCCCGGTAGACGACGACGGCGAGCGGCAGGCTGCCGCCGATGGCTTTGGAGAGCACCATGGCGTCCGGGACGATGCCGCTGTGCTCGACGGCCCACATCGCCCCGGTGCGCCCGACGCCGGTCTGCACCTCGTCGACGATCAGCGGGATGCCCCGCTCGGCCGTGATCCGGCGCATCTCGCGCAGCCAGCCGTCGGGCGCGGGGACGACGCCGCCCTCGCCCTGGACGGCTTCCAGGATCATCGCGGCGGGCGGGACGACCCCGCCCGAGGGGTCGTCGAGCAGCCGTTCGACGTAGGTCGCGGCGAGGTCGGCGCCGGCCTCGCCGCCGACGCCGAACGGGCAGCGGTAGCCGTACGGGTAGGGCAGCCGGACGACCTCGCCGCCGCTCGGCAGCGGTTCCTTGACGGCGACGTTTCCGGTGAGCGCCAGGGCTCCGGCGGTCATGCCGTGGTAGGCGCCGGTGAAGGCGAGCGCGCCGGACCGGCCGGTGGCGGTCTGCATCAGCTTGAGCGCGGCCTCGACGGCGTCGGTGCCGGCCGGCCCGCAGAAGTGGATCCGGGCGCCGGCGGCGAAGTCGGCGGGCAGGCTCTCGAAGAGGGCGCTGGTGAAGTCGTCCTTCTCGGCGGTGGCGAGGTCGAGCAGGTGCAGCGGGGCGCCGCTGTCGAGGGTGCGGCGGATCGCCTCCAGCACCACCGGGTGGTTGTGCCCGAGGGCGAGCGTCCCGGCGCCGGAGAGGCAGTCCAGGTAGCGCCGCCCGTCGGCGCCCTCGACGGTCATGCCGTGGGCCCGTACCGGCACGATCGGGAAGGACCGGGCGTACGTACGGGCGGCGGACTCGCGTACGCGCTGGCGGCGCAGGATGGCCTCGCCGGAGGCCGGGGCACCGGCGGCTCCAGCGACACCGGCGGATTCGACACCTCCGACGGCTCCGGCGGCTCCGACAGTTCCGGAGGAGGAGGCCGGAACCTGGGCGGGAACGGCGGCGAGCGACAAGGCAAACCCCCAGAAGAAGTTAGGTAAGCCTAACTTTACCGCCCCTGACCTGGCGGGATACCCCAGGGACCCCCAGAACCACCCGAGTGAGTGAACCGCCCCCGGTCCTGCCAACGAGCCACCGGCGAAAAGGTCACGGCCCTCACCCCCGCCGACCCGGAGCCGCCCCGCCACCCTTCCACCGGTAGCAGAGCTCCGGCCGCCCCACGCTCCCGTACTGCGGTTCCCGCACCGCCCGCCCGGTGTCGACGAGGTGTTCGAGGTAGCGGCGCGCGGTGATCCGGGAGACCCCGGCGGCGACGCCCGCGGCGGCGGCGGACAGACCCGTCGCCGTCTCGCGCAGTACGGCGGCGACGGTGTCCAGGGTGGGCGCGCTCAACCCCTTGGGGAGGCTGCTGCGCTCGGGCGTGCGGAGCAGGGCGAACGCCTGGTCGACCTCGTCCTGCCCGGTCGCCTCGCCGGTGCGCCCGAGGCTGTCGCGGTAGCGGGCGTAGCGTTCCAGGCGGTCGTGCAGGGCGGCGGCGCTGAACGGTTTCAGCAGGTACTGGACCACGCCCGCCGACACGGCCTGCCGCACCATCGCCAGGTCGCGGGCCGAGGTCACCGCGATGACGTCGGTGGTGTGGCCGGCGGCACGCAGCGAGCGGCATAGGTGGAGGCCGTGGCCGTCCGGCAGGTAGAGGTCGAGCAGGGTCAGGTCGACGGGCCTCCCGGCAGCGCGGGCGCGGTCCAGGAAGCGCAGCGCGTCGGCGCAGCTGTGCACCGTCCCGGCGGCGTGGAAGCCGGGTTCGCGCTCGACGTAGAGGGTGTGCGCGGCGGCGGCCACGGGGTCGTCCTCGACGACCAGCACGGAGATCCCCGGCCCGGCGGTCACCTCGGTCATCGCGACACCCCTTCCCGTCGGCCCGGCTGCCCCGGCTGGCCTGGCTGGCCTGGCTGGCCTGGCTGGCCAAGTTGCTCCGGGCTCCCGAGTTGCCCCGGCTGCCGCTCACCGGATCGTGCCGGCAGCCCGGCGAGCGGCAGCCGGACGGTGAGCACCGCACCCCGGTCGCGCCCGACCTCGACGCTGCCGCCGTTGCGCCGGGCGGCCTGGGACACCAGTGCCAGCCCGAGACCGTGCCCGCGCACGTCCTGCTTGGTGCTCCAGCCGCGCCGGAACACGTCCTCGACGGCGGTCGGGTCGATCCCCGCCCCGGTGTCGGCGACGCGCAGCAGCAGGCAATCGCCGCCACCCGGAGCCGCGTCGCCGCCCCCCACGCCACCCACGCCACCGCCATCGATCCGCACGGTGACGGTGACCTCCGGCGGCACCGCGCTCTGCGCGGCTCCGGCGATGGCGGCGTCCACGGCGTTGTCGATCAGGTTGCCGAGGACGGTGATCAGGTCCCGTGCGGAGAGCCCGGGCGGCAGCAGCCCGTCGTCGATCCGACTGTCGTCGGTGAGGGTCAACTCCACTCCCCGTTCGGCCGCTTGGGCCGCCTTGCCGAGCAGCAGCGCGGCCAGTACTGGTTCGCCGACCGCCGCGACCACCCGGTCGGTGAGCTGCTGGGCGAGCGCGAGCTCGGCGGTGGCGAACTCCACCGCCTGTTCGTGGCGGCCGAGTTCGATCAGCGAGACGACGGCGTGCAGCCGGTTGGCCGCCTCGTGCGCCTGCGCCCCGAGGGCCTCGGTGAAGCCCCGTACGGAATCCAGCTCTCCACTGAGCGACTGGAGTTCGGTGTGGTCGCGCAGGGTGACGACCCGGCCGAGGCCGGTGCCGATGGTGGAGGTGTTGAGCACCACCACCCGCTCGGCGGTCAGGTGCACCTCGTCCCGGACCGGCTCGTCGCCGAGCACGGCCGCGACCAGCGCCTGCGGCAGTCCCAGCTCCACGATCAGGCGGCCCTCCAAGTTGCCGCCCAGTCCGAGCAGTTCACGGGCCGCGTCGTTGCAGAGCACCACCCGGTGCGCGCGGTCCAGCAGGACCAGCCCCTCGCGCACCGAGCGCAGGGTCGCCTGGTGGTATTCGTAGAGGTGGCTGAGTTCGGCCGGCCCCATGCCGTGGGTGTGCCGCCGCAGCCGGGAGTTGGCGAGGTAGGTGCCCACGCCGCCGACCCCGAGCGCGGCCACCGCCACCCCGACCAGGGCGAGCAGCGGGCCGCTCAACTGCGCGGAGATGGATTCCACCGTGAGGCCCGCGCTGACCAGCGCGATCACCTGGTGCCGGTCGTCCAGCACCGGCGTCACCACCCGCACGGACGGCCCGAGCGTGCCGGTGTACGTCTCGCTGCGGGTCTCCCCCGCGAGTGCCCAGTCGATGTGTCCGAGGAAGCGCTTGCCGATCTGCTCGGGCAGCGGGTGGGTCCAGCGCACGCCCTCGGTGTCCATGACGGTGATGAAGGAGACGCCGGTGTCCACCCGCACCTGCTCGACGTACGGCTGGAGCACCGCGGTCGGGTCCGGCGTGGTGACGGCGGCCCGCACGGAGGGCGAGTCGGCGACGGCGTGGGCGACAGTGGTGACCTGACGGCGGGCCGCGTCCTCGGCCCGGTCCGCGGTGAAGAGGTATGCGAGCACCGCACCGCCCGCCACCACGGCGGCGACGATGACCACCTGGACGACGAAGAGCTGCCCAGCCAGGCTGCGGACCAGCCCGCGGGGTGCCGGGAGCCGTCGGCGCGAGGGCGTGGGGGCGGTGCGCACGGACATGCCTGCCAGTGTGCACCACACTCCCGGGGTCCCCCAGGGGCCCGCGACAGGTCGGCGGCCTGCCGACGACCTGTCGACGAACGCCCCCCAGCCCCGTCGCACCCCACGTCCCAGCGGCACCCGGCCGTGAACTCTATGAACGCAAACGTGACCTCCGTCACGCCCAGGACCGATAGTCAGAGCGGCCCACCACCCGGGGCCGCCAGGACCGCACGGCGAAGGAGCCGCAGATGTCGATCGATGGAGCCGCACCGGCGGGGGGATCCAGACGCAGGGACCGGACCCACTACCTCTACCTCGCCGTCATCGCCGCCGTGGTCGCGGGCATCGCGGTCGGGCTGGCCGCCCCCGGCTTCGCCGTGGAGTTGAAGCCGGTCGGCACCGGCTTCGTCAACCTGATCAAGATGATGATCAGCCCGGTGATCTTCTGCACCATCGTGCTGGGCATCGGCTCGGTGACCAAGGCCGCCAAGGTCGGCAAGGTCGGCGGCCTCGCCCTCGGCTACTTCCTCGTCATGTCGACCGTCGCGCTGGCCATCGGCCTGGCCATCGGCAACCTGCTGGAGCCCGGCGGCGGCCTGCACCTGACCGCCGCGCTCGCGAAGTCCGGCCACGCCCAGGCCGTCGCCGGCGGCGCCCAGTCGACGACCGACTTCCTGCTCGGGATGATCCCCACCACCACGTTCTCGGCCCTCACCGAGGGCAAGGTGCTGCAGACCCTGCTGGTCGCACTGCTCGCCGGCTTCGCCCTCCAGGCGATGGGCCCGGCCGGTGCCCCGGTGCTGCGCGGGATCGAGCACGTGCAGCGGCTGGTCTTCCGGGTCATGTCGATGATCATGTGGGTCGCGCCGATCGGCGCCTTCGGGGCGATGGCCGCCGTCGTCGGGGCGACCGGCACGGCCGCGCTGAAGAGCCTCGCGGTCATCATGATCGGCTTCTACGCGACCTGCGTGCTGTTCGTCGTCGTCGTCCTGGGCGCGCTGCTGCGACTGGTCGCCGGGGTCAACGTGTTCGCCCTGCTGCGCTACCTGGGCCGCGAGTTCCTGCTGATCCTCTCCACCTCCTCCTCCGAGAGCGCGCTGCCCCGCCTGATCGCCAAGATGGAGCACCTCGGCGTGAGCCGCCCGGTCGTCGGCATCACCGTGCCGACCGGCTACAGCTTCAACCTCGACGGCACCGCGATCTACCTCACCATGTCGTCGATCTTCATCTCCGAGGCGATGGACAAGCCGATGTCGATCGGCGAGCAGCTCTCGCTGCTGGTGTTCATGGTGATCGCGAGCAAGGGTGCGGCCGGGGTCACCGGCGCCGGGCTGGCCACCCTGGCCGGCGGACTGCAGTCGCACAAGCCCGCGCTGGTGGACGGGGTCGGCCTGATCGTCGGCATCGACCGCTTCATGTCCGAGGCCCGTGCGCTCACCAACTTCGCGGGCAACGCCGTCGCCACCGTCCTGATCGGGCACTGGACCGGCGAACTCGACGCGGACCGCGCCCAGCGGGTGCTGGCCGGCGAGGAGCCGTTCGACGAGCGGACCCTGGTCGACGCGCACGGCGGGCCGGTCGAGGCCCCCGAGGCCGTCCCGGCGACTCCGGAAGCCGTCCCCGTCCAGAGCGGCGCGGCCGCGGCCGCCTGAGCGGCCCCCTCATACGCCCCCGGTCCGGCGCCACCACCTCCCCCGGAAACGGCGCCGGACCGGGGGTTCCGCATGTCCGACGGGCCTTCGCCACAGGCCCTCACCGGTCCTCACCGGTTCTCGCGGGTCCCCACAGGTCCTCGCAGGTCCTCGGAGGTCCTCACAGGTCCTCGGAGCCGCTCACCGCCCAGGCCAGGCCACAGGCCGGGTCCTCCAGCGCGACGTGCAGATGGCGCAGCCCGGCGGTCGGCTCGTGCCAGATGAAGCAGCGCATCCGGGCCACCAGCGCGTCGACCTCCGCCCGGTCCGACCCGTCCGTACCCTTCGCGCCGGCCATCTCGACCAGCGCCCGCCAGAGCGCCAGCCGTCCGTGCGCCGAGCCCCGTCCGCGGTCCACGACGGCGGCCTGTACTAGCGCCGGATAGACCAGCGCGAACGGCAGGTACCCGCCGGTGACCCGGGAACTACGGGCCAGTTGGGCGGCCGCCTGCGGCGCCGGGCCCCGGACGCAGACCACCTCCGCCCAGTCCGCCAGTGCGGCCAGTGCCCGGGTCGCCCGCTGCCCGCCCAGCCGTACGCCCGATGCGGGCAGCGTCACGTCACCCAGACCCTCCCGGCTGGCCGGCAGGGTCAGCAGCGCACTGCGCGCGCCCCCGCAGGGCAGGTACTGGCGCACCCGCGCCCCCTCGTCCCATCCGGCCGCCTCCCACGGCGCCAGCAGCAGCGGCACGCCCTCCGGGTCGGGTTCGGCCCCGTACGAGAGGTCCTCGCCGAGCAGCACCCGGGTCTGCGCGACCAGTCGGCGCACCGGGGCCGGGACGAGCAGCGGGGCCAGCCGCAGCCAGGAATGCCGGGTCGCCAGCACCTCCCAGAGCGGACCGGCGTCATGGTCGGCGACCCCGGCGACCGTCCCCGGGCCGCCGTCCCGGTCGAACAGCCGGACGGCCAGCTCCGGCGGCGCCGAGTAGGCGATCAGGTGGCCGAGCGGCGCGGTCAGCGCCGCCGCGGGCTCCTCCCCGGCGCGCTCCACGGCTGCCGCCCGACCCTGCCGGTAGGCGGTCAGCAGTTCGGGCCAGCGGCCGTCGTCAGCCAGGGCGCGGAGGCGGTGGTCCTCGTACGTGATCACGATTTTCAGCGTACGGGCCGGGGCGGCGCATCAGCTGACTTGGCGTCAGCTCGGTGCGTCGGGTGCCGCTTCGGGCGCCGCCCCAGGGCCTGCACCGGGCCCCGCAGCGGACCCCGCAGCGGACCCCGCAGCGGACCCCGCGCCGGGCGCCGCTTCGAGGGCGGGCCCCGGCCGATGGTCCCGCTCGCCCTCCCGCTCATGTTCCCGCTCCCGCGCGAGGACCGCGCGCAGCCTCCCGTGGGCGCGGCGACGGGTGACGGCCAGCGTGCTGCGATGCAGGCCCAGCAGTTCGGCGGCCTCGTCGACGGTGTAGCCGTCGAGGTCCACCAGCACCACCACGCGGGCCTGCTTCGCCGTCAGGCAGCCCAGCAGTCGGAGCACCTCCCAGCGCGCCTGCAGCTCAGCCATCCCGCCCGACGGCGACTCGACCGGCGGCCGGTCCCGCTCCCGCTCGGCCGTCTCGCACGGATCGGGCAGCACGACCCTCCGCCGATCCCGGCGCCACTGGTCGCGCAGGATGTTCGCCATCGTGGTGAACACGTAGGCGTAGGGCTGCGGATGGCTCAGGAACCGCTCCGGCCTGCGGGCGATCCGCAGATACGCGTCATGCACCACGTCCCCGGCGGCGAGCCCGCCGGTGAGCGACGCGGCCGCCCGGTGGAGCCTCGGCAGCATTTCCGTGAACACCCGGTTGAAATCGTCCGATTGACGATCGGCAGGCCTCGGACCGAAGTCCTTCCCACCGCCGCCCCCGCGTCCGCCACCACACCTACCGCCGCATTCCGCCATGCCGCTCTCCCCGGAAATCGGCACTCCGAAAGCCCAGTTGGGCAGGTCACAACCCAAAGAAAAGGTTGTGACACAGCTCACATCATAGGCCGTCGTCTCACTGTACGCAGTCATTCGTGCGCAATACGTCATCGGCCGGACGGGAAGCCGGAATTCACCCACCCCGTGGATCTGGACGGCCGGGGACGCACCGCCCGATCCGTACCGCTGAGCGAGGAGAAACCGCCATGCGAGGTCGCATCGCCAGGAAGATCGCCACGTTCGGGGCCGCCGCCGCGGCCACCCTCGGCGTGCTCGGGACCACCACCCTGCCCGCCGCCGCCGCGCCCACCGTCGCCGACCAGACCATCACCGCCAATGCCATCGGAGCCTCGCCCGAGGTGGCCGCCGCCTCCTACCACTGCGTCATCACCGCGAACTACGGGTGGCGCTGGGAGGGCTACTGCAACGTCTACTCGGGCGAGTTGCGCACCATCACCTACTGTGCCAACGGCACGAGCACCACCGGCCTGTGGATCGGCGCCCGATCCCAGGCCTGGGACGTCTGGGGCAACTGCCCGGGCTCCACCTGGACCAGGATCGTGTTCCAGAGCCGGGGCTGAGGCACCGGCAGAGCCGATCGGGGGCGCTGTCCCGCCGGGGCGGCGCCCCCGCCGCGCACCCGCACCCCCCGGTGGGCGCCGGCCGGCCACACACCCGGAGAGGCAGCGAACAGATAACAACAAACAGATGACAGATAACAGATTTCATCCTCTGTCATCTGAAATCTGAACGCTGTCAGCCGTTACCCGGCGAGCCCTGCGGCTCCCCGCGCCGTCACCCGGATCCGCATCGGGCTCGCCGCGCGGAGCGTGATGCCCTGGGCGAGCGCCACCCGCTCGTCCACCGCCTCCATCTCGAAGTCCCGCAGCAGCACGCCCAGGCTCAGCACCGATTCCAGCATCGCGAAGTGCTGCCCGATGCACGCCCGCGGACCACCACCGAACGGGTACCAGGCGTAGCGGTGCCGGTCCTTCTCCTGCTCGGGCAGGAAGCGGTCGGGGTCGAAGCGTTCCGGGTCCGGCCAGTGCGCCGGGTGCCGGTGGGTGACCAGTGGCGAGACGACGACCTGGGCACCCGCCGGGATCACGTACCCGTCGATGACCGTCTCGGCGACCGCCCGCCGCCCGACCAGGGCCGCCGCCGGGTAGAGCCGCATCGCCTCCTTCAGCACCCGGGTGATGTACGGCAGCGACTCCAGGTCCGCCGCGGTCGGTTCCCGGCCGGCCAGCACGGTCTGCGCCTCCTGCTGGGCGAGCTTCCGCTGCTCGGGGTGCTTGGCGAGCAGGTGCAGCGCGAAGGCCAGCGAGGTGGCCGTGGTCTCGTGCCCGGCAAGCAGGAACACCAGCACCTGGTCCCGGAGTTCGGCCGGGTCGAGTTGCTCCCCGTCCTCGCCACGGGCCCGTCCGAGCAGTGTGAGCAGGTCGTCCGCGTCCTCGTCCAGGTCGCCGCGCGCGGCCCGCTCGGCGATGATCCGGTCGCAGACCGCGTACAGGGCGCGCTGGGCCTCGGCGCCGCGCCGGTTCGCGGGGGTCGGCCAGGTGCGCGGGATGCGGATCGCCGCGAAGCCCCGGTCCCAGACGTACTCACCGAGCACCGGGAAGCTGCGGTCCACCACCGCCACCGCCTCCTCGACGTCCGCGCCGAACAGGATCCGGGCGACGGCTCGCAGCGCGAACCGGGACATCTCCTCCGCCGCGTCCACGACCCCGACCGGGATCGCGTTCCACCGCTCGGTGAGCGCCCGCGCCTCCCGGGCGACGGCGCCCGCGTAGCCGTCCACCCGGCGGCGGGTGAACAGCGGCTGGACCAGCCGGCGCTGGCACTGGTAGTCGCCGTCCTGGCTGGTCAGCAGGCCGTTACCGACGCTGGTCCGCAACTCGTCGTAGAAGGCGTTCTCCTTGCGGAAGTTGGCCGCCTCACCGCCCAGCACCTGCTGGACGCCCTCCGGGGAGAACACCCCGTAGAACTCGACCCGCAGCCCGGGCGGCCCGACCCGGAACCGGACCACGTCCCCGTGGTCGCGGCGGGCGGCGAGGTAGGTGCGCAGCGGGCGGCGGGTGAGGTCGAACAGCGACCCGACCAGGGGGTTTCCGGCCGGCCCGGGGATGAGGGCGGTGGCGGCGGTCATCGGCACTCCATTCTCCGCAGGCGACCCACCAACCTAGCTGACGATCCATCAGCTGCGGAAGGCGTGAAAGCGCGGGGGAGGGCGCGAGAGGGCGCGACGGGGCGGGGATCACTCGTACTCGGTGCCGCCCCTGCGCGTCAGGTAGGCGTCACCGACCACCTTGGCGATCGCCCGTCCGCCCACCACCGGGCTCCAGCGCTCGGTCACCGGCCGGACCACCACGCCTTCGCGCAGGTGGAGTTCACGCCCGGAGACGGTCTCCTTGCCCTGGGCGAAGGCCAGCACGGTCTCCGGGTCGAACGGCCCCCGCCACAGTTCGGGCACCAGCGGCAGTTCGCCGTCGAGCAGTTCGGCGGCGAGCAGTTCGGCGGCGGAGTACCACCTCAGCTGCCCGTCCACCACGGCCGACACGTCGAACACGGCGTAGCCGGGCAGTTCGGCACGGCCGGAGGCTCCGTACGTCAGGTCCTGCACACCGGCGCCGAAGACCTCGCCGAAGACGCCGACCCGCTCGGCGCCCAGCCGCTCGGCCAGTCGGGCCGCCACGGCGGGGAGGTCGTACGCGCGCACGGCCCGCCAGTACAGGTTGCGCTCGTCCTCGACCAGTGAGAGCCCCTGCGCCCCGATGCCCTTGGACGACACCCGGACCTCGCCGGTGGCGGCGGTGTACGTCATCAGGCAGCAGCTGCCGTGCAGCTTCTCGGTCAGCACCACGGGCTCGCCGGGCTCGAAGACGTCGGGGTAGCGCTTGAGGTTCTCGATGTCCACCCAGGGCAGCAGGTCGGGCGCGCTCAGCACGTCGCCGCTCATGGAGGTCGGTACCGGGGGCTGCCACTTGACGACTCCGAGCAGCTCGGCGAAGTCCTCGCCGCGCCCGGCGGCGTCCGCCAGGTCGGTGCCGGCGAGCGCGGCCGGCAGGCAGACGATGCCCTGGGACAGCTCACCGCGCAGCCGGACGGCCCTCACCCGGTCGGACTTGCTGCCGGCAAGCTTGCCCGTCAGGCCCAGCTCCTCGATCAACTTCACCGGGAGGACCGACTGTTCGGGGATGTAGACGGCGTAGTCGCCGGTCCGGTACCTGCCCTTGGCGACCACCGCCCGGTAGAGGCCGACCTGCGCGAGCTCCAGTGCGTCGGCGTTCGGGTGCTCCAGGACGACCAGCTTCTCCGCGGTGACGCGCAACGTGGACATGGACGGACCCCCCCTCCTCTTCTGGGCCGTTCGGCCCGGGTGGTGTGTACGGACTGCCGTACGAATCGCCCCCACTCTGTCCGCCCGGCCGCCCCCTGCGCGACGTAATTTCCCCGGCACCACGCTCACGCCGGCCCTCACACAGGCCATCACGCCGACCCCCGCAGCACTCCCGCTCCGGCGCCGTCCGTGCACGTTTGAGCCTTCGCACAGCCGGGCGGAGAGCGCCGCCACACCCCGCCCGTGCGAAGCGACAGAGGACTTATCACTCGCATTTGCGGCACTATGATCACCTTAATGGCCGCACCTGCGGCCTCACTCCGCGCCCCTTCCGGCGCGCGCCCTGGAGGGGAAGCCCCGATGAGCACCCGTACGACCACCCGCAGACTCGCCGTCGCCGCCGCGGCGGCCCTCGTCCTCAGCCTCGGGGCCACCGCCTGCGGCAGCGACGGCGGTGGCAAGTCTGGCAGCTCCTCGGCCGCTTCGACGGCGGGTTCCTCGGCCTCGTCGGCGGCCGGTGGCGGCAGCGTCCCGAAGGCCACCGGCGACATCACCGTCTTCGCCGCCGCCTCGCTCAAGGAGACGTTCACCGACCTCGGCAAGAAGTTCGAGGCCGCGAACCCGGGCGCCAAGGTCAAGTTCAACTTCGGCGGCAGCTCCAGCCTCGCCACCAGCATCAACTCGGGCGCCCCGGCGGACGTGTTCGCCGCCGCCAGTCCGGCCACCATGAAGACCGTGACCGACGCGGGCGGCGCGAGCGGCGACCCGAAGACCTTCGTCAAGAACACGCTCACCATCGCCGTGCCCAAGGGCAACCCCGAGCACGTCGCGGGCCTGAACGACCTCACCGCCTCCGGTGTGAAGGTCGCGCTGTGCGCAAAGGAGGTGCCGTGCGGCGCCGCCGCCCTGACCGCGCTCAAGGCCGCCAACGTCAACCTCACCCCGGTCACCCTGGAGCAGGACGTCAAGGGCGCGCTGACCAAGGTCGAGCTCGGCGAGGTCGACGCCTCGCTCGTGTACAAGACCGACGTGAAGGCGGACGCTGGGAAGATCGACAGCGTGGACTTCCCCGAGGCCGACAAGGCCGTGAACGACTACCCGATCGCCGCCCTGGCCAAGGCCCCGAACAAGGACGGCGCCGCCGCCTTCGTCGCGTACATCCAGTCGCCCGAGGCCAAGCAGGTGCTCACCGCGGCGGGCTTCCAGGCGCCGTGAGCGACCGCACCACCAAGCGCACCACCGACACCGGGCGCACCACCGAGCGCGCCACCGGCACCGGGCCCGGCGTGGCAGGAACGGCGAAAGCCCTGCCACGCCGGCGCCGGCGCACCCACCGCGTCCCGGTCACGCTGCTGCTCCCGGCGCTGCTCGGGCTGGCGTTCCTGATCCTGCCGCTGGTCGGCCTGCTCGTCCGGGCGCCCTGGAGCGGCCTGTCCAAGCAGCTCACCAGCGCCGCCGTCTGGGACGCCCTGCGTCTGTCGCTGATCTGCGCGACAGCGGCCACGGCGGTCTCGCTGGTCCTCGGCGTCCCGCTGGCCTGGCTGCTCGCCCGCACCGAGCTGCCGGGCCGACGGGTGATCCGGGCCCTGGTCACCCTGCCGCTGGTGCTGCCGCCGGTGGTCGGCGGCGTGGCACTGCTGCTGGTCCTCGGACGGCGCGGCATCGTCGGTTCCTGGCTGGACTCGGCCTTCGGCATCACGCTGCCGTTCACCACGACCGGAGTGGTCATCGCCGAGGCGTTCGTGGCGATGCCGTTCCTGGTGATCAGCGTGGAGGGTGCGCTGCGCGCCGCCGACCCCCGCTACGAAGAGGCGGCCGCGACCCTGGGCGCCTCCCGGCTGACGGCGTTCCGCCGGGTGACCCTGCCGCTGATCGCCCCGGGGATCGCCGCCGGGGCGGTCCTCGCCTGGGCCCGGGCGCTCGGCGAGTTCGGCGCCACGATCACCTTCGCGGGCAACTTCCCGGGCCGCACCCAGACCATGCCACTGGCCGTCTACCTCGCCATGGAATCGGACCCCGAGGCGGCGATCGCGCTGTCGCTGGTCCTGCTGGTGGTCTCCGTCGCGGTCCTGGTCGGCCTGCGCGACCGCTGGATGTCGACCCCGTGACGGCCCCGCGAGCCCCGGGCCGGAGCCCGGCCACCGCTGCCCCGACCCCCTGGACGCCGCCCCGATGAGCACTTCCCCCACCGACCCCACCGACCCCACCGACTCGGCCGACCCCGCCTCCACGGCCGCCGCGGCTGCACCTGCACCCGCCCTCGACGCCCGGCTGCGGGTGGAGCGCGCCGCGTTCACCCTCGACCTCGCCCTCACCGCCGCACCCGGCGAGGTGATCGCGCTGCTCGGCCCGAACGGCGCCGGCAAGTCCACCGCCCTGCGCGCCCTCGCCGGGCTGCTCCCGCTCACCGGCGGCCACCTGCGCCTGGACGGACGCCTGTTGGAGGAGCCCGGGCAGCGCGTGCACACCCCCGCCGAGGAGCGTCCCGTCGGTGTGGTGTTCCAGGACTACCTGCTCTTCCCGCACCTCAGCGCGCTCGACAACGTCGCCTTCGGCCCGCGCTGCCAGGGCCGCCCCAAGCGTGCCGCCCGGGCCGAGGCGGCCGGTTGGCTGGAGCGGATGGGCCTGGCCGACCACGCCTCCGTACGACCCGGCAGCCTCTCCGGCGGCCAGGCCCAGCGGGTGGCGCTGGCCCGGGCGCTGGCCGTCCGCCCCCGGCTGCTGCTGCTGGACGAGCCACTGGCCGCTCTGGACGCCCGCACCCGGCTCGACGTACGCGCCCAACTGCGGCGCCATCTGGCCGAGTTCGAGGCCGTGGCGGTGCTGGTGACGCACGACCCGCTGGACGCGATGGTACTCGCCGATCGGCTGGTGGTGATCGAGGGCGGGCACGAGGTGCAGTCCGGCAGCCCGGCGGAGGTCGCCCGGCGGCCGCGCACCGACTACATCGCGCGCCTGGTCGGACTGAACCTGTACCAGGGCGTGGCCGACGGCCACCAGGTCACGCTCACGGCCGGCACGGTCCTGGCCACCACCGAGGAGCTGTCCGGCCCGGCCTTCGTCGCCTTCCCGCCGTCCGCCGTGACCCTGCACCGCGAACGGCCCCAGTCCAGCGCGCGCAACGTGTGGAAGGCCGAGGTCACTGGCCTGGACCTGCACGGCGACCAGGTGCGCGCCGACCTCGCGGGCGAACTCCCGATGGCCGCCGATCTCACCCCGGCCGCCGTCGCCGAGCTGGGGCTGGCGCCCGGATCCGAGGTCTGGGCCTCCGTCAAAGCCACCCAGACCCATGCGTACCCGGCCTGACCCCGACACCGCGCCGGGCCGCCCCGCGTCCCCGCCGAGCTACCGCCGGTGCGCTGTGCGCTACTCCGACGGCTCGACGAAGCCCGACTCGTACGCGGCGATCACCGCCTGGGTGCGGTCCCGCGCCCCGAGCTTCGCCAGCACACTGCTGACGTGGGTCTTCACCGTCTGCACGCCGAGGAACAGCAGCTCGGCGATCTCCCCGTTGCTGAGGCCGCGCGCGACCAGCCGCAGCACCTCCGCCTCGCGCTCGGTCAGTGCCGCCCGCTCCATGGTCGCGCGGGCGGCGGGATTGCCGTGGCCGGCCGCGAGGCGGCGGATCGTGGCCGGGAACAGCAGTGACTCGCCCGCCGCCACCAGCCGTACCGCGTGCGCGATCTCGGCCGCTCGGGAGCGCTTCAGCAGGAAGCCGTCGGCGCCCGCGCGCAGCGCCTGGTAGACGTAGTCGTCGTTCTCGAAGGTGGTGACGACCAGGATCTTCGGCGGCTGGTCCCCCGGCGCGCCGGGGCGCAGGAGCTCGCGGGTGGCCGCCAGGCCGTCCAGCACCGGCATCCGGACGTCCATCAGGACGACGTGCGGGCGCAGCGTGCGGGCCAGCGCCACCGCGTCGGCGCCGTCGGCGGCCTCACCGACCACCCGTAGGTCCCCCTGTGCCTCCAGGACGGCCCGCATCCCGGCCCGGACCAGTTCCTCGTCGTCGGCGAGCAGGATGTCGATCATCCCGGCGGAGCCCCTCGACGGTCCGTCGCCCACAAGATCGTTCGTCACGAGCCCAAGCGTAGGGGCAACCGGACGGCGAGCACCCACTCCCCGCCCCCGTCGCCCGAAACCCCGGCGGTGGCCTCCCCGCCGAGCAGCGTGGCGCGCTCCCGGATGCCGCGCAGCCCCTTGCCGCCCTTGCCCGCCGCGCCGCCCGGGAGGCGCGCCGGAACGCCGCCGACCGCCGGGCGATTGGCGCAGCGCAGCTCCAACTGCCCTCCCTGAAGGGCGATCCGGACGCTGACCGGCTCGCCGGGCGCGTACTTGAGCGCGTTGGTGACACCCTCCTGGACGATCCGGTAGGACTCGCGGGAGAGCACCCCGGGCAGCGCGCCCGCCGACACCTCGATCCGCGCCTCGACCGGGCTCCCGGCCGACCGGGCGGTGTCGAACAGTGCGGGCAACTGGTCGACACCGGGCTGTTCGGTGGCCGTTCCGTTGCCGGCCGCGCCCTCCGGCGTCTCGCGGAGCAGGACGAGGGTGCGTTCGAGGTCCTCCATGGCCCGGCGGCCGGTCTCCTCGATGACTTCGAGCGCCTTGGCGGTGAACACCTGGTCCCCGACTTCCCGCGCGGCACCCGCCTGAAGGACCGTCACCGTCAGTGCGTGGCCGATGGAGTCGTGCAGCTCGCGGGCCAACCTGTTGCGTTCCAGCAGCCGTTCGGCGCGCAGCTCCGCCTCCGCCAGCCGCTCCGCCGGGGATGGCCCCAGAAGCCTTACAGCCATGGCGAGTTGGAGGCGCCCGGCGGACACCACCAGCCAGCCGTAGCCGATCACCAGCACCGGGGCGAGCGGGAGGTACCAGAACGAGTCCGGTCCGGTCAGCAGGTCGTAGCCGCTGGTGAGGCCGAAGGCCGTCGCGAACCCGACCACCGAGCCGAGCACGACCCGCCCGATCAGCCAGCCGGCGGTGCGCCGCCGGTCCGCCCAGGTGCGGGAGGACTCGGCGGCGATGTCCTCCTCGCGGTCGGGCAGCAGCAGCAGTCGCGCCTGCACCCCCTCGGCGCGCCGCGTCGCGGGGACGAGGGCGACCAGGGCGAGCAGGGCGGTGTCCACCGCGGCGCCGGCGACCACGATCTCGCCCAGGCTCTTGTGGTACGTCCCCGGGTAGATCATCAGGACGACGCCCACGAAGATCCACCCGACCAGCAGATGCAGCAGGCGCGCGTACGTGGCGCCGGCCAGCAGCGGCGCGAGGATCCTGGGCATTCCACCATCCTGCCAGCTCAGCGGTCGGCCCGGGCTCCCCCGCCGGCCTGCCGCCGTCTCCCTCCCGGGAGGGAGACGGCTCCCGACCCCGGCGGGATCCGCCGGTACGGCCCGCTCCGGTCGAATGTGACCACCAGCCGGACGACCCGGCACCGGAGCACCGAGAGGGGAGCGCGGCCGTGATCGAGATCCAGGGCCTCACCAAGGAGTACGACGGTCGGCGCGTCGTCGACGACCTGTCCTTCGAGGTCCGGCCCGGCCTGGTGACGGGCTTCCTCGGCCCGAACGGCGCCGGTAAGAGCACCACCATGCGCCTGATCCTCGGCCTGGACCGCCCCACCGCCGGTAGCGCCCTGGTCGGCGGCCGCCGGTACGCCGAACTCGTCCAGCCGCTACGGCAGGTGGGCGCCCTGCTGGACGCCCACGCCCTGCACGGCGGCCGCACCGCCGCCGGCCACCTGCGCTGGCTCGCGGCGAGCAACGGCCTGGCGCCGCGCCGGGTGGACGAGGTGCTCGCCCAGGTCGGCCTGACGGACGCCGCCGGACGGCGGATCCGCGGCTTCTCCCTCGGTATGCGCCAGCGCCTCGGGGTGGCCGCCGCGCTGCTCGGCGACCCGCCGGTGCTGCTGCTGGACGAACCGGTCAACGGTCTCGACCCGGAGGGCATCCGCTGGATCCGCACCCTGTTGCGCGAACTGGCCGCCGAGGGCAGGTCGGTGCTGGTGTCGTCCCACCTGATGACCGAAATGGCGCTCACCGCCGACCACTTGGTGGTCATCGGCCGTGGTCGGCTGCTCGCGGACGCCGCCACCGCCGAGTTCATCGACCAGCACGGCCGGACCAGGATCCGCGTCCGGGCCGTCAACTCGGCCAAGCTCGCCGCCCTGTTCGGCGGCGACCTGCTCCGGCAGTCGGACACCGCCGGCAACCTCACCGCGACCGAGGTCGACGACGGCGCCTGGGAGGTGACCGGCGCCGAACCCGAGCAGATCGCCGCGCTCGCCGCCGCACACGGCGTGGTCCTGTACGAGATCGCGGTCCAACAGGACTCGCTGGAGGAGGCGTTCATGCGGATGACCGCCGACAGCGTCGAGTACCGCGCCGAGGCCACCGCATGAGCCCCGACTCAACTCTCCGGCACCACCTCTGCGCCTTCGACGCCGAGCGGATCAAGCTCACCACCCTCCACTCGCTCTGGATCACCCCGCTGCTCGCCTTCGCGCTCACCGTGGGCACCACCACGGCGATCGGTGCGGCCCTCGGCGGCTCGGAGCACAACCTCACCGACGACCCCGGCGTGGGCGTCTTCTACGGGCTCAACTTCGGCCAGGCCGCGCTGGTCTGCTTCGCGGTCCTGCTGATCGGCCAGGAGTTCAACACCCGCATGATCGACGTCTCGCTGACCGCCGTCCCCCGGCGCGGACGGCTGTACGGCGCCAAGCTCACGCTCGGCGCGCTGGTCGGCCTCGGCGTCGGCGCGGCGGGCACGGCGGGCGCCTTCGCCGGGTACGCGGCCACCGTCCCCGGCGACTGGGACGGCCCCGCCTTCGTCCGCAGCGCCACCGCCGGCGTGCTCTACCCGGTGCTGCTGGTGGTGTTCTGCCTCGGCGCGACCGCGCTGCTCGGCAACCTCACCGCCGCCATGGGACTGCTGGTCCCGGTCTTCTTCCTGCTCTCGCCGCTGCTCGGCGGCGTGGCCGGGGTGCGGCAGGTGGCCCAGTTCCTGCCCGACCGGGCCGGCCAGTACGCGATGCACTACGCCGACGACCCGCAGGTCTCGTACGGGCACTGGACCGGACTGCTGATCATGGCCCTGTGGGCCGGCGCCGCGGCCTACGGCGGCCTGCTCGCCCTGCGGCGCGCCAAGTGACCACGAACGAAGGGAAGATGACCATGAGCGCGGCCCACGCCCTGCGCGCCGAACGGATCAAGTTCACCACCCTGCCCTCCCAGTGGGCGGCCCCGCTGGTCGCCCTGGTCCTGACCGTCGGGGTCACTGCGGCCGTCAGCGCCGCCTCAGACCCCAAGACCGTGGCCCCCGGCACTGACCCGGCCAACGGGATCTACTACGGGCTGCTCTTCGGGCACGTGGCCGTGGCCTGCCTCGGGATCCTGCTGATCGGCCAGGAGTTCAACACCCGCATGATCAGCACCTCGTTCATCGCCGTCCCCCGGCGCGCTCGGCTGTACGGCGCCAAGCTCACGCTCGGAGCCGGGCTGGGCCTGCTGCTCGGGCTGGCGTCGACGGCGGGCTCGTTCCTGGCCGTCGACGCCACCGTCGGATTGGACTGGTCAACCCCCGGCCTGGCCCGCAGCTTCGTGGCCGGCGTGCTCTACCACCCGCTGCTGGTACTGCTCTGCCTCGGACTGACCACGATGCTGGGCAACTTCAGCGCCGCGCTCGGCCTGCTCGGCCCGATGGTGTTCCTCGGCACCACCTGGCTGGCGGCCATCCCCGGCGTCCGCGAGGTCGGCCAGTTCCTGCCGGACCGGGCCGGCCTGTACGCGATGCACACCCGGACCGAGGCCGGCATCCACTACGGCCACTGGACCGGACTGCTGATCATGGCCCTCTGGACGGCCGCAGCCGCCTACGGCGGGCTGCGGGCGATCCGGCGGCACCAGGCTTCCGGCGAGTAGCGCCCGACGGCGGGCGGCGGGCCGGTGGGCCGGTGGCCGATGACAACAAACAGCGAACAGATAACAGATTTCGAAATCTGTTATCTGTTTGCTGTTATCTGTTCGCTGTCATCTGTCACTCGTCACCCGAGCCAGCCAGGGCGGACCAGGCCAGACTCGTAGGCGAGGACGACCAGTTGGGCGCGGTCGCGGGCGCCGAGCTTGACCATGGCGCGGCTGACATGCGTCTTGGCGGTCAGCGGGCTGACCACCAGGCGGCGGGCGATGTCCTCGTTGGAGAGCCCGAGCCCGACCAGGGCAAGCACCTCGCGTTCGCGTTCGGTGAGCATCTCAAGGCCGACCGCCTGCGGTTCCTTCGAGCGGGCGGCGAACTCTCCGATCAGGCGCCGGGTGACGCCCGGCGAGAGCAGCGCGTCACCTGCGGCGGCGACCCGGACCGCCCGGAGCAATTCGGCCGGCTCGGCGTCCTTGACGAGGAACCCTGCCGCGCCGGACCGCAGCGCCTCGAAGACGTACTCGTCGAGCTCGAAGGTGGTCAGTACGACCACCCGCACCCCGCCGAGCTCCGGGTCGGCCCCGATCCGCCGGGTGGCCTCCAGGCCGTCGAGGCGGGGCATCCGGATGTCCATCAGCACCACGTCAGGACGCAGCTCGACGGCGAGACGCAGGGCCTGCTCGCCGTCGTCGGCCTCGCCGACCACCTCGACGTCGAGCTGGGCGTCGAGCAACGCCCGGAAACCGGCCCGGACCAGCATCTGGTCATCCACCAGCAGCACCCTGATCATCAGTCACCCCTCGTCAAGCGGGCCCGGACTCGGAATCCCGCGTCGTACGGGCCCGCCTCCAGGGTGCCCCCGAAGGCGGCGACCCGCTCCCTCATCCCGATCAATCCGGCTCCCGAGCCACCCGCGTCGCCGCCGCCCACCGGGCCCGGGTCGTCGATCCGCACGGTGAGGCCGTCGGCCGTCCGGGAGAGCAGCACGGTGGCCGTCCGGGCGGCGGAGTGGCGGATCACATTGGTCAGGGCTTCCTGGACGATCCGGAAGGCGGCCCGCTGGACGGCGGCCGAAACCTCCCCGGGGATGCCCTCGGAACGGACGCTGACGGTCAGGCCTGCCCGGCCGGCCTGGTCGACCAGTTCGTCCAGCCGGTCCAGGCCGGGGGCGGGAGTGCGCGGCGCGGTGGCCCCCGGTCCGCGCAGCGTGCCGAGGACCTGCCGGACCTCGCCCAGGGCCTCCTTGCTGGCGGCCTTGATCGTCGCCAGGGCGCTTCTGGCCTGTTCCGGGCGGGTGTCGATGAGTTCCAGCGCCACCCCGGCCTGGACGTGGATCAACGAGATGCTGTGCGCCAGGATGTCGTGCAGCTCGCGGGCCATCCGCAGCCGCTCCTCGTCGACGCGGCGCCGCTGCGCCTCCTCCGCGGCGGCTCTGGCGGCGGCGGACTGCTCGCGGCGGGTCCGGGCCAGTTCCGCACCGGTCGCGATGAGCAGCAGCACCGCCGTGACGCCCAACTCCTGCCAGGCGTTGGCCTGCCAGCTCTTGGCCCGCAGCCAGTCGTGCGGAACCGCGTAGCTCATCAGCAGCTGACCGACGTAGAAGGCGCCGCCGCAGGCCCAGGCCGCCCGCCGTCGCCCGCACTGGACCGCGACGAAGAACGCCACACCAAGACTGACGAAGACCGGGCCGTACGGGTACCCGGCGAGCAGGTAGCCGATGGTGACCGCTGTGGTGCCGACCATGACCGCCGCCGGGTGGCGGCGGCGCAGCAGCAGCGCGGCGGGGCCGAGCAGGAGCAGCGCGTAGCCGAGGGCGTCGAGCTGGACGCGGTCGGGCTGCCGGTGCCCTGCGCCGACCGTGCCCGCCACCTGGAAGCAGGCGACGGCCAGCGACGAGAGCACGGGCAGGCCCGCCCGGCCGGACCGGTTCCACGGCGGCTTCCACGACGGGCGCAACTCGTTCATGCCGGAAGGCTAGTGCGGCGCGCCACACCCAGGCATCAGCTCGCGGGTGCGGGCGCAGCTACTCCCGCCGTAGTACGCGACTGGCCCGTGGAGGGGGTGCCGCCGTCCCGACGCCACAGCGTCAGGCTCACCGCGACGAACCAGAGGAAGCCGACGTAACGTCCGACCGGGATCAGCAGCGTGGCCGGCTCGGCGACCAGCGAGAGCAGAGACAACGTGCTCGCGGCGGACAGGGCCAGTCCGGACCAGGCCACCCAGGCGGGCAGCGCCCGGCTCACCAGCGCGGTGCGCGACACCTGCCACAGGACCACGCCGAGCGTACCGATCGCGGGCGCAGCGCCGGTGATGAAGGCGAGGTCCATGAGGGCGCGGGACACCGACAGGTCCGCGGCGGTGCCCAGCAGCGACAGGACCCAACCCGCGCTCGCGGACAGCACCAGCAGGACCCCGGACGCACTGCCCGCCGCCCGGACCACACCCGCCCGCACCGGGGTGCCGTAGCGGCCCACGAACTCTGTGAGCCAGGGGACGAACGCCAGCAGCGCCAGTGCCGAGAGCAGTTGGAACAGGGCTCCCACCTGAAGCGAGCGGTGCAGCACCACCGGATCGGCGAGCAGGTACTTCCGCACCACGTCGTCACTGGAGTACGGGGTGGCGAACGGCCCGGAGGGCGCGGTGATGCCGCTGATGACGAGGCTGGCCACGAAGAGGAGCACGTACAGGATGCCGCTGAGCGCTCCCGCGGACGACCGGCGGGGCGAGGTGAAGGACGACAAGGTCGACAGCCTCCAGGCAAGGGACGGCGCCGGCTGGAAGGCCCACGTCCGGCGCGGTTCAGTTCACCGCGCCGGCCGCGCCGGGGCGTCCTCCGGAGGAAGGCTTCCGCCGTACGCCCGCGGAGGTACCGGATCACCGGCCGCCCTCACACAGGCCTGGCGCTTCGGCCGCGGGTCGTACCAAGGGCTCGGCCACCAAGAGAGCATTGTCCTTGTGTCGTGTCAGCAGCTGGTCTGAGACTGGCACTTCGGCCTCCTCCCAACGTCGTACCACCGGGACGCGACGCTACGTCAGCAGGAGTATCCCGACGGCCGCCGCTCGGACGACGACGGCGTGCAGGCGCGGCGACGAGGATTCCTGGGGTCGGCACGGGCGGCAGGTGCCCGCATCGGCGGATCAGTCCGGGGCGACGCGCCGGCCGCCAGGCCGGCGCCCTCAACCCGGCGCGACGCCCGGCCGAAGCCGATGACGCCACGGCCCCCTCCCATGTCTGACGAGACCACGCCGCCCGCCGGCCGATTCACCGTCAACCGAGAATCCACGGAGCCACACTGATGACCACGCCACTGCCCACCTATCCCGATCTCGCGGGCAAGGCGGCCCTCGTCACCGGAGGTTCCCGGGGCATCGGAGCCGAGACGGCAAAGGCCCTGGCCGCCAACGGTGTCAAGGCAGCCGTCGTCGGCCGCGACCGGAGTGCCGTCGACCGGACGGTCGGCGAGATCCGCGCGGCAGGCGGAACGGCGGTCGCGATGACGGCCGACTGCACCGATCCCGCCGACCTCGTGCGGCTGCGTGCACAGGCCGAGCAGTCCGTCGGTCCGATCGAAGTGCTCTGCGCGTTCGTCGGCGGAGGCGGCGACCCGGTGCCGATCGAGCAGATGAGCCTGGAGCACTGGCGCTCGGTGGTCGACCTGAACCTGACCACCACCTTCCTGGCCGTGCAGACCTTCCTGCCCGGCATGATCGAGCGCGGCGGCGGTTCGATCATCACCATGGCGTCCACCGCCGGGCGGCTTCCCGGCGGTGCCGCCGCCTCCTACGCGGCGGCCAAGGCAGGCGTGCTGATGTTCACCCGCCAGGTCGCACAGGAGGTGGGCCGGTACGGCGTGCGGGTCAACTGCCTCGCTCCGTCCTTGATCATGACGGAGAGCCAGCAGGAGCGCATACCCGCCGAAAAGCTCCCGCTGATCGTCAGGCAGTTCCCGCTGGGCCGCGCAGGAGTGCCCGCCGATGTCGCTCACGCCGCGCTCTTCCTCGCGTCCGAGTCGTCGTCCTGGCTGACCGGCCTGACGATCGACGTGGCCGGCGGGCGCATCATGCTCTGACGCCGGTGGCCGGCCGCAGCCACAGGCCGGCGACCACGGCGCTCGCCACGAGAGCCTGACGCAGGCCCCCTCCCCCGTCGTCTCCCGAAGGACCCCGTATGACCACCCCCGCCGCGTCCTCCGCGGCAACGCCCCGTCCGGGCACCCGGCAGCCCAAGAACTTCCGCCTCTCACCGACTGC
Organism: Kitasatospora sp. NPDC088264; assembly: GCF_040685715.1. Taxonomy (NCBI): domain Bacteria; kingdom Bacillati; phylum Actinomycetota; class Actinomycetes; order Kitasatosporales; family Streptomycetaceae; genus Kitasatospora; species Kitasatospora sp. NPDC088264. The sequence goes on from NZ_JBFBIR010000001.1 coordinate 228,300, forward strand.
CCGCAAGAGCGCGGTGGTCGTGCACATCGTCAGCTCGGTCAGCTGGCTGGGCCTGATGCTCTGCCTGCTCACACTCGGCGTGACAGGGCTGCTGACGGACAGCGCGGAGACCCTGCGCAGCGCCTACCGGATGATGCCGGTCCTCGGCGACGCGCTGGTCTTCCCGCTGAGCCTGCTCTCCCTGCTGACCGGACTGCTCCTCGCGCTCGGCACCCCCTGGCGCCTGTTCAGGTACCGCTGGGTTGCCGTCAAGTTCTGGCTCACCCTGGCCGCCACCGCCGCCTCGATCTTCGAACTCACCGCCCGGCTGCACGAAGCGGCCCACCTGGTGGACCAGCACCCCACCGGCACCATCGCGGACATGCACCTCGGATTCACCCGCTACAACCTGGTGATCATCCCGATCGTCGCGCTGTCGGTGTACGTCGCCAACGTCGTGCTCTCCGTCGTCAAACCGTCGGGACGCCACCATGCCCGTTCACGGCCCAGTGGCGGGTGAGCCGAGGCAGGGCCGAGCTCGCTGTCAGACCTCAGCAGTCCCCCGCAATGCCGGGTGGTCCGCGATCACCGTGCAGCTACCCGGCGCGATCTCGGTGAAGCCCGCATCCCGGACCAGCGGCAGACCGCTGGTGACCAGCCCCTCCCACGCCTCCGCCGGGGCCGTCCGCACCGCGAGCGCGAATCCGGCCTCGGCCCACTCCTTGCGCTGCGCCTCGTCCAGCCGCCACCAGGCCAGCTGGGCGGCGTGGCCGGTCTGCGCCATCGTCTTACCCGCGCTCATCTCCAGCTCCGGGTTGAGCCACAGCACCGGCAACCCGGGCTCAGGAGCGCCGACCTCGGTGGTCTCCTCCAAGTCCGTCCCGGAGACCTGGAGCTTGGCGAGGTCCTTCGGCCAGCCATCCAACGGCACCGGCGGAAACACCCGCACCTCGGCCTCCCGTCCGCTCACCGTGATCCCCGGCAGTTCGCCCGCCCGGCGCCACTCCCCGCCCCGGGCCCGCCGGACCACCTTGCGGATCCGGGCGTCCTCCCAGGCCTCGACCCGCTCCGCCCACTCGCCGTCCGTGTCGGTCACCCGCGAGTCGGACAGCAGGGTGAGCACCGCCCGGGCCGAGGTCTCCAGCGCGTCGGTCCGCCCGGGCGGCGTGGCCTTCTCCAGCCGGACGAGCAGCGGCAGCACGTACTGCGGCCGCGCGTCACGGTCCGCCGGGGCCGGGGCGTCGTCGGCAGCGGAAACGGGCGCCGGAGCGGAATCGGAAGCGGCATCGGGAGCAGGGGTGTCGAACGGAGAAGTCACCCGTCCAGCATGCCAGCCCCGCCACCCCGGTGATCACGCGGTGCCGGGAGCCCGTACGACCCGCCCCGAACCACCCGAGCCGCCGCCATCTCCACCCCCGTCCCTACACGCCCCTGCCCCTGCACACCCCCGCCCCCGCACACCGCCGCTCAGCGCAGCCGCTGCCGCAGTTCGTCGACGGCCGACCGGATGCCCGCGCTGTAGGCGTCCTCGGGGAGCGCGTCCAGGCTGCGCACGGCGCGTTCCAGCTGCTCGCGCGCGAGGTCGGGCTCGCCGAGCTTGAGGTGGTCCGAGGCCAGGTTGAGGTGCAGCGAGGGGTAGAACGCGCGCACCTGGAGGGCGGACTCGTAGGTCTGGGCACGCTCGGCGGTCAGCGAGTCGGCGGCGGCCAGCGCCCGCCGGTCCCACTCCAGCTCGTCCTGCGGATGGTCCTGTAGGTCGGCCAGGTAATGGGCGAGGACGCAGCGGTGGAAGACGTCGCCCCGCTCGCCGAGCGCCGCCCAGAGCGCCTCGAAGCTGGCCCGCGCCTCGGCCGTCCGCCCGCGCTGGGCGGCCTGCACGCCGTCCAGTCCGAGCGCGATCCGGGTGAGCACCTGGTCGTCCCGGCCCGCCGGACTGTCCGCCCGGGCCGGACCGTCCGCCCCGTCCGGTCCCCCGGGTACCGCACGCACATCAGACGTATCGGACATGCCCGCAGCCTAGTCGCCCACCCGTCGCAGCGCCCGAAGAGCACTTCGCACCATCCCGACCAGGGCCGACCCGGCCCGACGGCCGGTCAGCGCCGGTAGCCGCGCTGCGGGTCCCGCGCCTCCGCGTCCTCGTACGTCAGGAACCAGCCCTCCGGGTGCGTGGCCGCCAGCAGCACCTCGGTGCGCTGCTCGGCGCCCAGCTCCGGGTCGCCGTCGTCCGGTCCGTAGACGCCGAACAGTTCGTCGTGACAGCCGTCCCAGTCGTAGTCGTACAGGTCGGCCGGCAGGTCGCCCATCATGTCGGCCACCGACTCGGGCTGCGCGCCGAGCAGGGCCCGGGCGTCCACCAGGGCCATCCGCAGCCCGATGTCCTCGGCCAGACATCGCGGCAGCGGCCATTCACCGAGCGCGAGGTCGTCGGCCAGGTCGTCGAAGGCCCGGGCCATGGCGCGGCGCCAGTTCCGGTGCAGCCGCCAGGTGCGCTGGGGCAGGCGGGCGTAGACCGCCCAGTCGGCGTCCTCGCCGTCGACGACCGGGTCGTCACCGTGCTCGTCGAAGTCGTCGTAGGCGGCGTCGGCCAGGCCGATCAGCTGGGCGTGCAGGAGGCAGGCGGTGCGCGGGGTGAGGGTCCAGTCCGCGCCGGCGCCGCCGTCCTCGTCCTCGTCGCCCTCCAGCGGGAACAGCTCGGCGAAGTCCGGCGCGAAGTCCTCGGTGACGCTGATCTCCAGCGTGCCGCCGATCGCCTCGACCCCGGGGATCGCGGCCACCAGCCGGTCCGGGTGCAGCAGTGCGCCGAGCGCCGCGTTGGCGTCCTCGGAGACCTCGCGCAGCAGCTCGCGGCGCTGGCCGGCCGGGTCGACGCCCTCGAACACCAGCTCCTCGACGGCCCTGATCGCGGCGGCGCGCAGCGCCGGCCAGTCGGTGATCCGCAGGCCCAGCACCACCGTCGCCTCGATCTCCTGCGCGCCGGAGTCCTCCGCCGCGCCCGGCCCCTGTGGATGATCGCTTCGCTCGCCCATGGGGCTACGGTACGGCCTTTCGGCCGCCCGATCACCGGTCTGAACCAGCTTCTGGACCCCTTCTCGGCCATCGCCCGGCCCCGCCTCGATCACTCGGACGTACGACACGGCAGGATGGACCCATGGCTGACATCAACGAGTACGGCGGCGGGCAGGGCCCGAACGCCGACGTCCTGGTCGTGACCACCAACGACATCCCCGGCTTCCGGGTCGATCATGTGATCGGCGAGGTCTTCGGGCTGACCGTGCGCAGCCGCCACCTCGGCAGCCAGATCGGCGCCGGACTGAAGTCGCTGATCGGCGGCGAGCTGCGGGGCCTGACGAAGACCCTGGTCGAGAGCCGCAACGAGGCGATGCAGCGGCTGATCGAGCAGACCAAGGCGCGCGGCGGGAACGCGGTGCTGATGATGCGCTTCGACGTGACGGAGGCGGCGGACGTCGGCACCGAGGTCTGCGCCTACGGCACGGCCGCGGTGATCTCCCCGGCCGTCTGACGCGTCGCCCGCGCGGGGCGCCACGCGGCGGGACCGCAAGCACCCGCGGACGCGGGAACACCCGCCGCACCCCCGATGTTTCACCGGCGTGACTGTTTACGGTGCAACCAATGGCGGGCAGCGGCACGCGGACGTCCTGGTAGTGGACGTCCACGTGGTGGACGTCCACGTGGTGGACGTCCTGGTGGTGGACGTCCTGGTGGTGGGCGTCCTGGTGGTGGGCGCCGGACAGGCCGGACTGTCCGCCGCCTACCACCTCCGCCGCCGCGGCTTCGCCCCCTACCGGGCGGACGCCGACGGCGGCTTCGTCGTGCTCGACGCCAACCCCGCGCCGGGCGGCGCCTGGGCGCACCGCTCACCGTCCCTGCGGATGGCCACCGTGCACGGTTTCCACGACCTCCCGGACGCCGAACTCCCCGCGCCCGACCCCGAGGCCCCGGCGCGCGAGGTCGTGCCGGGGTACTTCGCGGCGTACGAGGCCCGGCACGCGCTCCCGGTCGTACGCCCCGTCGCCGTTCGCGCGGTGCGCGCCGAGTCGGACCGCCCGGACTCCCGGCTGCTGGTCGAGACCGACCACGGCACCTGGTCCACGCGGGCGCTGATCAACGCCACCGGCACCTGGACCCGCCCGTTCCTGCCCCACTACCCGGGCCACTTCGCCGGTCGCCAACTGCACTACGCCGACTACCGCGGCCCCGGGGAGTTCGCCGGCCGACGCGTCCTGGTGGTGGGCGGGGGCGCTTCGGCGATCCAGGTGCTGTCCGAGGTGGCTGCGGTCGGCGAGACGGTCTGGGTCACCCGGACCCCGCCCGTCTACCACGAGGGGCCGTTCACCCCCGAGTACGGACGCGCGGTGGTCGCCAAGGTCGAGGAACGGGTCCGGCAGGGCCTGCCGGTGCGCAGCGTGGTGAGCGTCACCGGGCTCGGCCCGTCCGTCGCCTACCAGCGTGCCGAGGAACTGGGCGCCCTGCACCGCCGCCCGATGTTCGACCGGCTCACCGAGCACGGCGTCGCCTGGGGGGAGGAGGAGCTGGCGGTGGACGCGATCGTGTGGGCCACCGGCTTCCGCCCGGAGGTCGGCCACCTGGCCCCGCTCGGGCTGCGCTCCCCCGGCGGCGGCATCGCGCTCACCGGCACCCGTGCCACCGCCGACCCGCGCGTCCACCTGGTCGGCTACGGCCCGTCCGCCAGCACCATCGGCGCCAACCGGGCCGGTCGCGCCGCCGTCAGCGACCTCGTCCACCTGCTCGGCGACCCGGCCAGGCTGCCCGCCCCGGCCGTGGTCTGAAGCAGTCGGGAGGGGAAGGGCGGGGCGGTCGGCCGCTCAGCGGTCGTAGTCGACCGTCACCCGGTCGGTGATCGGGCGGGCCTGGCAGGTGAGGACGTAGCCGGCAGCCAGCTCCTTCTCCTCCAGCGCGAAGTTGCGGCGCATCTCGACCTCGCCCTCGGTGACCAGCGCACGGCAGGTGCCGCAGACCCCGCCCTTGCAGGCGAACGGCAGGTCGGGGCGGGAGCGCTGGGCGCCGTCCAGGATCGAGCGGTCGCACGGCAGGGAGAGCGTGCTGCCGCGCCCGTCCAGGACGACGGTGACCTCGCTGTGCGGGCCGTCGGCCGCTCCCGCCGCGCCGTCCCGGTCCTCCGGTCGCTCGGACACCGGCTCGTCCTCGGCGTGGAACAGTTCCTGGTGCACGCGCTCGCCCGGCACGCCCAGCCCGGCGAGCAGTTCCTTCGCCCCCGCGACCATCCCGAACGGGCCGCACAGCCACCAGTGCCCGACGCTCCCGACATCCACCAGCGCCCCCAGCAGCGCCCCCACCCGCTCCGGGTCCAGCCGCCCGCTGAGCAGTTCGGCGTCACGGGTCTCCCGGGACAGGACGTGGACCAGCTGGAAGCGGCCGAGGTAGCGGTCCTTCAGGTCGGCCAGCTCGTCCGCGAACATCACGGTGTCGCTGCGCCGGTTGCCGTACAGCAGGGTGACGGTGGAGCTGCGGTCGGCGGCCAGGACGGACGCGGCGATCGACAGCATCGGGGTGATGCCGGAACCGGCCGCGAGCAGCACGTGCTCGGCCGGAACGCCGAGGTCGGGGGTGAACAGGCCCGACGGCGTCAGCACGTCCACCTCCTCGCCCGGCCCCGCGTCCCGGACCAGCCACCGGGAGAACAGCCCGCCGGGCACCTCCCGGACGGCGATCCGCAGCGGCCCGTCGGCGGGGGCGCAGATCGAGTACGAGCGGCGCTCGTCGACGCCGTCCACCACCTTGCGCAGCGTCAGGGTCTGCCCCGGCCGGAATACGAAGTCCGCCGCGAGCCCGTCCGGCACCTCGAAGGTCACCGCCACGGCGTCGTCGCAGAGCCGCTCGACCCGCTCGATCCGCAGCCGGTGGAAGGTCGGGCGGCGGGCGGGGCGCAGCGTGGACACCGCGGCCTCAGCGGGAGTGTCGGCGTGCGCGGCGGCGGAGGCTTCGGTCTGGGATGCGTCGGCCTGGGACGCGGCGGGCTGGGACGCGGCGGGCGAAGCGGCGGGCATTCAGATCTCCTTGACGCGTTCGAACGGCTCCCGGCAGGCGCGGCAGCGCCAGAGCGCCTTGCAGGCGGTGGAACCGAAGCGGGACAGCTCCTCCGTGTCCGCGCCGCCGCAGCGCGGGCAGGACACGGGGGCGGCTGCGGAGGCGAAAGCGGCAGCGGAGGTGCCGGCCGGAGCGGCGGTGCGGGTGGGACCGAGCGCGAGCGGGACCGGTCCGGCCACGTCGGCGGCGGAGGTCGGACGCGGCGGGGCGATACCCGCCTCGACGAGTTTGCGGCGGCCCTCGGCGGTGATCAGATCGGTCGACCACGGCGGATCCAGCCGCAGCCGGACCCGGACGTCCCGGTACCCGGCCGCGCGCAACCGGCGGTCCACGTCGGCGGCCATCTCGGCCACGGCGGGGCAACCCGAGTAGGTCGGGGTCAGCCAGGCGGTCACCGCGCCGTCGTCCACCGCCACCTCGGCCAGCACGCCCAGGTCGGCCAGGGTCAGCATGGGCAGCTCCGGGTCCGGCACGGCCGCCGCGACCTCCCAGGCCGTCCCGCGCTCCGTCAGCGCCGCGCTCACCACGTCGCCCCCGGGTGCGCGCGGGCCAGCACCTGGAATTCGGCGAGCAGCGGGCCGAGCGCCTCGGTGTGCACGCCGTCCCGGCCGGCCCGGCCGAGCACGGTGGCCAGCGGCCGCACGTCCGGTACGGTCAGCCCGGCCTCGGCGAGAACGGCGCCGAGCGAGCGCAGCACCGGTTCGCGCAGCACCGCCGGATCGGCGCCCGTCCGCAGCTCCACCGGGTGGGCCGTGAACAGTTCCTCCAGCAGCGGCCAGAGCGCGTCCAGCCCGGCCTGCATCCGCGCCGAGGAGTACGGCGTGCCGTCACCGAGCCGAAGCGTCCAGGCGGTGGCGTACTCGCGGTGGTACGCCAGCTCCTTGACGCCCCGGGCGGCGACCGCCGCCAGCACCGGGTCCGGGTGCGCGCTCAGCGCCTCGTACAGGGCGCAGCGCGCGGTGGCGAACAGCAGCAGCCGGGCGATCGAGTGGGCGAAGTCGCCGTTCGGGGCCTCGACCAGCCGGACGTTGCGGAACTCGTGGTCCTCCCGCCAGTACGCCAGGTCGTCCTCGGTGCGGCCGGAGCCGTCCGCCTGGCCGGCCCGGGTGAGCAGCAGCCGGGCCTGGCCGAGCAGGTCGAGGCCCAGGTTGGCGAGCGCGACCTCCTCCTCCAGTTCGGGCGCCCGGGTGCACCACTCGATCAGGCGCTGGGAGAGGATCAGGGCGTCGTCTCCGAGCATCAGGCAGTAGGCGGCGAGGTCCGCGCCGTCCACTCCGGCGGGCACGGCGGTGTCCACGCCGAGCAGCGGGTCGGCGAAGCCCGTCCCGTACGCCCAGCGGCCCTCGCCCTCGGGGCCGGGCGTGGCTTCGGCGAGGCCGAGGTAGACGTGGTCGTCGGCGTCGACGTCAGCGCCGGCCTGCGTGCTGTGGTCCTGCATGGCGGTTCCCCCGTCAGATGTGCGGGACATCCTCGGGGATGTCGTAGAAGGTCGGGTGGCGGTAGACCTTGTCCCCGCTGGGCTCGAAGAACGGGTCGCGCTCGTCCGGGGTGGAGGCGGTGATCGCGTCCGAGCGGACCACCCAGAGGCTGACGCCCTCGTTGCGGCGGGTGTAGAGGTCGCGGGCGGCGAGCAGGGCCATCCGGTCGTCGGCCGCGTGCAGCGAACCGACGTGGACGTGGTTCAGCCCGCGTCGGGGGCGCACGAACACCTCGTACAGCGGCCAGCCGGCCTTGGACTCGGTCACTTTCCGTTCTCCTGTTCCGTGGGCTCGCCCGTACGCCCGGGCTGCCCGGCTTCGACGGGCGGTTCGGATCCGGTGGGCTGCCCGGGTTCGGCGGACTGTTCGGCGCGGCGCTTGGCCGCGTAGGCGACGGCCGCCTCACGGACCCAGGCACCGTCCTCGTGCGCCGTCCGGCGGCGTTCGACCCGCTGGGCGTTGCACGGGCCCTGGCCGTGGATGACCCTGGTCAGCTCGGACCAGTCCGGCTCGCCGAAGTCCCAGCCGCCGCGCTCCTCGTTCCGGCGCAGCTCGGGATCCGGGAGCGTGACGCCCAGGTGTTCGGCCTGCGGGACGGTCATGTCGACGAAGCGCTGGCGCAGCTCGTCGTTGGTGTGCCGCTTGATTCGCCAGGCCATCGAGCGGGCGGTGTTCGGCGAGTCGGCGTCCGGGGGCCCGAACATCATCAGAGACGGCCACCACCAGCGGTCCACCGCGTCCTGGACCATCCGGCGCTGCGCCTCGGTGCCGCGCATCAGTGTCAGCAGCAGCTCGTAGCCCTGCCGCTGGTGGAACGACTCCTCCTTGCAGATCCGCACCATCGCGCGGGCGTACGGGCCGTAGCTGCAGCGGCACAGCGGGACCTGGTTGCAGATCGCGGCGCCGTCGACCAGCCAGCCGATCACGCCGACGTCGGCGAAGGTGAGGGTCGGGTAGTTGAAGATCGAGGAGTACTTCTGCCGGCCGGAGATCAGCTTCTCGGTCAGCTCGGCGCGGTCGACACCCAGGGTCTCGGCGGCGGCGTAGAGGTAGAGGCCGTGGCCGGCCTCGTCCTGGGCCTTGGCGAGCAGGATCGCCTTGCGGCGCAGCGAGGGGGCGCGGGTGAGCCAGTTGCCCTCGGGCTGCATGCCGATGATCTCGGAGTGGGCGTGCTGGGCGATCTGGCGGACCAACGTGGCCCGGTAGGCGTCGGGCATCCAGTCCCTGGGCTCGATCCGCTGCTCGGCGGCGACGACCGCCTCGAACCGGTCCTCCAGCGCCTGCGCGGGGACCGCCTCGGCCACCTCTGCTGTCACCACGATCACCTCTCGTGTCCCGCGCCGGCGCCCGCGGCGCCAACCGACTGACCGTTCGGTCGGTACCATTCTGCGCGGCAAGGTGGAGGGATGGCAAGGGACGCGGGTGAGGGGCGGGGTTTCGGGCGGCGGACAGTCGTCGACGGGCGGGCTGCCGCGAGCGGGTGGGCAACAAACAGATAACAGCTAACAGATTTCATTATCTGTTAGCTGTTATCTGTCAGCTGTTACTTGTCATCCGTCTTCTGTTCTCTGTTCCCTGCTCCCTGCTCCCTGTTCGCCGACAGCCCCCGGCCGCCGGCAGCCCGCTCAACCCTCCGTGCGGTCGCGCAGCCTCGGCAGCGGTACGGCGAGGAGCGCGGCCAGCAGGGCGATCCGGGGTGCCAGCTGGTCGAGCCGGATGTGCTCGTGCCGGGCGTGAGCACCGGCACCGACCGCGCCGAAGCCGTCCAGCGTCGGCAGCCCGCGCGAGCCCGGCAGATTGGTGTCCCCCGCGCCGCCCGCCGGACCGCCGTCCAGCTGCTGCCCGAGCACCGCGGCGAGTGAACGAACGTGCCGCAGCAGCGGGTTGCCGGTGCGCTCGGGCCACGCCGGACGGCTGGACAGCACCTCGGTCCGGACCCTGGCCCCCGGGCGCAGCGCGGTGAGCCGAGCCAGGTTGTCGAGCGTACGGCGCTGCGCCTCGACGGTGGAGAACCGCAGGCCGAGCTCGGCCTCGGCCCGGCCCGCGACCACGTTGGCCCGCGAACCCCCGCTGATCCGACCGGCGTTGAGCTCCGTCCCCGGCTGTCCCGCGAGGCCGCGGACGACGACGAGCTGGTCGACGAGTTCGTCGACTGCCGACACCCCGTCGTGGGCGTCGTTGCCCGCGTGGGCCTCACGCCCGGTGACGGTGAGCCGGACCCGGGTGCTGCCGCGCCGAGCCGTCTTCAACCGGCCGTCGGGGTGCGGAGGTTCGAGCCCGAGGACCGCGGCCGCACCGCGCAACTGGCGCTCGACCAGGCGCCGTCCGTCCGGACTGCCGACCTCCTCGTCGGAGACGACGACCAGCCGGACGGCGCGGTGCGGCCGCTGCCCGAGGTCGGCGAGCAGGGCGAACGCGCCTTCCAGGATGGCGAGTCCGCCCTTCATGTCGACGACGCCGGGGCCGCTGAGCAGACCGTCCTGCTCGGTGACCGGCCAGTCGGCGAGGGTGCCGACCGGCCAGACGGTGTCGTGGTGGCCGACGATCAACAGGTGCGGCAGGGTCTCGTCCTGCCCCTCCCACTCCAGGACCAGGTGGTCACCGGCCGGCCCGGGCTCGCGCCGCGCGGTGGCACCGGTGGCGCTGAACCCGGCGCTCAACTCCTCGGCGAGAGCGTCGAGTCGGGGCACGTCTCCGCTGGGCGACTCGATCCGGGCCAGGTCCGTGCACCGGCGCCGGACGGCCCCGGCCAGCGTACGGGCGCGGGTGCTGAGGGCCTGCGGCAGGCCGGGGAGTGCGGCGGTCGCGGCAGCGGTGGCCGAGGCTGTGACGGTGGCCGTGGCCGTGGCCGTGGCATGAGCGGTCGCGGTAGCGGTGAGGGCCTCACCGTCAGCAGCGGCCGGGAGGTCGACGGGGGCGCGGTCCGAGGCAGGGGCGGGCGCGGGGGCGGAGTCACCGTCGGGGGCGGCGGCACTCGGCGCGGCGGGCAACCCGACGATCTGGGGACTCAACGTTCGCCTCCGCGGCCGCTGCCGGTATTCAGCGGCCGGACCGGCCGGCCACCCCAACCCGGCTGCCAGGCCCGGCCGGACCGCGCCGATCGACCGGGATGGTGCCCGGCCCTTCGGAACGGACCGTCTGGCCCAAGTGCGGTGGAACGGCTGGGCGGCGTGCTTGGCATTGCGTCCTCCTCGCTCGATCCGGTGGCCCCGGTCCGCCCGGGGCCCCGTGGACGGCGGCTTCCTGACGGCGGGCGCAACGGGCCGGACCGCCGCAGGGAAGCCGAGATGTGAGCCTAGAAGAACCGTTCGGCTTCCTGCGAGGTGGCCCTGCTCCCAGCGTGCCGGGACCGGGCCCTCAGCCTCGGACACCCGTCGGAGAACAGCGGCGGGCACGCGGCGCGCGGGCCTGGATCGGCGCGCGGGCGCGGTCGCCGGATCGCGCCCATCTCCACCATGGACCCGCCGCCCGGGTTCGGCAGCGCAAACCGCCAAGGCGCGGGATTTCCACGCCGGATGGGTGACAACGGCTCAGCGCGCGGTACGAACCGGGAGCACGCGACCGGCTCAGGGGGAGCCCGGTCCGACGCCCCGGGAACACTCGCGTGAACACCGGACGACATGACACCCCACCCACCACCGCGCGCGCACCACCGGGCGTCGCGCATCGGCAGGACCAGCGACCACACGAGCCACGACGGCATCGCACCACCGCACCGCCCCACAGCGCCCGGTACCGGCTCAGGCGCCGTCCCCGACCAGCCCGGAATCGCGCGCGAGCAGCGCGGCCTGGACCCGGTTGCCGACGCCCAACCCGGTCAGGATCCGGCTGACGTGCGCCTTCACGGTGCTCTCGCGCATCCCGAGGACGCCCGCGATCTCCGCGTTGGAGAGCCCGTCGGCGAGTTCGCGCAGCACGTCGGTCTCGCGCGGGGTCAGCCCGGCGACCCGGTTGCGGGCGGCGACCGACCGGGGCGCACCGGTGCGGTGGTAGCGGTCGATCAGTCGCCGCGCGGCCGCAGGGTGCAGCATCCCCTGACCGCCGGCGACGACGTGGACGGCCCGGGCGATCTCGGCGGGCGGGGTGTCCTTGAGCAGGAAGCCGTCGGCCCCGGCGGCGAGCGCCTGGTACACGTACTCGTCGAGGTCGAAGGTGGTGAGCGCGATCACGCGCGGGGCGTCGGGCAGTTCGCGCAGGCGCCTGGTGGCGGCGATGCCGTCGAGCCTGGGCATCCGGATGTCCATGAGCGCCACGTCGATCCGCTGGCTGCGGGCGAGTTCGACGGCCTGCAGTCCGTCGGTGGCCTCGGCGACCACGGTGAGGGCCGGGTCCTGGGCGAGCAGGTCGACGAGGCCGAGCCGCACCAGCGCGTCGTCGTCGACCACCATCGTGCGGATCATGCGGCGTCCTTCGGCTGCGGGGTCGGGGAGGGGGCAAGGGCCGGAGAAGGCCCGGATCCGAGGCCGTGTCCCGGTCCTGGCACGGGTCCTGGCACGGTCCGCGGCGGGCGCTCCGGTGCGGGCAGGCGGGCTGCGAGCCGGAAGCCGCCACCACCGTCCGGTCCCGCGTCGAGGTAGCCGCCGAGCGCGTCGACCCGTTCGGCGAGCCCCACCAGACCGTACCCGCCGCCGGTGCCCGGCCCGTTCGGCGACGCCTCCCCCGGACCGTTGCGGACCTCGACGGTGGTTGCCGGGGCGCCGTAGCGGACCCGGACGGTGACGGGCGCGGCGTGCGCGTACTTGCGGGCGTTGGTCAGCGCCTCCTGGACCAGGCGGTGCACGGCCAGCCGGTGGGTGGTGGGGACGGTCTCCGGGTCGCCGGAGAGGGCCAGTTCGACCTCTTGCCCGGCCGAAGTGGCCTCACCGACGAGTTCGGTGAGGTCGCGCAGCGCGGGCGCCGGGACGCGCGCCGGGACGGGCACCGGGACGCGCGCCACCCGGGGCGGTGCGGCCGGCACCTCCTCGGCGGCCGGTGCTGTCGGCGGGTCGGCCCGCAGGGCGCCGAGGACGTCACGCAGGTCGTCGAGCGAGTGGGCGGCGGTGGTGCGCAGCAGTTCGAGGCGGTGGGTGAGCCGGTCCGGGTCGGCGGCGACGGTACCGGCGAGGGCCTGGTCGCGCAGCACCCCGGCGTGCAGCACCAGCAGGCTGAGGCGGTGGGCGAGCACGTCGTGCATCTCCCGGGCGATCCGGGCCCGTTCGGCGGCCTGGGCCCGTTCGGCGCGCAACTCGCGCTCCCGGCGCAGCGCGTCCACCTGCTCGTGCAGGGTGCGGATCAGCACCCTGCGGCCGTGCAGCCACAGGCCGAAGGACAAGGTCGCCGCCTGAACGAGGAGTTGGGATCCGGTGGTGCCCGCCCAGCCGACCAGCGAATCGGCTCGGGTCGCGCCCACCATCGCGATGAGGGCGCCGCCGGCCGCCGCCGGGCCGGTCCGGCCGAGGGAGGCGAGGTAGTAGACGCTGAACAGCCCGGGAAAGGCGCGGTTGAACAGGCCGCCGGTGAGCACCGGCAGGACGGCGGAGGCCATCGGGTAGCGGCGGGCGAACAGCAGGGAGAGCGAGGCGAGGACGGCCACGACGGTCCGGGGCAGCCGAAACGGCTCATCGGCGTGGACCCACTGGGAGAGGCCCTCCTCGGCGGTGAGCGCGAGGATGCCGAGCAGCAGCAGGGTTTCGCTCCACAGCCGGCGGCCCGGGCCGTACCAGCCCAACAGGCCTGCGCGCATCGGGCCGCTCCCGTCCTCTCGCATCGGGCTCCCTCCGCGCTCGCTCCGTCCGTCCGTCGCCTGTCCGTCCGTCCGTCCGGCTCGATGTTACGGGCGGGCGGCGGGCGGGTGCCCCCTTCTCCCGGGTACCCGCACCCTCGACTTTCGTCGGGGGTACGCGTCGCTCGTCGGCCGATTCGGGGTGCGGCGGGGCTGCCTAGCGTCGAAGGCATGACCACCGAACAGCTCCGCCCGCGCCCCGACTTCCTCACCCCGCAGCGCAGTTCACGGTCCGCCGGGGACCACCTGCTGTTCCTCGCCGAGGCCCTGCGCACCTTCCACGACACCGGAGCGCTGGCCCCGAGCGGTGAGGACCTCGTGAACGCCCTGGTGGTTCCGGCCACCAGCCGCCCGAATCGGCCGATCTCGGTGCTGGAAGTCGGCGCCGGGACGGGCGTGGTGACCCGCCGGCTGGCCCAAGTACTGCTCCCGGGTGACCGGCTGCACGTCGTCGAGGCGAACCCGCGCTTCGCCGACCGGCTGCGCGAGGACCCGGTGCTGGCCGCACGACGCCCGGGTGTCGCCCTGCGGCTGTCGGCCTGCCGGGTGGAGGAACTGCCCCAGGACCAGACGAACGTGACGGGCCGAGCCGGCGAGACGGACGAGCGGTACGACGTGATCGTGTCGGGCCTGCCGTTCACCAACTTCGAGCCGGCCCAGGTACGCCACCTCCTCGACCTCTACCTGCGGCTGCTTCTGCCCGGGGGCGAGCTGACGTACTTCGGCTACCTCGGCACGACGACGGCCCGCACCCTGTCCTCGGGGCCCCGGCAGAGCGCCCGCCACCGGGCAGTGGTGCGACTGCTGCGGCGGTTCGAGGCGGCGTACGGGCTGGGTGAGCGCACGGTGTGGCGCAACCTGCCGCCGGCCCGCGCCTACCTGCTGCGGTCACTGGGCGGGCGGGAGGACTGGGGTCCGGCCTCGCCGCCAGAGCCCCCGGCCGGCGAGGCCGCGGCCGGCGAGGCACTCGCGTACGAGAACCGCAGCCGGGCGGCCGATCGAGTCGGCGGGTGACAGATAACAGGTGACAGCTTTCAGATAACAGATAACAGACGACAGCGAACAGATTTTGAAATCTGTTCGCTGTCGTGTCATAGTGGACCCCGGGTCACCCCACCCATCGCCGCACCCACCCCTGGAGTCCCCGTGGCCACGACCTCCCGCCCCACGCAGCGCACCCTCGGCACCTCCGGACCGGTCACCTCCGCCCTCGGCCTCGGCTGCATGGGCATGTCCGACCTGTACGGCCCGGCCGACGAGGCCGAGAGCATCGCCACCATCCACGCCGCGATCGACGCCGGGGTCACCCTGCTGGACACCGGCGACTTCTACGGCATGGGCCACAACGAGCTGCTGATCCACGAGGCCCTGCGCGGCCGCGCCCGCGAGAGCGTGCAGATCAGCGTGAAGTTCGGCGCCCAGCGCGGCCCGGACGGCCAGTGGCTCGGCTACGACGCGAGCCCCGCCGCCACCAAGACCGCCCTCGCCTACACGCTGGGCCGACTGCGCACCGACCACATCGACGTCTACCGCCCCGCCCGCCTGGACCCGAACGTCCCGGTCGAGGAGACCGTCGGCGCCATCGCGGACCTGGTGAAGGCCGGCTACGTCCGTCACATCGGCCTGTCGGAGGTCGGCGCCGACACCCTGCGCCGCGCCGCCGCCGTCCACCCGATCAGCGACCTGCAGATCGAGTACTCACTGATCTCCCGCTCGATCGAGGACGCCATCCTCCCCACCGCCCGCGAGCTCGGCATCGGCATCACCGCCTACGGCGTGCTCTCGCGCGGCCTGCTCAGCGGCCACTGGGACCAGGGCCGCGCCCTGGCCGGCACCGACTTCCGTGGCCACAGTCCGCGCTTCCAGGGCAACAACCTGGCCCACAACCTCGCGCTCGTCGAGGCACTGCGCGCGGTGGCCTCCGCGAAGGAGGCGAGCGTCGCCCAGGTCGCCATCGCCTGGGTCGCCTCGCGCGGGGAGGACGTCGTTCCGCTGGTCGGCGCCCGCCGCCGCGACCGCCTCACCGAGGCGCTGGGCGCGCTGGACGTCACGCTCACCGCGGCCGACCTCGCGGCCATCGAGGCGGCCGTCCCCGCCGGCTCCGCAGCGGGCGACCGCTACGCTGCCGCCCAGATGGAGCACCTGGACAGCGAGCACTGACCCACCGGAACCGGCCCGACGGCCGGGGACGGCAGCACCACCCTCGACCGCACGACCCTAAGGACGGACCTCCCCGTGACCACGGACACCACACTCACCGCCGAGCAGATCCTGATCGCGGCGGAGGACGTCCTCCGGCGGTTCGGCCCGGCCAAGGCCACCGTCGTGGACGTCGCCCGGATCCTCGGCGTCAGCCACAGCAGCGTCTACCGCCATTTCCCGAGCAAGGCCGCGCTGCGCGAGGCGGTCACCCAGCGCTGGCTCGACCAGGCGCACCACCAGCTCGCCTTCATCTCGACCGAGGCCGGCTCGGCCGTCGAGCGGCTGCACCGCTGGCTGGTGACGCTGTTCGCGGCCAAGCGGAAGAAGGCGCTGGACGACCCGGAGCTGTTCGCCACCTACATGGTGCTGGTCGAGGAGAACAGCGGCATCGTCGAGGCGCACATCGACACCCTGGTCACCCAGATCGCCCAGATCGTCCAGGACGGCATGGAGAGCAAGGAGTTCAAGCTCGCCCACATCCTCTCCACGGCCCGCGCCGTCTTCGACGCCACCGGCCCCTTCCACGACCCGGCGTACGCGTCCTCGTGGTCCGAGCCGACCATCGAGGACCGTTTCGAGGCCCTCTGGAAGCTCATCCTCGGCGGCCTGCTCACCAAGTGACGCCCCTCCGAAGCCCCGGGCGCCCCTGAACCCGGACACCGACGGCCGGGCTCGCCGGCACCGGAGCGAAACCCGGTCGCCGACGGGCCCGGCCGTCCGGCAGACTGCCGCGCACGGTTGATCTCACTTGGAGGACGACATGCGTCCGGCCCGTCCGACCCCTCCGGCCCGTCCGACCCTGGACAGTCTGCAGGGGCTCGCCCTCGGCGACGCCTTCGGCGACCGCTGGTTCTCGGCCCCGCTCGACGAGGCGCCCGCCGCGCTGGCCGCCCGCCGGCTCCGCCCGGCGCCCTGGCACTGGACCGACGACACCGCGATGGCGCTGGTCCTCGTCCGCCACCTGGCCTCCTGGGGCGAGGTCCGACAGGATGCGCTGGCCGGCGAGTTCGCCGAGGAGTACGCCCGCGAGTACGGGCGCAAGTACGGCCCGTCGATGCACCGGGTACTGCGTGAGATCGGCGCCGGCGGGGACTGGCGCGCCATCACCTCGCTTCAGTTCGAGGGTCAGGGCTCGTACGGGAACGGCGCCGCGATGCGGGTCGCCCCACTGGGCGCCTGGTTCGCGGACGACCTGGACGCCGTCGCCCGGCAGGCCGAACTCCAGGCACTCACCACGCACTTCCACCCGGAGGCGGTCGCGGGCGCGGTGGCAGTCGCCCTCGCCACGGCACTCGCTGTCCGCAGCCGGGGCCAAAACCCGCCCGACCGTGCCGAGTTGCTGGCAGAGGTGGCCGGGCGTCTGCCGGACGGCGAAGTGCGCTCCGGTCTACGGATCGCCGCCCGGCTGCCCGGACACACGAGCGTCCGGCAGGCCGCCAACGTACTCGGCTCCGGGTTCATGATCTCCGCCCCGGACACCGTCCCGTTCGCCCTCTGGTCCGCCGCCGGGCACCTGGACTCACTGCCCGAGGTCATCTGGCACACCCTGGAGGGCTGGGGCGACATGGACACCACCTGCGCGATCGCCGCCGGGGCGGTAGCCGCTCGCACCGGCCTCGCCGAGGTGCCGACCGCCTGGCTGGCCGCCCGCGAGGACCTGCCGGAGTGGGTCGCGGAGGCGTCGGCACCGACGCGCTGAGCCGAGCCGGCCGCCCCGTGGGCCTGGCCGGCTCGGCTGTGCGACACCGTGTCCGCGTCGGCGCGGGGCCGGTTCCCGGCGCTCGGGCTAGCGTCGGGAGCTGCCGAACACCAGCCGGTAGATGATCAGCAGCACCAGGGCCCCGCCGATCGCCGACACCCAGGTCGCCATGTCGAAGAAGTGCGCCGTCACCGACCTGTGCAGGAAGTGCGAGGCGATCCAACCGCCCACGAAGGAGCCGGCGATACCGATCAGGGTTGTCACGATCAGGCCGCCCGGGTCCTTCCCCGGCAGCAGCAGCTTGGCCAGTGCCCCCGCCAGCAGGCCAAGCACGATCCACGCGACGATGCTCATCTGTCCCTCCCGTCCACGGCGCGGCGGCCCCGTTCCGCCGCTCTGCCAGGAAGGACGCCGCCCACCACCGCCCGGTTCCGGCGCCGCGGAAGCACCGGCCCGAACCGGCCACCCCGGACCGGGCCGCTCCGGGCACGGCACCTTTCCGGCGGGGCGCCCGCGCCGGGATACTGCGGCCATGCGCATCCTGATCGCCACCGCCGGATCCCGGGGCGACGTGGCCCCGTTCACCGGGCTCGGCGCCCGCCTCCAGGCGGCCGGCCATCAGGTGGCCGTCGCAACCCACGCCACCTTCGCCGCCTCGGTGCGGACCGCAGGGCTGGAGTTCCGCCCGCTGCCGGTCGACCCGCGCGCCGAACTCGCCTCCGCCGAGGGGCGGCGCCTGCTCCAGGCCGGCACCGGACCTCGCGCCGTCCTGCAACTTCTACAGCTGGGGCGGAAGTTCATGCCGGAGCTCGCCGACGGCATCGCCGACGCCACGGCACTCGGCACCGACCTGCTGCTCACCACCAGCACCACCAGCCCGCTCGGCCAGGTCGCCGCCGAGGCTGCGGGCATTCCCAGCATCGGCCTACACCTCCAACCCCTCTCCCCCACCAGGGAGTTCGCGCCCGCTGTCACCGGTGCCCGCTCACTCGGCCGCCCGGGCAACCTGCTCGCGGGGCACGCCGTCCAGGTCGCGACCGACCAGCTCTTCGCCCCCGCCGTACGCGGGCTGCGGCGCCGCCTCGGCCTACCGCCGCTCGGCGCCGCCCACGCCAGGCGCAAGTACCCCGTCCTGCACGGGTTTTCGCCCGCCGTGGTCCCGCGGCCCGCCGACTGGCGCCCGGGGCTGGACGTGGCCGGTTACTGGTGGCCGGTACGGGATCCGGGCTGGCACCCCCCGGCCCGACTGCTCGACTTCCTCGCCGCCGGACCGCCTCCGGTCTTCGTCGGCTTCGGCAGTCTGGTCGTCCCCGACCCCGGCCGGCTCACCGCGACGGTGGTCGCCGCGGTCCGCGCCGCCCGGGTCCGGGCCGTCCTGCAGTCGGGCTGGAGCGACCTCGGAGCCGGCGAGGCGGAGGACGTCCTGACCATCGGCGACGCCCCGCACGACTGGCTGTTCCCCCGCATGGCCGCCGTGATCCACCACGCCGGCGCCGGCACGACCGCCGCCACCCTGCGCTGCGGCACGCCGGCCGTACCGGTACCCGCACAGCTCGACGCCCCGTTCTGGTCCGACCGGCTCACCCGCCTCGGCGCCTCCCCCGGGCCGGTACCGCTGCACGCCCTCACCGCCGCACGCCTCGCCGCCGCCATCCGCCAGGCCCTCGACGACCCCCGCTACCGCGACCAGGCCCGGGCGGCGGCCGCCAGGCTCGCGGCCGAGGACGGTGCGGCGAAGGTGCTGGCGGCCGTCGACCGGGCAGCGACTGGCGAATGACAGCGGGCAAACGGCAGTGAACAAGTAACAGCGAACAGATAACAGATTTCGAAATCTGTTATCTGTTCGCTGTCATCCGTCCGCTGTTATCTGTTCGCTGCTATCCGTCCGCTGTCACTTGTCAGCCGTCCGCCGCCGTCCGCCCGTGGCGCCCGCCCACCCGCCGGGCACCCGGGACAGCGCCCAACACGAGGTACAGCACCGAGGCCGACCCGAAGCCGACCGCCCAGCCGTAGTCGGCCAGCGGCTTGAACACGGGCAGCAGCCCGTCCGCCGGGAACGGCCCGCCGTACGAGCCACCGATCGCCAGGACGCCCCCGACCAGCAGTGCCGTCACCGCCCGCCAGTTCCACCCGCCCGCGTACCAGTAGGCCCCGCCCGGCTGGTACAGCTCGGCGAGTTGCAGCCGGGTGCCACGCAGCACCCAGTAGTCGGCGATCAGGACCCCGGCCACCGTCCCGAGCAGGCCGCCGACCACACCCAGCCAGGTGAAGATGTACACGTGCGGGTCGGAGATCAGCCTCCACGGGAAGATCGCGATCCCGACGACGCCGGTGATCAGCGCCCCGGTACGGAAGTCGACCAGCCGGGGCAGCAGGTTGGCGAGGTCGTAGGCCGGCGAGACGACGTTGGCGGCGATGTTCACCGACAGCGTCGCGATCAGGACGGTCAGCAGCGCGAACAGGATGCCGACCGGGTTCTCCATCTTCGCGGCGAGTTCGATCGGATCCCACACCGGTGCGCCGTAGACGGCCTGCGAGCCGGAGGTGACGAGGACGGACAGCAGCGCGAAGAGCGTCATCGTGGTCGGCAGGCCGAGCGCCTGCCCGCGGATCTGGGCGCGCTGGCTGCCGCCGAAGCGGGTGAAGTCGGGGATGTTGAGCGACAGGGTCGACCAGAACCCGATCATGCCCATCAGCGCTGGGAAGAAGACCTTCCAGAACCCGCCGCCCCAGCCCAGTTCGGACGGCTGGTCGAGCAACGGACCGAACCCGCCCGCCTTCACGGTGATCCATGCCAGCAGCGCCAGCGCGCCGACGATCACGAACGGCGCGGCCCAGTTCTCGAACCGCCGGAGGGTCTCCATCCCACGGGCGATGATGGCCATCTCGATCAGCCAGAACAGCAGGAACGACACCCACTGCGTCCATGGATAGCCGCCGAACTCCGCTGCCGTGCGCCAGGATTCTCCCAGCAGCTTGCCGGCCAGCAGGAAGATCCCCTCGCCGCCGATCCAGCTCTGGATGCCGAACCAGGCGCAGGCCACCGCCGCCCGGATGAGCGCGGGCAGGTTGGCGCCGCGCAGTCCGAACGCGGCCCGGGCGAACACCGGGAACGGAATGCCGTACTTCGTCCCGGCGTGCCCGGTGAGCAGCATCGGCACGAGCACCACGAGGTTGGCGAGCGCGATGGTCAGCACGGCCTGCTTCCAGTCCATGCCGAGCGCGACGAGCCCCGAGGCGAGCGTCCAGGACGGGATGTTGTGGGCCATGCCGACCCAGAGCGCCAGGAAGTTGTAGGTGGTCCAGGTGCGCCGTGCCACCGGGACCGGCCGCAGGTCGTCGTTGGTGAAGCCGTTGGACGGCAACTCTCCTGCGGCCGGTTCGAGTTCGACCCGGCCGTCGGAGTGATGCCGCTGCCCGCCGCCGCTGGTCGCGGTGTCGGCCATGGTCAACTCCCCTCCGCGTGAATGGCGTTACGTCTGGGGTGGGCGGGACAGGTGCGGGATGACGTCGGTCCCGTAGGCGTCGATGGTGGCCTCGACGGCGTCGTGCATGGCGTAGACGGCGAACTGGTCGACGCCGAGGGAGCGGAGGTGCTCCAGACGGGCGAGATGGGCCTGCGGCGGGCCGATGAGGCAGAAGCGGTCGACGATCTCGTCCGGCACGAAGGCGGTGTCGGGGTTCCCGGCCCGGCCGTGGTGGCTGTAGTTGTAGCCCTGGCGGCCCTTGATGTAGTCGGTGAGGGCCTCCGGGACGAGCTCGGAGTGTGCGCCGTAGTGGCTGACCAGGTCGGCCACGTGGTTGCCGACCATCCCGCCGAACCAGCGGCACTGCTCCCGGGCGTGGGCGAGCGCGGCGGGCGAGTCGTCGGCGGTCACGTAGGCGGGGGCGGCGACGCAGATGGTGACGGCGTCCGGGTCCCGGCCGGCCTCGGCCGCGGCGGACCGCACCGCTTTGACCATGTACTCGGTGAGGTACGGGTCGGCCAGCTGGAGGATGAATCCGTCGGCCTGACGACCGGTCAGTGCGAGCGCCTTCGGCCCGTATGCGCCCATCCAGATGGGGAGTTGGGCGCCTGGGCCGACCCACGGCAGGTGCATCTCGGTGCCGTCCACCTCGACCGTCCGCCCCTCGGCCAGCTCCTTGATGGCGTGCATGGCCTGGGAGAGCCGGGCGAGGGTGGCGGGGTGGCGTCCGGCGACCCGCATGGCGGAGTCGCCGCGGCCGATGCCGCAGACGGTGCGGTTGCCGTACATGTCGTTGAGCGTGGCGAACAGGGAGGCGGTGACCTCCCAGGTCCGGGTGGAGGGGTTGGTGACCATCGGTCCGACGGTCAACCGCCGTGTCTCGGCGAGGATCCGGCTGTAGATGACGAACGGCTCCTGCCACAGGACGCAGGAGTCGAAGGTCCAGCCGTGGCTGAACCCGGCCTGTTCGGCGCGGATCATCCGGTCGATGAGCAGGCGGGCGGGCGGGTCTGTCTGCAGGACGAGGCCGATGTCCATGGTGGCTCCGGGGAGGGTGGTTCCGCCGCCCGGGCGGTCGTGCGCACAGGCCCGGGCGGCGGCGCGGGAGAGTGGTCAGGTCAGGTACTGGCAGGTGTCGCGGCGCAGGAACGTGCCGTGGCCGGCCCGGCCGAGCCAGGTTTCGCCGTCCAGCACGACGGTGCCGCGCGAGAGCACGGTGCGGGCGCGGCCGGCGAGTTGGCGGCCCTCGTACGCCGAGTAGTCGACGTTCATGTGGTGCGTGGCGGCGGAGACGGTCTGCACGGCGGTGGGGTCGTAGACGACGAGGTCGGCGTCGGCGCCGGGCGCGATGGTGCCCTTGCGCGGGTGCAGCCCGAACATCCGGGCGGGCGTGGTGCAGGCGATCTCGATCCAGCGCCGACGGGTGATGTGCCCGTCCACGACGGCCTGGTGGAGCAGGTCCATCCGGTTCTCCACGCCGGGCAGGCCGTTGGGGATCTTCGAGAAGTCGCCGCGGCCGAGTTCCTTCTGCCCGGTGAAGCAGAACGGGCAGTGGTCGGTGGAGACCACCTGGAGGTCGTTGGCGCGCAGTCCGCGCCAGAGCGTCTCCTGGTGCTCGCGCGGCCGAAGCGGCGTGCTGCACACGTACTTGGCGCCCTCGAAGCCGTCGGCACCGGTCTCGGCGAGGTTGTCGGTGGAGAGGAACAGGTACTGCGGGCAGGTCTCGCCGAAGACGTTGAGCCCGGCGTCGCGGGCCTGGACGAGCTCGGCGAGGGCGGCGGCCGCGGAGACGTGGACGACGTAGAGCGGGCTGCCGGCGACCTGGGCGAGCTTGATGGCCCGGTGGGTGGCCTCGGCCTCCAGGAGTTCGCGGCGGACCTCGCCGTGGTAGCGGGGTGCGGTGTGCCCGGCGGCGAGGGCCTGTTCGACCAGGACGTCGATGGCGATGCCGTTCTCGGCGTGCATCATGATCAGCCCGCCGTTGACCGCGCCGCGCTGCATGGCGCGCAGGATGCGGCCGTCGTCGCTGTAGAAGACGCCGGGGTAGGCCATGAAGAGCTTGAAGGAGGTGGACTCGCCGGAGTCGACGAGGGCGTCCATCTCCTTGAGGACGCCCTCGTTGACGTCGGAGACGATGGTGTGGAAGGCGTAGTCGACGGCGCAGTTGCCGTCGGCCTTGGCGTGCCAGGTGTCCAGGCCCTCGCGCAGCGAGCCGCCGACGGACTGCACGGCGAAGTCGACGATGGTGGTGGTGCCGCCCCAGGCAGCGGCCCGGGTGCCGGTCTCGAAGGTGTCGGAGGCCGAGGTGCCGCCGAAGGGCAGTTCCATGTGGGTGTGGGCGTCGACGCCGCCCGGGATGACGTAGTGGCCGGTGGCGTCGATGACGGTGTCGGCGCTCCAGGCCTCGGCGGTGGAGCTGCCGGTGGTGGCGAGGGCGGCGATGCGTTCGCCCTCGATGAGGACGTCGGCGTGGAGTTCGTCGGCGGCGGTGATGACGAGGCCGCCGCGGACGATGGTGCGCTGGTGCGGGTCGCGGGTGGTCATCGCGCTGCTCCTCAGGCCTCGGCGAGCGGTCCGTAGGCGTCGGGGCGGCGGTCCCGGTAGAACGCCCACTGCTGGCGGACCTGTTCGATCAGGCCGAGGTCGAGGTCGCGGACGACGAGCTCCTCCTCCTTGTCGGAGGCGACGTCGCCGACGAACTGGCCGCGCGGGTCGACGAAGTAGGAGGTCCCGTAGAAGTCGTTGTCGCCGTACTCCTCGGTGCCGACGCGGTTGATGGCGGCGACGAAGTACTCGTTGGCGACGGCGGCGGCGGGCTGTTCCAGCTGCCAGAGGTAGGCGGAGAGGCCTCTGCTGGTGGCGGAGGGGTTGTAGACGATCTGCGCTCCGGCCAGGCCCAGGGCGCGCCAGCCCTCGGGGAAGTGGCGGTCGTAGCAGATGTAGACGCCGACCTTGCCGACGGCGGTGTCGAAGACGGGCCAGCCGAGGTTGCCGGGCTTGAAGTAGTACTTCTCCCAGAAGCCCTTGACCTGCGGGATGTGGTGCTTGCGGTACTTGCCGAGGTAGCTGCCGTCGGCGTCGATGACGGCGGCGGTATTGTAGTAGACCCCGGCCTGTTCCTCCTCGTAGACCGGGACGACGATCACCAGGCCGAGTTCACGGGCGAGGTCCTGCATCCGGCAGACGGTGGGGCCGTCGGGGACGGCTTCGGCCCAGCGGTAGTGCTCGGCTTCCTGGACCTGACAGAAGTACGGGGCGTTGAAGACCTCCTGGAAACCGATGATCTTCGCGCCCTGGGCGGCGGCCTCGCGGGCGTACCGCTCGTGAAGGGCGATCATGCTCTCCTGGTCGCCGGTCCAGCGGGTCTGGACGAGCGCGGCACGGACGATCTGCGACATGGATACCTCCGCAACTCCGCCGCCCGGCCATGGGGTCGGGCCTGCGGTCTGAGGGTTGACGGGGCGGGCGGGTCTCGTCTGCGGACCGCCGGGGATCCGCAGGGGTCTACGTGCGTAGAAAGCGGTCTGTAGACCGTAGGCCGGGCCTCGGTGGCCTGACAATACGTTGGCGGTAACGCATCTGGGGCGATCTCGTGACGCGGACACGCAGAGGGTCCTGGATGGGATGAAACGATCATTTACCCCGCGAGTGGGGTCCTTACGCATGCGAGTGCCGTTCGGCGGTTCCGGTCCAGAACGGCTCGACGGCCGGTCGGCCGGTCGGCCGGGGGTGGATTAGCGCGGCGCAGCCGAAGGCGGCCGGCCGAGGGGTAACGGGCAGCCGGCGGCGAGCCGACCGGCGGCGGAGCCGGGCGATCCGGCCCCATCCGGCTTGACTTCGTCCGGTTGGCTCGGGAAGGATCCGGCGCATGGACACCGGCACCACTCTGGTCTGCCGCCTGCACGTCGATCTGCGACGCCAGGCGAGTTCCATCTGTGCCTGTTGACCTTGGCTCTCCGCGCTGCCCCCGCCCTGTGACGTCCGCCAGGGCCCGCGCCGCACACCCGCACCCAGCGTTCTGATTCCCGCCCCGCCCGGCGCATCCGCGCGTGCCGTGCCGCTCCGTCGGCCCGTGCCCTCGCCCGCCGCCGGACCAGGGCGCACCCCGCCGACGTTCCCGCTGCACCCGAGGACGCCCCCATGAGCCTGAACCTCGCCCCCGACGAACCCGCTGCCGCCCAAGCCCCGACCCCGGCACCGGCACCGGCCAGAACAGCCAAGGCCACGGCCACCGCCACCGCCACCGCCACCGCCACCGCCACCGCGGAGACCCGCGCGCCGCTCACCCCGAGCGCCCTGCGCACCGTCGTCCGCGAACTGGCCGAACAGCCCGACCAGTGGATCCACCTCGTCCGGCTCTCCACCGAGGAGCGCTGGTACCGGCGGCTGGTGGCCGACGACGACCACGAGGTGTGGCTGATCAGCTGGCTGCCCGGCCAGTCCACCGGCTTCCACGACCACGGCGGCTCGCGCGGCGCGTTCACCGTCGCCCTCGGCGAGCTGGAGGAGCTGTCCCTCGGCGGGCCGGAGCAGGGCCTGCTGATCCGCCGGGTCCCGGCCGGCACCGCCCGCGCCTTCGGCCCCGAGTACGTGCACGACGTGCGCAACACCGCGTCCGGCCCGGCCGTGACTTTGCACGCCTACTCGCCCCCGCTGGGCTCGATGGCGCACTACGACCTGCGGGCCGGCGGGCTCGTCCGTACCTCGGAGGAAGGACCGGAGCAATGGTGACCACGATCGACGACCTGGTGGAGCGGGCCCGCGAGGGCGTCCACCGTCCGCGCGCCCGAGAGGCGTACCAGTCGCAGCTGGACGGCGCGCTGCTGGTGGACATCCGTCCGGCGGCGCAGCGGGCGGCGGAGGGGGAGATCCCCGGCTCGCTGATCATCGAGCGCAACGTCCTGGAGTGGCGGCTGGACCCGACGGGCAGTCACCGGATCCCCGAGGCGTCGGATTACGACGTCGAGGTGATCGTGGTCTGCTCGGAGGGGTACGCCTCCAGCCTGGCGGCGGCCTCGCTGCGCGAGCTGGGGCTGCACCGGGCGACCGATCTGGACGGCGGCTTCGTCGGCTGGGCGGCCTCCGGGCTGCCGACGCGCCGGGGCGGCTGAGAGTCTGGAGGGCCGGGGCGCTCGGCGGCTGACGGGCTGATCGTCCGGGGCCCGAGCCCTCGACCCGCCGTCAGGGTGTCCGTGTCCCGCCCCTCTGACCTGCCGGAACGTCGGGCGTCCGGTCGGCCCCGGCCGTCCGGAGGCGGGGTCCGGGCCCCGTGCCGGGTGGTAAGTGAGAGACAGGAGATGATGCAGGTCATAGTCTGATCAGAGTTTCCGCCGGTCCGAAGCTGGGCAGCCACGCGGGCGGAAGAACGCCCGGGCGGTCGATCCGACAGACGCCGTCACGGCAGCGGCCGGTACGGCCCACGCCGTCGCCGCTTGTCGACGAACCGCCATCAACCGTACGACCGAAACAGGCGCCGCCTCCCCGGGGCGCCCTGACGAGGAAACTCCCCGTGATCAGATTCGAGGGCGCCGGCAAGCGCCACCCCGACGGCACCATCGCCGTCGAGGGCCTGGACCTGGACGTCCCGACCGGTCGGATAACCGTCCTGGTCGGACCGTCCGGGTGTGGCAAGACCACCCTGCTGCGCATGGTCAACCGGATGGTCGAGCCGACCTCGGGCCGGGTGCTGCTGGACGACACGGACGTCGCCGAACTGGAGCCCGCCAAGCTGCGCCGTGGCATCGGCTACGTGATCCAGCAGGCCGGCCTGTTCCCGCACCGCAAGGTGATCGACAACGTCGCCACCGTGCCCTACCTGCTCGGCTGGGACCGCAAGAAGGCCCGCGCCCGGGCCGCCGAACTGCTCGAACTGGTCGGGCTCGCTCCCGAGACCGGCAAGCGGTACCCGTTCCAGCTGTCCGGCGGCCAGCAGCAGCGGGTGGGCGTGGCCCGCGCCCTCGCGGCCGACCCGCCGGTGCTGCTGATGGACGAGCCGTTCAGCGCCGTCGACCCGGTGGTGCGCGCCGGGCTCCAGGAGGAACTGCTGCGGCTCCAGTCCGAGCTACACAAGACGGTGCTGTTCGTCACCCACGACATCGAGGAGGCCGTCCGGCTCGGCGACCAGGTGGTGGTCCTGCGCGAACACGGCCGGATCGCCCAGCTCGCCGACCCGCACACCCTGCTCACCACCCCCGCGGACGACGGCGTGGCCGCCTTCCTCGGCCGCGACCGGGGCCTGCGCGGCCTCGCCCTGCGCCCCGCGACCACCGTCGCCGTCCGCCCGGTGGCCGACGGGCTGCGCTACGGCGGCTGGGAACTGGCGCTGGACGACGAGCGCCGCCCGATCGGCTGGATCGACCGCGACGCCGCCACCGCCGAGCTGCACCCGGTCTCCGGCTACCGGCCGGACGCCGACACCCTGCGCACCGCGCTGGACGCCGCCGTCCTCTCCCCCGCCGGGGCCGCCGTGGCCCTGGACGCCGACGGCCGGGCCACCGGCACCGCGAGCCGCGAGGCCGTCCTCGCCGCACTGTCCACCCCTGTGGCCGCCGCGGCGGCCGACGCAGCGGGCACGGCGGGCGGTGCGGGAGCCGGTGGCCCTGTGGACGCGGCGGGCGGTGCGGCAGCCGGCGCGGCGGCCGGTGACCTCACGGACGGGGCGGCCGGTGGACGGTGAACCGATCGTCCGCTGGTACTGGATCGGCGACCACCTCGGCTACCTCGGCGACCTACTCGCCGACCACGCCGTGATCTCCCTGCTTCCGGTGCTCATCGGCCTGCTGCTGGCCGTCCCGCTGGGCCTGGCCTGCACCCGCTTCCCCCGGCTGTACCAACCGCTGTCCGCCGTCTTCAACATCGTCTACGCGCTGCCCTCGCTGGCCGTGTTCGTGGTGCTCATCCCCTACACCGGCCTCGCCACCCAGGCCACCGTGATGATCCCGCTCACCTTCTACGCGCTCGCCGTGCTGCTGCCGACCACCGTGGACGGCCTGCGCGCCGTCCCGGACCCGGTCCGGCAGGCCGCCACCGCGATGGGGTACGGGCCGTGGCACCGGCTGACCTCCGTCGAGCTGCCCGCCGCCGTGCCGTACCTGATCGCCGGGCTGCGGGTCGCGGCGGTGTCCAGCATCTCGCTGGCCAGCGTCGGCGCGCTGATCGGGCGCGGCGGGCTCGGCTACCTGTTCATCGACGGCTTCCAGCGCACGTTCCCGACCCCGATCGTGGCCGGCATCGCGCTGATCGCCGCCCTCGCGCTGGCCGTCGACCTGCTGCTGGTGGGCGCCCGCCGGCTGCTCGCGCCCTGGGCCGTCCGGGAGAAGGGAGCCGGTTCGTGAACTGGCTGAACTGGCTGGGCGACTTCTTCTCCGCCCCCGACCACCGCAGCGGCCCGGACTCGATCGTGCACCGGATCACCGAGCACCTGGTGCTCTCCGGCGAGGCCCTGCTGTTCGCAGCGCTGCTCGCCGTGCCGCTCGGGCTGCTGATCGGTTACACCGGGCGCGGCGTCACGCTCGTGACGGCCTTCGCCGGTGCCACCCGCGCCCTGCCGACGCTCGGCCTGGTGACGCTGGCGGTGCTGCTCGGCGGGGTCGGGGACACGGCCGTGCTGATCCCGCTGGTCGCGCTCGCCGCGCCACCGCTGCTGGTGGCCGCCGTCGAGGGGGTGCGCGGCACCGACCCGGACGTCCGGGACGCGGCGCGCGGCATCGGGCTGACCCACCCGCAGGTGCTGTGGCAGGTCTGCCTGCCATCCGGGGCGCCGACCCTGCTCGCGGGCTTTCGCACCGCGACCGTCCAGGTGATCGCGACCGCCACCGTGGCCGCGTACGTCGGGCTGGGCGGCCTCGGCCGCTACGTCATCGACGGACTGGCCACCCGCAAGTACGCCGTCACCGTCGGCGGCGCACTGCTGGTGGTGCTGCTCGCGGTCGGCGCCCAGCTGTTCTTCGCCCTGCTCGCCCGGTACGCGCTCCCGCCCGGGATGCGCGCCCAGCGCCGGGCCCGCTGAACCTCGTTCCCCATCCTCTCCGGAAGGACATCTGTCACCATGTCGACAAACCACGGAAGCAGGCGCGCCGTCGTCCTCGGCACGCTCGCCGCACTCGCCCTCGGCGCCACCGCCTGCGGCTCCTCCGGCGGCGGCGACCCGCTCGGCGGCGGCTCCGCGGCGGGCTCCCCCGCCGCCTCGGGCGCCGGCGCCGGCTCGACGGTGGTCGTCGGCTCGGCGAACTTCCCGGAGAACGTGCTGCTCGGCTCGATCTACTCGCAGGCCCTCAAGGCCAAGGGCGTCAAGGTCGAGGAGAAGTTCAACATCGGCAGCCGCGAGGTGCTCTACGGGCAGCTCCAAGGCGGCAGCCTGAGCGTCCTGCCCGAGTACAACGGCTCGCTGCTCGCCTACCTGGACGCCAAGTCCACCGCCGCCACCACCGAGGAGGTGAACGCGGCGCTGGCCAAGACGCTGCCCGCCGCGCTGGGGATCCTCGACTCC
This sequence comes from Kitasatospora sp. NPDC088264, assembly GCF_040685715.1. NCBI lineage: Bacteria > Bacillati > Actinomycetota > Actinomycetes > Kitasatosporales > Streptomycetaceae > Kitasatospora > Kitasatospora sp. NPDC088264. Next base: position 257,461 of record NZ_JBFBIR010000001.1, read on the forward strand.
TCCCCCGCCGAGGACAAGGACTCGCTCAGCGTCACCCAGGAGAACGCCGACAAGTACGGCCTCAAGAGCATCGCCGACCTGGCCGCCAAGGCGGGCGAGTTCACGATAGGCGGTCCGCCGGAGTTCAAGTCCCGCCGCGAGCAGCAGCTCAAGGACGTCTACGGGCTGAACTTCAAGGAGTGGAAGCCCACCGGCGACGCCACCGCGAACGCGCTCAAGGACGGCACCATCCAGGTCGGCAACGTGTTCACCACCGACCCGAAGATCGTCCAGCTGAAGCTCGTCCCGCTGACCGACCCGAAGAACCTCTTCGGCGCGCAGAACGTCACCCCGCTGGTCAACAAGGCGAGCGTGAACCCCACCGCGACGGCGGCCCTCAACGCGGTGTCGGCCAAGCTCGACACGGCGGGGCTGACGGCGCTGATGAAGCGCGTCGCGATCGACAAGGACGACCCGTCGGCGGTGGCCAAGGACTGGCTGAAGGCCAACGGCCTCGGCTGACCACGCCTCGGCCGGCCCCTTGGCCGTGCCCGGTCGCGCCCCGGCCGTTCCTTGCTGGCGCCTCGCCCGCGCCCTGGCCGTGCCTTGCTGGCGCCTCGCCCGTGTCTTGCGAACGCGGCGAGTCGGCGGCCCGGGAGGTCCCCCTCCCGGGCCGTCCGCGCTCGCGGGAGGATCTTCCCTTCGACGCCGCGGACATGACAGTGTGACGCCATGCGCACTCGTCTCCTCGCCGCCACCCTCACGGCATTCGCCGCGGTGAGCCTCGCTGCCTGCTCCAGCTCCGGACCGGGCCCCCACCCGGCCACCGCCGCGGCCGGCTCCCCCACCACCCCGGCCGCCGCCTCGGCTCCCGCCCCCGGCACCGCCTCGACGCCGTCGGCGCCCGAGTCGCCCTCGGCCTCCGCGCCCGACCCGGCCGCCTCCCCCTCGGTGCCCGCGGCCCCCTCGGCGCCCGCGCCCGACAGCCCCTCGGCCCCCGCCCCGGACTCCGGTTCCTCCGGAGCCCCCGCCCCGGACTCCGGTTCCTCCGGAGCCCCCGCCCCGGCCAAGCCCACGCCCCCCAGCGACGCCGGCCTGCCCGGAAAGCCGGGCACCGACCTGACCGGCAAGCTGGTCGCCGCGCTGGACGCGATCGACCCTGCAATCGTCGGCGGCAAGCCGGACCAGGCCGTGGACCGGGCCCGCAACCAGTGCCAGGCGCTGTTCCAGTTCCCCAAGGACAAGTCGAAGCTGGTCGAGCTGGCCAACCAGCGCTTCACCTCGCCCGACCACCCGCAGGGCTTCGGACCGGACACCGCCGCGAAGATCAACGACGCGCTGCGGACCACCCTCTGCCCGCCGCCGGCGTGACCCGGAGCGTCCACCCGAACCGCCCGGTGTCCTGAGCACCGGGCCGCCGTGGCCGCGCTCCCGCCGACGGGCGCGCGGCCACGGCACCTTCGCTCTTCGGCGCCTTCGCTCTTCGGCGGATCCATCCTTCGGTGCATCCGCCCTTCGGCAGCGCGGCCACCCCGCCCCACCGGCCACCTCCGCCGCACCGCCCACCTCCACAGCCCCGGCCGCACCGCGCACACCCGGCCGATCGGACGGCCCTTCGGCCACGAGGGCGGTGTGTCGACGAACTGTTAGGTCTCTTGACAGACCAGTGGTCTAGTCCAACCATAAGCATGTCGATCCGACCGGGATGCACTGTGGGGGTGTGACCACCGGCGGCTGAGGCACTGCCCTGCCCTGCCCTGTCCCGCACCACCCCCGCTCCGTACGGCGTGCGCACACGCGTACCCGCCACCCGCCTCCGCGCGAGTCGGTGGGCTTCCGCGCGCCCGCACATCCGGACACCCAGCAGTCCCGCACGTCAGCACACCCACACGTCCGCACGTCCGGGCCCGCGCAGCCGACCCCACACGGCCGTCGCGCCCCGATCATGCGCGTATCCCCAACGTCCTGCCCCACCACGTATGTTGGAGAATCCATGCGTCTACGCAGAACCATCCAGGCGGCCCTGACAGCCTGTGCCACGCTGGCCGCCTCGGCCGGCCTGGTCGCCGCCGGGACGGGCTCCGCCCAGGCCGCGACCCCGCTCCCCAGCCGGGTCTTCGCCCCCTACTTCGAGTCCTGGACCGGGCAGAGCCCCGCCGCCCTGGCCGCCCAGTCCGGGGCCAAGCACCTGACGATGGCGTTCCTCCAGGCCGCCACCAAGGGCTCCTGCACCCCGTACTGGAACGGCGACACCTCCAAGCCGGTCTCCTCCTCGACCTTCGGCGCCGACATCGCCACCATCCGGGCCAACGGCGGGGACGTGATCCCCTCCTTCGGCGGCTACACCGCCGACAACACCGGCACCGAACTGGCCGACAGCTGCACCGACGTCAACCAGATCGCAGCAGCCTTCGAGAACCTCGTCACCACCTACGACGTCAGCCGGATCGACCTCGACATCGAGGACAACTCGCTGACCAACACGGCCGGAATCGACCGTCGCAACAAGGCGATCAAGATCGTGCAGGACTGGGCCGCCACCAACGGGCGGAACGTCCAGTTCTCCTACACGCTGCCGACCACCACCACCGGGCTCGCCTCCAGCGGTCTCGCCGTGCTGAAGAACGCGGTCAGCAACAACGCCCGGATCGACGTCGTCAACATGATGACCTTCGACTACTACGACGGCGCCACCCACGACATGGCTGCCGACACCCAGACCTCCGCGCAGGGCCTCTACAACCAGCTCGCCAAGCTCTACCCGTCCAAGACCCCAGCCCAGCTGTGGGGTTCGATCGGGATCACCGAGATGCCCGGCATCGACGACTACGGCGCGGCCGAGACCTTCACCGTGGCCAACGCCACCACCGTCTACAACTGGGCGGTGTCGAAGGGCATCAACACACTGTCCTTCTGGGCGCTCCAGCGCGACAACGGCGGCTGCCCGGGCAAGGCGGGGGACGACTCCTGCTCCGGCATCAGCCAGAACACCTGGGACTTCACCCACATCTTCGCGCCGTTCACCAGCGGCTCGACGGTGACCAACGACTTCTCCGTGGCCGTCAACCCCAACTCCGCGACGGTCACCGCTGGTTCGTCCACGTCGGCGGCCATCGCCACGGCAGTGACGGCGGGCTCGGCGCAGAGCCTCAACCTGTCGGTCAGCGGCGCCCCGGCCGGCGTCACCGCCACCGTCACCCCCGGCAGCGTCACCGCCGGCACCGGCGCCACCCTCAACGTCACCACCACCTCGGCGGTGGCGCCCGGGAGTTACCAGCTGACGGTCACCGGCAGCGCGGCCTCCGGCAGTCACACCGGCGTCTTCACCCTGAACGTCACGGGCACCCAGCCCGGCAACGACTTCTCGGTCGCGGTGAACCCGAACTCCGGCACCCTGGCCGCTGGTTCGTCCACGTCCGCGGCCATCGCCACGGCAGTGACGGCGGGCTCGGCTCAGAACCTCAACCTGTCGGTCAGCGGCGCCCCGGCCGGCGTCACCGCCACCGTCACCCCCGGCAGCGTCACCGCCGGCACCGGCGCCACCCTCAACATCGCCACCACCTCGGCCACCACGGCGGGCAGCTACCCGCTCACCGTGACCGCCACCGGGCCGTCCGGCACCCACACCGCCACGTACGCGCTGACCATCACCGGGACGACCCCGCCGCCGACCGGTCTGGTCAACGGCGGTCTGGAGACCGGCAGCCTCGCCCCGTGGACCTGCCAGAGCGGCGGCGCCGTGGTCTCCACCCCGGTCCACTCCGGCTCCTACGCGCTCCAGGCGGCGGCGACCGCCGGCCAGACCGGCGAGTGCTCGCAGACCGTCACGCTGAAGGCCAACACCAGCTACACGCTGAGTGGTTGGGTGCAGGGCAACTACGCGTACCTCGGCGTCAGCGGTGACGCCACCGCCAGCTCCTGGACCAACGCCTCCGGCTGGACCAAGCTGACCGTCCCCTTCACCACCGGCGCCTCCGGCACCGTCACCGTGTACCTGCACGGCTGGTACGGCCAGGGCAACGTCTTCGGCGACGACTTCTCGATCGCCTGAGCTGCGCCCGACGGCTGACGGCTGACGGCTGACGGCCGACAGGGAACGAATGACAGATAACAGCTGACAGATTTCATCATCTGTCAGCTGTTATCTGTTTTCTGTTTGTTGTTCGTCGCCGGTCGGCGGCCGTCAGCTCCCGGCCACCACCTCGACCTCCGCCGTTCTCATCCGCCCGGGCCGACACAGCGTCACGTACGCCACCATCGCCAGCACCCCGCTCGCCAGGACGACCACCGCCAGCAGCACCGACGACGGCCGGCCGCCGAGGCTGCTCAGCGGTGCGACCACCGCCCCGCACAGGAAGTTGCCGGTGCCGAGCAGTGCCGACGCCGTCCCGGCCGCCCGCGGCTCGACCAGGCTGAGCGCCTGCGCGGCCGTGTTCGGCAGGACCACACCCATGCTGCCCATCATCACGAACAACGGCGGGCAGAACCCGACCAGCCCGAAGTCCCAGACCGCCGTCAGCAGCACCAGCGCCACCCCGGCGACCACCGCCGTCGCCAGCCCGGCCAGCATCAGCCCCCGCGGGGCGAAGCGGCGCGCGAGCACCCGTCCGTTCAACTGCGTCATGACGACGATGGCCAGCGAGTTCGCCCCGAACAGCAGGCTGTAGGTCTGCGGCGAGACCTGGTACACGTGCTGAAGCACCGTGGACGACCCGCTGATGTAGCCGAACAGCGCACCGAAGGCGAAGGCGCTGGTCAGCGCCAGCCCGAGGAACGGCAGGTTGCGCAGCAACCGCCCCATCGTGCGCAGCGCCGCGCCCACCCCGCCGGTGCCCCGGTTCTGCGTCGGCAGGGTCTCGCGCAGCGCCCCGAAGGCGGCCAGGGTCAGGAGCAGCCCGAGCGCGGTCAGCGCGCCGAAGGTGCCGCGCCACGAGGTGAACCGCATCAGTTGCGCGCCGAGGATCGGGGCGAGGATCGGCGCCAGCCCGGATATCAGCGCGATGGAGGCCAGGAACCGCAGCATCGCGACGCCCTGGAAGCGGTCCCGGGCGACGGCCCGGCCGATGACCAGCCCGGCGGATCCGGCCGCGCCCTGGATGAAGCGGGCGATGATCAGCACCGTCAGGCTCGGCGCGATCACGCACACGACGCTGGCCAGGGTGTAGAGGACGAGCCCCGCGAGCAGCGGCGGGCGGCGGCCGTAGCGGTCGCTGAGCGGTCCGAAGAGCAACTGCCCGGCCGCGACCCCGAACATGGAGAAGGTGAGGGTGAGCTGGACGGCGGCCGGTTCGGCGACCAGGTCGTCGGCGATCTCGGGCAGCCCGGGCAGGTAGAGGTCGGTGGTGAGCGGGCCGAGCGCCACGAGACCGCCCAGGACGGCGATGGTGGCCCGGCCGGGGCGGGACTGGCCGGTGGTGGGGGCGGCGGAGGGAGCGGTCGACGTGTCGCCGGCAGGGCCGACGGTCGGGCCGGGCATGGGGCTCCTCACGGAACGGGGAACGGGACGGGACGGGGGCGGGACGGGTTTGTCCACGCTCCGTCCTATCGCAGCCCCGGCCGTTTCCGACAGCGGGGGTCCTCCCGCTGGTCCACCGTCGGCCACACCGGCGGCACCCGCGCACGACGACGGCCCGCCCGCACCTGTCGGTGCCCGGCGGGCCGGTCGGAGCCCGACGGCGTTCTCGGAGCCTCACGGCTTGCTCGGTGCGGGCACCCGGCGCGGTACACGGAACCCGGCGCAGCGCTTGGTGCCCGGCTCAGTGCAGGGTGCCCGGCTCAGCGCACGGAACCCGGCTCAGTGCTTGGTGGGCCGCTCCGCGCGCAGGGCCGCCTGCACCGCCGCGCCGTCCTGCCACGCGTAGAGCTGGTTGCCGGTGAGCGTCACGTTGTAGTGCCCGCAGGTGCCACTGGCCTTGGCCGCGACGCCCTCGGGGAACCAGCCGGCCTTGAGCGACAGCGGCACCGAGTGCGCGGACTTGCCGGGCAGGCCGGTGCTGCAGCCGACGGGCAGCCGGCCTTCCGGGAGGGTGGCGCGCAGCAGGCGGTCGTCGCCGGTGGTGGACATCAGGTACTTCACCGAAGAGGCGTTGTCGGGCAGCCAGGTCGGCATCGAACGGCGCTCGGCCTTGGCCTGGCTGCCGGTGTCGTAGGTGGCCTGCTCCTGGTGGCGTCCGTCGTACCACTCGGACACCCTCGGGCCGATTGCCACGGCCGCCACGGCGACGGCCATGCCGGTGCCCGCGACTCCCAGTGCGACCTTGCTCACGATGCCCTTCATGCCCGCCTGTCCTCTCCGTCTCCGGTTCCGGTCCGGTCGGCGAGGTCTGCCGTCCGGGTGTATCCATCGTGGCCCTTGCCGTCCCTCCGGAGCGTCACCACGAGGTCGCGATCTTGTCTCCATCCCACGGGGTACCGTCTCCACCTTCAGAGGTATGTCCAGCGACCCGGTCTCGGGGTTACACGGTGGGGCGCCCAGGCTGGCACACCGTCTTCGAGTGCCGCCCGGGCCTCGATCGAGCGTCACTCAAGCCGGCCTCCGGCGCAGCCCGGCCTGCTGCACCCGGATGCATCAGCGCGCCCCTGAGGCGTCGTCGGTCCCGGGGTCGGCGACGGTGCCGGCCCCGGTCGGATAGCTGGTCGGATCGCTGGTCAGAGCACCGACCGGACCGCCGATCAGAGCACCGGTCAGATCGGCGCCGACACCGTCTCCGGCACCGGACGGGCGACCGGGAAGGGCCGGCCGTCGAGGGTCCAGTGCGGGTCGATGGGGCGCAGCAGCGAGGCGTACACCTGGGCGGCGACGTCCGGGTGGCGGATCTCCCCGGTGGGCGGACCGGCCGGGATGCCGTGCCCGGCGCAGGCGACCCAGGCCGTGCGCTCCTCGACGGTGCGGCCGCCGTGGCCGCCGGCGTCGACGTGGCCGTGGTCGGTGACGACGATGACGGTCCACTGCTCGTCGGCGCGGTCGGCGCGGCCGCGGACGGCGTCGAGCAGTCGGCCGAGCCGTTCGTCGGCGGTGCGCATGGCCGCCCGGTACTCGTCGCCGCAGCCGAGGAAGTGGGCGGTCTCGTCGACGGCGCCGAGGTAGACGAAGGAGGCCTCCGGGTCGGCGGTGCCCAGGACGTGGACGGCCTCGCGGGTGACCTCCTCGTCGACGGCCTCCCAGGCTTCGGGGGTGTCCTCGGCCGGGGCGATGTACGAGAGCCGGCCGGGGGCGCGGAACAGCGGGCCGCCGGACTCGTTGATCATCAGCGGGTCCCAGCCGGCCGCGACGAAGGTGCGGCGGCGGTCGCCGCGGGCGAGCCGGGTGGCGAAGTCGGGGAACACGTCGAGCCGGTTGCCGCCGAGGTGGTTGCCCCAGACACCGTGCTTGGCGGGCTCGACGCCGGTGACGATGGTGGCCCAGCACGGCCCGGACATGGTGGGCGTGGTGTCCGCCACGGTCACCGGCACCAGGAACCCGGCCTCGGCGAGCTCCTGGAGGCGCGGCATCGGCACGTGCTCCAGGTAGTCGTGGCGGACGCCGTCGATCCCGACGACGAGCACCCGGGGGCGGGGCCACTGGGCAGCGGACATGGCGGGGGTTCCTTTCGGTCGTGCACACCCGGCCGCGCCCGCCGAGGGCGCCGCCGACCGCGCCATGCTCCACCGCCCGCCGTACCGTCCGGCATCCGCCCGCCGAACGCGGGGTGTCCGCCGGGTGTCAGGCGGCCGTACGGACGAATCGGCGGTCGGCCCGGGCGAGTTGGGAGACCGGTCCGGCGGCGCGCAGCACGACGTCCAGGACGCGGTCCGGGTCGGCGGCGTAGCAGTGCGCGAACCACGGCAGGTTCGCCTCGACGACGGCCCAGTGCTCGACCGGGTCGTAGGGGTCCGCGATCGGGCCGACGTCCAGGGCGACGGCGCTGGGCAGGGTGTCGCCGACTGCCGCGAGCAGGCGCCGGGCGAAGGCGCCGGCCTCGGCGGTCAGCGGCGCCGGGTCGAGCCGGCCGAAGCGGGCGTAGCGGCTACCGGTGAGCACCTCGCCGTCGCGGACGAACAGCCGGTACTCGGCGGCGAAGGTCACCGGCTCGCTGACCAGGACGGGCATGTCGGGGCCGATCCGGTCGCCGGTGCGCGGCAGGCGGGTGCCGTCCGGGTAGACCGCGGGCGGGAGCGACTTGTCGGCGGGTGGCTTGACGAACGCCGGGCGGCGCAGCGTCCACGCCTCGGCGAGGGTGGTGAGCTCGATCCGGCGCCGGGTGAACTCCTCGGGCAGGCGGGTGAGCCAGTCGTCGTCGGGTTCGAGCAGGGCGAGGCCGAGCGGTCCGGCGATCCGGGCCGCGGAGAGCGGGCCGCCGTACCAGTGGACGGGCCGCCCCGCGAGGCGCTCGACCGTGGCCGGGCCGTCCAGGACGGCGGTGTCGAGGCCGCGCCGGGCGGCGGCCTGGGTGAGCAGCGCGGTGGTGCTGGTCCGCTGGGCGGAGCTGAGCAGCACGTGGTCCGAGCGCACCTCGCGCGCCGTCGCTGCCGAGTGGGGCACGCTTGCGGGCGCCCCGCCCTGGCACGCCTCAGCCGGGCGCGGCGCGGCGGGGCGCACCTCACCCGGGCGCGGCGCGGCGGGGCGCGTCACGGCTGGGGGCGGAACTCGTGGACGACCTCGATGCGGCCGACGATGTTCCGGTTGAACTCCGGCAACTCCTCGGCCGGGACCCAGAGTTCGAGGATCGTACGGCCGCCCGCCCGCTGCACCGGATAGCGGGCGAGGAAGGCGGTGTCGACCTCGAAGCGGGTGACGTAGCCGACGCCGGAGGCGGGGACGTTCCAGTCGCGGGCGATGCGGATCGCGTAGTCCTCGTTGAGGACGGGGTAGAAGATCGGCTGCTCGGGCAGCCGGGGCGGCCAGGCGCGCCGGCCGGACGCCTCGACCAGGGCCAGTTCCTCGGGGCCGGTGGGGCGCCAGAGGGTGGTGGTCGGGGCGGTGCCGGGCGTGGTGGGCTTGCTGTTCACGGTGGGCACGGTAGCCGGGCCGCGACGGCCCCGGCCACCGGAATTCCCGAGGTGGACGGCCCGTCAGTGGTAGGCGGACTCGCCGGTGATGGCCTCGCCCAGGATCAGGGTGTGGATCTCGCTGGTGCCCTCGTAGGTGAGCACCGACTCCAGGTTGTTGGCGTGCCGCAGCACCGGGTACTCGGTGGTGATGCCGTTGGCCCCGAGGACGGTCCGGGCGCTGCGGGCGATCTCCAGCGCCGTGCGGACGTTGTTGAGCTTGCCGAAGCTGACGTGCGGCGGGCGGGCCGCGCCCTCCTCCTTGAGCCGGCCGATCCGCAGGGCGACCAGGTAGGCCTTCTCCACCTCCAGCATCATCTCGACGAGCTTGTGCTGGGTGAGCTGGAATCCGGCGATCGGGCGGCCGAACTGGATCCGGCTCTTCGCGTAGTCGAGGGCGGCGGTGTAACAGTCGCGGGCGGCGCCGACGGTGCCCCAGAGGATGCCGTAGCGGGCCTCGTTGAGGGAGGAGAGCGGTCCGCGCAGGCCTGTGACGCCCGGCAGGACGGCGTCGGCGGGCAGGACCACCTCGTCGAAGGCGAGTTCGCTCGTGACGGAGGCGCGCAGGGAGAGCTTGCCGTGCACGTCGGTGGCGGTCAGGCCGCGCGCTCCGCGCTCGACCAGGAAGCCACGCACGCCCTCCTCGGTCTGCGCCCAGACGACGGCGACGTCGGCGATGCTGCCGTTGGTGATCCACATCTTGCTGCCGGAGAGCACCCAGTCGCCGCCCTTGCGCACCGCGCGGGTCCGCATGTTCGCCGGGTCGGAGCCGAAGTCCGGCTCGGTGAGGGCGAAGCAGCCGATCAGCTCACCCGCGGCCATGCCGGGCAGCCAACGCTGCTTCTGCTCCTCGGAACCGAAGGCGTGGATCGAGCGCATCGCGAGCGAGCCCTGCACCGAGACGAAGCTGCGCAGCCCGGAGTCGGCCGCCTCCAGCTCCATGCAGGCGACCCCGTACGCCACCGCGCCGGCGCCCGCGCAGCCGTAGCCGTCGAGGTGCATGCCGAGCACGCCGAGGGCGCCGAGTTCGGGGGCGAGTTCGCGGGCCGGGAAGACGCCGCGCTCGAACCAGTCGCCGATGTGCGGGCGGATCCGCTCCTCGGTGAACCTCCGGACGGTGTCACGGATCAGCCGCTCCTCGTCGGAGAGCAGGTCGCCGACGGCGAGCAGGTCGGACGGGTCGATCCGGGTCGGCTTCGTCATCGAAGCTCCTTGTAGTGTCGGCGGGATATCGACGGGATCCCGGTCTCGGCGCGGTACCGGCGAGTATGGCGCAACCGCCCGGACGGTGGGCGGGCGCGAGCGAGTGAGGAAGACGACATGGCGGGCGAGGCGTACGCGGTCGGTCAGGTGACGGCGGAGGAGTTGGACGGCGCGGCGGAGGAACTGGCCGGGCTGCTGGTCGACACCGTCCACGGTGGCGGGTCGCTCGGCTTCCTCGCACCGCTGGGGCGGGCCGAGGCCGTCGCGTGGTGGCGGGCGCTCGCCCCGGAGGTCGCGGCGGAGCGGCTGCTGCTGTGGACGGTCCGGGCGGAGGCCGACGGGCGGCTCGCCGGGACGATCCAGCTGCGCCCGGCGGTGCCCGCGAACGGGCGGCACCGGGGCGAGGTCGCCAAGCTGATGGTGCACCCGGCGGACCGGGGGCAGCGGCTGGCCGGGCGGCTGCTGGCGGTGCTGGAGGAGCGGGCGGCCGAGCTGGGGCTTCGGCTGCTGGTGCTGGACACCGAGACGGACAGCCCGGCCGAGCGGCTGTACGAGGCGGCCGGGTGGACGCGGGTCGGTTCGGTGCCGGACTACGCGACCGACCCCTCGGGGCGCGCGCACCCGACGACGATCTTCTTCAAGGCGCTGGGCGGCTGACGGACCGCCCTTCACCCCACCCCGCACAGCCGCAGCAGCGCCGTCGCCGCCGCGCCCGCGACCACCACCGCCGGAAACGGCGCCCGCCGCAGCGCGAGCACACCGGCGACCAGGACGCCCGCCGGGCGGGCCCAACCGGCGAAGCCCTGGCCCTGAGTGAGGGCGCCGGTGGCGACCAGGGCGACCAGCAGGACGGCCGCGGCGACGGCGAGCAGGTGCCGCACGCGCTCCGAGAGGGCGAGCCGGTGGCCGAGGAGCGGCCCGGCGAGGCGGAAGGCGTACGTCCCGACGGCCAGCAGCAGCACGGCGTACAACGGCATCATCGGGCTTCCTCCCGCTCGATCACCGGGACGCCCGGCTCCTCGACCGACGCCCCCTTCCGCGACTCCCGCGACTCCCGCGAGTTCCGCGAGTTCTGCGAGTTCTGCGAGTTCTGCGGCTCCCGCACCTCACGACCCTCCCGCACCTCACGACCGTCACGGCCCTCGCGACCGTCACGGCCCTCGCGACCCTCGCGCGTTCCGGGCCGCCCGGCGAACAACAGCCCGACGAGGGCGAGCAGGACGGGCAGCCCCGCCGGGACGAACGGCGTGGCCGCGACCGCGACGACGGCGCCTGCCACGGCGGCGGTACGGACGCGGCGGTCCGCGAGCGAGGGCAGCACGAGCGCGAGCAGCACGGCGGGGAAGGCCGCGTCGAGGCCCAGCGCGTCCGTGTCCCCGATCAGCCCGCCGGCCAGGGCCCCGAGGACCACCGAGACGTTCCACACCACGAACAACGCCAGTCCGCAGAGCCAGAAAGCGGCCCGTCGCCGTCGCCCGTCGTCCTGCCGCAGGACGAACGCGGCGGTCTCGTCGGTGATCAGCTGCGCGCCGAACACCCGCCGCCACCACGGGCCGTCGAGCACGTCGGCCACGGCGAAGCCGAAGGGCAGCAGCCGGGCGTTGAGCACCAGTCCGGTGGCGACGGCGGCGAGCGCACCGCCGCCGGACAGCACCACGCCGACCGCCGCGAACTGGGAGCCGCCCGCGAAGACGAGGACGGAGAGCGCGACCGGCACCCACAGGGGCAGGCCGCCGGAGGCGCTGATCGCGCCGAAGGAGGCGCCGACGAGCGCGTCGGCGAGGCAGACGAGAGCGATGTCCCGAAGGGTGGCACGCTCCAGTGTTCGGAGTATCGAACGCATGTCCACCAGCCTGAACCCATCGCCCGCCGTTCGTCAAGGCGAACGATTGGACCGGCAGGGCGAACGGCGGGCGGATGCGGACAGCCGCCCTCACGAGTGGCAGCATGAACGGCACCAGCCGCACGGGAGCCGGAGAAGGAGCCAGGAGAGCGTGAGTGGCAAGCATGAGTGACCGGACCACCCCGAGCGCGGGTTCCGGCGCGGACCTGATCGGCCTGATCTCCGTCTCCATCCGGCGCGAGCGCGAACGCGGCGGGCTGTCGATGGCGGAGCTGGCCCGGCGCGCGGGCATCGCCAAGTCGACGCTCTCCCAGCTGGAGTCGGGCGCGGGCAACCCGAGCGTGGAGACGCTCTGGGCCCTCGCCGTCGCACTGAACGTGCCGTTCAGCCGCCTGGTCGACCCCCCGCGCCCGGCGGTCAAGGTGATCCGGGCCGGCGAGGGCCCGGTGACCCACTCCGAGCGCGCCGACTACGCGGCGACCGTGTTGTCCTCCTGCCCGCCGAACGCCCGGCGCGACATCTACCGGATCGAGGCGCAGCCGGGCGAGACCCGGGCCTCCGACCCGCACATGCCCGGCACCGTCGAGCACGTGCTGGTCGGCTCGGGCCGGGCGCTGGCCGGGCCGGCGGAGGCCCCGGTCGAGCTGGGCCCGGGCGACTACGTGAGCTACCCGGGCGACGCCCCGCACGTCTTCCGCGCGCTGGCGCCGGACACCCTCGCGGTGATCGTCATGGAGCACATCTGACGATCCGTCGAATGCGCTCCGCTACTTCAACAACCTGTCCAGGAAGGGGTTCCCGAACACCCGGTGCGGGTCGTGCCGGTCCAGGACGGCGACCGCCTCATCCCAGCCCGGCCCGCCGCCGTCGCGCAGGCTCGCGGGGATGACCCGACCGATCAGGTCCGGGTCGGACCAGGCCGCGTCGGCGGTGTACGCCCAACCCTTGGACCACTCGACCCGCAGGCCCGCCCGGGTGCCGTCGAAGGTGCGCAGCAGCCACTGCTCCAGGTCGCGGGCGAAGCGTTCCAGCCCCGGGGTACCGGGGAAGGCCAGGACGTCGAGCCAGACCGCGGTGTCCCACTCCGGACGGTCCGCCCGAGGACGCAGCGCGGACAGCAGCGGCGGCCGCGCGCCGGGGACGCCGGAGGAGGTCGGGTCGTCCACGCCGGTGACCCGGATCTCCACCGCGCCGTTCACCGGGAACTCCCCTCGGGCCTGGTAGTCGGCGAGCAACTTCCGGTAGTAGGCGGCGAATTCGCTGACCACCCACTGGAGGTCGGCACGCTTGGCGAGGACCGCGTAGCCGTTGGCGGTGACCCGCAGGGTGGTGGGCCGGACGTACTGCAGCAGGCTGCGCGACGGGCCCCAGAGGTCGGAGCGCAGGCCGCCGGCGAGCAGGTGGGTGATCAGGTCGCCGCTGAGCAGGTCGCGGAGCAGCCCGCCGGAGAGGAGGACGTCCGTGAGGTCGCCGGTGAGCGCCACCTTGGCGATCAGGTACTGGAGTTGGCCGAACAGCGGGGCCGATCCCCAGGCGCCGGCGACGATCTGGCCGGCGAGCCGGGCGACCGGTTCCGGAATGCTGTCCGAGAAGGGGTAGTTGTAGGGCTGGTCGACGGGCAGGGAGCCCAGCGGTTTGGCCGGGGCGACGCTCCAGGTCTTCAGCCAGGGGTACTCGGTGTAGGCGAACCAGATCGCCTCGACCCGGCCGTCGCGCTCGACGAAGTCGGCGAGGGTGCGCGGGCCGCCACCGCCGAGCAGGCCACCCAGGAGCCCACCGCCGCCGCCTCCGGTGCCGGGGCGGGCGAACAGTTCGGCGGCCGGGATGTCGAGACGGCTGACGCAGCGCAGCGGCCGGTCCGCGCCGGCCCGCAGCACGACTTCGGTGAGGAAGGCGCGGCCCAGGTGCACGAGGAAGGCGGCGCTGTCGGCCTCGGCGCGCTCGAAGGTGCGCAGCGTGTAGCGGCCGGTGGCCGGGTCGAGGACGACGGCGGTGAGCCGGACGACCTGGTTGCTGACCGAGCCGTAGCCGTGCCCCTCCGGCCGGAGTTCGTGGGCGGCGGGTACGGCGGTGCCGTGGCCACCGATGGCGAGCACCCCGCCGACGGTCAGTTCGCCGGGTGCCGGGCACGCGGTCAGGCCGAGGCCCCGGTCGGCCAGGTGGGCGAGCAGGTCCTCCATGGTGGCGCCGGTCTGGACCCGGACGGTGGTCGGCGAGTCGGCGGTCATCGCGGTGAGGTGGCGGCTGGTGTCCACGAGCAGGACGCGGGCGCTGTCCGGGGTCCCGTTGGCGACGGTGAGCGGCGCCCAGGTGTGCCGGTAGCCGGTGGCGCGCAGGCGCCAGCCGTTGGCGTGCGCCCAGTCGGCGAGCGCCGGTACCTCCTCCGGTGTGCGGGGCGCGCAGGTCCACAGCTGGTCGGTGCGGATCTCGCCGGACCAGTTCTGGAAGACCCGCTGGTACAGCTCGGTGCCGGCGGGCAGGCCGGGCGGCACCGGGGTGGCCGCCTCGGCGCTGTCCGGGCCGATGGTGCCGCGCAGCAGCCAGGCCGCGCCGCCCAGGGCGGCCGAGGCGCCGAGCATCTGCCGCCTGGTGAGCCCGCCGCCCCTGGCGTTTCCACGGCGCTTCCCGTGGCCCGTCTGCGGAGCCGCGCCCGGGGCCGCCCTCGACTCCACCCCCGGGTCGGTCCCCCTGCGGTCTTCCGTGCCCCCGGCCATGCCCCGCCCTGTCGTCGTCATGAGTCCGCCCCCACTAGCCGGTCACCCGCGCCGAGCGGCGGTGATGCCGCACGGCGATGATGCCGAGCAGCGGCGATCAGGGTGGGGCCGGTGTGAATCCGGCCCAGGCAGGAGCGTACGAAGTGGCGTACGGCAGTTTGAAGCACTCCACGCAGCTATTCATCCATTCGGGTGATCATGCCCCGGGCCGGCGCCCGCTCCCGGCACAACGCGGAGCGGTACGTGCGTCCGCCCCGGCCGCCTCCCTCCCGGCTGCCACGCGAAACCCTTGTCCACCGCCCGGACCTGCGCATACGTTGATCTTTTCCACCTCGCGCCCGGAGGCACCGCCATGCCCGCACCCCTGATCGCCGCCGCCACCGTCACCGTGGCCGTCGCCCAGCCCGCCTGCGCCGACGCCGGCCGCCCGGACACCGTGGCCGTGAACGTCGAACGGCACGCGCAGGCGGTACGGGAGGCCGCCGCGCGCCTGGTGGTGTTCCCCGAGCTGTCCCTGACCGGGTACGACCTGGCCGCGCCCGCGCTCGGCCCGGCCGATCCGCGCCTCGCCCCGCTGGTCGCCGCCTGCGCCGCGACCGGCACGACCGCCCTGGTCGGCGCGCCGGTCACCGAGCCCGACGGGGGCGAGTCCATCGCCACCCTG
Source organism: Kitasatospora sp. NPDC088264 (assembly GCF_040685715.1). Taxonomy (NCBI): domain Bacteria; kingdom Bacillati; phylum Actinomycetota; class Actinomycetes; order Kitasatosporales; family Streptomycetaceae; genus Kitasatospora; species Kitasatospora sp. NPDC088264. The sequence goes on from NZ_JBFBIR010000001.1 coordinate 272,891, forward strand.
GCCGTCACCGGCGAAGGCGCCGTCGTCGTGTGCCGGAAGACGCGGCTGCACGGCGCCGAGAACGACCGGTTCACCCCCGGCGACGGGCCCGCCGCCCTGGAGCTGGACGGCCTGCGGTTCGGCCTCGCGATCTGCGCCGACGCCGCCGATCCCACGCACGCCGAGGAGACCGCCGCGCTCGGCATCGACGCCTATGTCGCCTCCACCCTGTACGGCGCGGGGCCCGCGCAGGCCGCCCGCCGCGACGGGCACCTCCGCGACCGCGCCGCCGCCCACGGGGTGTGGACCGTGCTGGCCACTTCCGCCGGGGCGAGCGGCGAGCAGCCGCAGACCTCGGGCGGCTCCGGCTTCTGGGCGCCGGGCGGCGCCCTGATCGCCCAGGCCGGCACCGCGCCGGGCGAACTCGTCCGCGCCGAGCTGCCCCGGCGGTAACGACGGAGGCGGCCCGGCGGACGCGGCCCGACCGTCACCGTGGACGCGACCGGGCCGGAACGGCGAGCGTGGCCGGGCTGCGACAACCGGATGCGGCCGGGCGGAAATACCCGGGGCCCACGCGCGGCTGTGGTGATCGGAGACCGCTCGGGGCCGGACCACCGGCCCGTTCAGGAGGTGCAGCGCGTGATGGGTGACGAGCAGGAGAACCAGCGGGAGTACCGCGTCGAGCACGACTCGATGGGCGAGGTCCGGGTGCCGGCCGCCGCGAAGTGGCAGGCGCAGACGCAGCGGGCGGTGGAGAACTTCCCGGTGTCCGGCCAGCGGCTGGAGCGCGCGCACATCGCCGCGCTGGCCGGGATCAAGGCCGCAGCGGCCCGGGTGAACGCCCGCCTCGGCGTCCTGGACGAGGACACGGCGGCGGCGATCGCGGCGGCGGCCGAGGAGGTCGCCGAAGGGCGGTGGGACGACGAGTTCCCGGTGGACGTGTTCCAGACCGGTTCGGGCACCTCGTCCAACATGAACGCCAACGAGGTGATCGCCACCCTGGCCGCCGAGCGGCTGGGCCGCCCGGTCCACCCGAACGACCACGTGAACGCCAGCCAGTCGTCCAACGACGTCTTCCCGTCCTCGATCCACATCGCCGCCACCGCCGCCGTCACGCACGACCTGATCCCGGCGCTGGAGCACCTGGCGGAGGCGCTGGAGCGCAAGGCCGCCGAGTTCGCGCAGGTGGTCAAGTCGGGCCGGACGCACCTGATGGACGCCACGCCGGTCACCCTCGGCCAGGAGTTCGGCGGCTACGCCGCCCAGGTCCGGCACGGGCGGGAGCGGCTGCTGGCGACGCTCCCCAGGGTCGCCGAACTGCCCCTCGGCGGCACGGCGGTGGGCACCGGGATCAACACCCCGCCGGGCTTCCCGGCGGCGGTGATCGAGGAGGTCGCCCGCACCACCGGCCTGCCGCTCACCGAGGCGCGGGACCACTTCGAGGCGCAGGGCGCCCGCGACTCCCTGGTCGAGCTGAGCGGGCAACTGCGCACGGTGGCCGTCGGATTCACGAAGATCGCGAATGACCTGCGGTGGATGGGCTCGGGCCCGCGCACCGGCCTCGGCGAGATCAACCTGCCGGACCTGCAACCCGGTTCGTCGATCATGCCGGGCAAGGTGAACCCGGTGCTCCCCGAGGTGGTGCTGATGGTCGCCGCCCAGGTGGTCGGCAACGACGCGACGGTCACCCTGGCCGGCGCGAGCGGCAACTTCGAGCTGAACGTGATGCTCCCGGTACTCGCCCGCAACGTGCTGGAGTCGGTGCGGCTGCTCGCCAACAGCGCCCGCCTGCTGGCGGACCGGACGGTGGACGGCATCACCGCCAACGTCGAACGGGCCCGGGAGTACGCGGAGTCCTCCCCCTCGGTGGTCACCCCGCTGAACCGCTACCTCGGGTACGAGGAGGCGGCGAAGGTCGCCAAGCGGGCGCTGGCCGAGCGGAAGACGATCCGACAGGTCGTGCTGGAGCACGGCTACGTGGAACAGGGCAAGCTCACCCGTGAGCAGCTCGACGAAGCCCTCGACGTCCTGCGGATGACCCGCCCGTGACGGCCACCGACCCGCCCGTGACGGCCGCGGCTCCCTGACGACGTGCGCCGGGGCGCGGAGGACGGTTCGGCCCTCCACGCCCCGGACGCGGGCTGTCAGTGACGTCAGCCCTTGGCGCGGCCGGCGCGGCCGAGCCGCATCGCTGCTCCGTTCGCCGTGATCGTGGCCATCGAGATCGCCGCGAGACCGAGCAGGAACATCACGGCACCGACGATGACGCAGGTGACGATGTTCCTGCCCTGCGCGGCCGATCCGGAGACGAGCCAGGGAGAGACGATCGTCCACGCGCCGAGCACGGTGGCCGCCCAGGCCCTCGCGTGGGTGCGCTCGTAGGCCGACCCGTATCCCGCCATCAGCACGCAGTAGGCCAGGCCGACGATCAGGCAGGTCACGGTCAGCGTGTTGAAGGCGGTGAAGCCGACGATCCATGGCGATGCCGCCAGGAAGAGGCCCGCCAGCACGGCCAGGGCCTCCGTGGCCTGGGCGCGCGGGGTCGAGGTGATCCGCTCGTAGTGCTCCCGTAGTTCGACGATGTCCGGGTGATGCTCCATGCCCATCGGAATCTGGGTAGACACCGATACCACCTCCTATGGTTCGGAACATGGAGGGCTCTTGCCCCGTACCCATTCTGGCGCTTCTCCGATGATTTGCGCCTTTTGGCCGTAAATGCTCGACAACCATCCGATCACGGCGGTGACCTGCGTCTCACCACTCCGGCCCCCCATTGCCTATGCAATTCGTTGCATAGCAGGATGCCGGACATGGCACTGGAGCACGCGATCCTCGTCTCACTGCTGGAGCAGCCGGGCTCGGGCTACGAACTGGCCCGGCGCTTCGACCGCTCCATCGGGCGCTTCTGGACCGCCACCCACCAGCAGATCTACAAGGTGCTGCGGCGGATGGAGGCCGACGGCTGGGTCGCCGCCGAAGAGGTCGCCCAGGACGGCCGACCGGACAAGAAGGTCTACTCGGCGGCCGACGCCGGACGGGCCGTGCTCGCCGGCTGGCTGCGCGAACCGGTCGAGCCGGAGTCCGTCCGACACGAGCTCGCGGTCAAGATCCGCGCCGCCGCCTTCGACGACCCGGCCGCGCTGATCTCCGAGGTCGAACGGCACCGCGAGAGCCACGCCGCCCTGCTCGCCCGCTACCTGCACGGCGAGCAGCGCGACTTCCCCGACCTCACCGCGCTCGACACCCAGCAGGAGCTCCAGCACGTGGTGCTGCGCGGCGGCATCGAGTACGAGCGGATGACCCTCGCCTGGCTCGACGACGTGCTCGCCACCCTGCACCGCCTCGCCGTGGATGACAGGTCACAGATGACGGGTGACAGATAACAGAATCTGAACGCTGAAATCTGAAATCTGTCAGTTGTCATCTGTTCACTGTTCGCCGTCACCCGCCGGCCACCACCCGCCGCCTCCTCACCCGCCACCCCTCACCCTCGACCCCTCACCCTCGACCCCCGGGAGCCCGTGATGCTCTTCAACCCGCGTACGTACGACCCCGCGCAGTTCGACGAGCCGGCCCGCCGGCTGCTGCGCGCGACCGTGGACTGGTTCGAGTCCCGCGGCAAGAAGGCACTGATCGACACCTACGTCGACCGCACCTGGTACGCCGACTTCCTCGAATTCGCCGCCAAGGAGGGCCTGTTCGCGGAGTTCCTGACCCCGTCCGCGGCCGACCCGGGCAAGCGCTGGGACACCTCCCGGATCGCCGAGCTGAACGAGATCCTCGGCTTCTACGGCCTCGGCTACTGGTACACCTGGCAGGTCACCATCCTCGGCCTCGGGCCGGTCTGGCAGAGCAAGAACGAGGCCGTCCGGGCCCGCGCCGCAAAGCTCCTGACGGAGGGTCACGTCATGGCGTTCGGCCTCTCCGAGCGCACCCACGGCGCCGACATCTACTCCACCGACATGATCCTCACCCCGGACGGCGAGGGCGGTTTCACCGCGACCGGCTCCAAGTACTACATCGGCAACGGCAACGTGGCCGGCCTGGTTTCGGTGTTCGGCCGCCGCTCCGACGTCGAGGGCCCCGAGGGCTACGTCTTCTTCGCCGCCGACAGCCGCCACGACGCGTACCACCTGGTCAAGAACGTGGTGAACGCCCAGATGTACGTCAGCGAGTTCCGGCTGGAGGGCTACCCGGTGCGCGCCGAGGACGTGCTGCACACCGGGCAGGCCGCCTTCGACGCCGCGCTGAACACCGTCAACGTCGGCAAGTTCAACCTCTGCACGGCCTCGGTCGGCATCTGCGAGCACGCGATGTACGAGGCCGTCACGCATGCCCACAACCGGGTGCTGTACGGCCGGAAGGTCACCGACTTCCCTCACGTGCGACGGGAGTTGACCGACGCGTACGCCCGTCTGGTGGCGATGAAGATGTTCAGCGCGCGGGCCGTGGACTACTTCCGCACCGCCTCCCCCGAGGACCGCCGCTACCTGCTGTTCAACCCGATGACCAAGATGAAGGTCACCACCGAGGGCGAGAAGGTCATCGACCTGATGTGGGACGTCATCGCCGCCAAGGGCTTCGAGGCGGACACCTACTTCGACAAGGCGGCGAAGGACATCCGCGGCCTGCCGAAGCTGGAGGGCACCGTCCACGTCAACCTGGCGCTGATCCTCAAGTTCATGGGCAACTACCTGTTCGCCCCGAGCGACTACGCTCCGGTGCCGACCCGGCTGGACGCCGCCGATGACGCCTTCCTGTTCCGCCAGGGCGCGGCCCGCGGCCTCGGCGCGATCCGTTTCCACGACTGGCGCACCGCGTACGACCGCCACACGCAGCTGCCGAACGTCGCCCGCTTCCGCGAACAGGCCGACGGCTTCTGCGAGCTGCTGCTCAGCCACGCGCCGAGCAAGGAGCAGCAGGCGGACCTGGACTTCCTGCTGGAGATCGGCCAGCTGTTCGCACTGATCGTCTACGGCCAGCTGGTGCTGGAGCAGGCGGAGCTGACCGGCCTGGACGAGGACGTCCTGGACCAGATCTTCGACGCGCTGGTCCGCGACTTCTCCGCGCACGCGACCGAGCTGCACGGCAAGGCCTCGACGACCCCGGAGCAGGCCGCCTGGGCGCTGGCGAACGTGCGCCGGCCGGTCGCCAACGCGGAGCGGGCCGCCGCCGTGTGGGCCCGGGTCGAGGAGCTGTCGGGCGCGTACGAGATGCGGCCGTAGCCGCCGCGCGGAACGTGGAACGACCCCGGGGGCGCGGACCGGGGGCACGGGCCTGAACCCCCGGTCCGCACCTCCGGCCCACGCCCCCGGGGCCCCGCCCCCTCGGTGCCCCGCCCGACGCCGCCCGGACGTACCGTGGAACACGGAGGGCGCGTCATGCACGGCACCGGGACCCACTTCACCGACCGGACCGACGCGGGCCGGCGGCTGGCCGCCCGCGTGGGCCACTTGGGCGGCGCCGACACCGTGGTGGTGGCGCTGCCCAGGGGCGGGGTTCCGGTGGCCGCCGAGGTGGCGGCCGCGCTCGGCGCGCCGCTGGACATCTGCGTGATCCGCAAGCTCGGCGTGCCCTACCAGCCCGAGCTGGGCATGGGGGCGATCGGCGAGGACGGCGTCCGGGTGCTGAACGAGCAGGTCATCCGGCTGGCCGGGGTCGGCGACGACCAGCTGGCCGCCGTGGAGCGGCGCGAGCGCACCGAGTTGGAGCGCCGGGCCCGCCGCTACCGGGGCGGCCGCCCGCCCACCGACCTGCGCGGCCGCACGGTGATCGTGGTGGACGACGGCGTCGCCACCGGCTCCACCGCCCGGGCCGCCTGCCGGATCGTCCGGGCCCGGGGCGCGGCCCGGGTGGTGCTCGCCGTCCCGGTGGCCCCGGCGGACTGGACGGAGCGCCTGTCCGAGGTCGCCGACGAGCTGGTCTGCGTCGGCACACCGTCGCCGTTCTTCGCGATCGGCGAGTTCTACGGGGACTTCGCGCAGACCGGCGACGAGGAGGTCCTGCGGCTGCTCGCCGAGGCCGCGGGCGGGCGGCGCGCGCCGGGGCCGGTGGACGTGGACCGCGAGCTGGTCCTGCGCGCCGCCGGTGTGCGCCTCGCCGGCCGGTTGACCGTCCCCGCCGCACCGAGCGGCATCGTGCTCTTCGCGCACGGCAGCGGCAGCGGCCGGCGCAGCCCGCGCAACCGTCACGTCGCCCGGTACCTGAACCGCTCCGGGCTGGCCACGCTGCTGTTCGACCTGCTCACCGAGGCCGAGGAGCCGGACCGCCGCAAGGTGTTCGACGTCGCTCTGCTCGGTGACCGGCTGACCGCCGTCGCCGAGGAGCTGAGCCGGCTGGAGGAGACCCGCGGCCTGCCGCTCGGCCTGTTCGGCGCCAGCACCGGCGCCGCGGCCGCCCTGCACACCGCCGCCGCGCTCGGGCCCGCCGTCGGCGCGGTGGTCTCCCGCGGCGGGCGCCCCGACCTCGCCGGTCCCGACGTCCTGGGCCGGGTGAGCGCCCCGACGCTGCTCGTGGTCGGCGGCCTGGACACCACCGTGATCGACCTGAACCGGCGGGCCCGGGCCCGGCTGCACTGCGTGAGCGAACTGGCGGTGGTGCCGGGTGCGGGCCATCTGTTCGAGGAGCCGGGCACGTTGGACCAGGTCGCCGAGCTCGCCGGGGCCTGGTTCCTGCGCCACCTCCCCCCGCTCGGGACCGCCCAGGACCCGGTGTCGCGGGCCCCGTGAACCGGTCCCGATCGGCAGCACATTTTGCGCAGCCGAATGCGGGATTTCCTGATCAGCTTGTACACATTGAACAGTGAAATCCCGACCTGTTGCCCAGCCACCCGGACAGGAGCAAGCTCTCCGCCAGCCGCACCGCCCACCCGTTCGCGGCGCGGCCGCCTCAAGCGGACGCCTCAGAGCCGAGGCCAAAAGTGGAGGAACGACCGATGACCCCGCAGTCCCACGCCCTTGAGCTGACCCCCGAGGAGCGCGAGGCCGGCCTCGACGCCGACCAGCTGCGCCGCCTCGTCGGCCTCGTCGAGCACGACCCGGCCACCGACCCGTTCCCCGTCACCGCGCAGGACGCGGTCGTCTTCGTGGTCGGCAACGCCACCCAGACGGCCCAGTTCTACCAGGCCGTGTTCGGCATGGAGCTGGTCGCCTACTCCGGCCCGGAGACCGGCCGTCGTGACCGCAAGGCCTTCGTGCTCCGCTCCGGCTCCTGCCGCTTCGTGATCAAGGGCGGGGTGCTGCCGGACAGCCCGCTGCTGGACCACCACCGCCGCCACGGCGACGGCGTCGTCGACCTGGCCCTGGAGGTCCCGGACGTCGACAAGTGCATCGCGCACGCCCGCGCGACCGGCGCCACCGTCCTGGAGGAGCCGAACGACGTCTCCGACGAGAACGGCACCGTGCGCCGCGCGGCCATCGCCACCTACGGCGAGACCCGCCACACCCTGATCGACCGCTCCCGCTACCACGGCCCCTACCTGCCGGGGTACATCACCGCGCAGAGCAAGGTCCAGCACCCGGAGGGCTCGCCCAAGCGCCTGTTCCAGGCCCTCGACCACGCCGTCGGCAACGTCGAGCTGGGCCGGATGGACGAGTGGGTGTCGTTCTACAACCGGGTCATGGGCTTCGTGAACATGGCCGAGTTCGTCGGCGACGACATCGCCACCGACTACTCCGCCCTGATGTCCAAGGTCGTCGCCAGCGGCAACCACCGGGTGAAGTTCCCGCTCAACGAGCCGGCCATCGCCAAGAAGCGGTCGCAGATCGACGAGTACCTGGAGTTCTACACCGGCCCCGGCTGCCAGCACATGGCGCTCGCCACCAACGACATCCTCACCACCGTCGACGTGCTGCGCTCGCGCGGCGTGGAGTTCCTCGACACCCCCGACTCGTACTACGACGACCCGGAGCTGCGCGCCCGGATCGGCAAGGTGCGGGTGGACATCAACGAGCTGAAGTCGCGCGGCATCCTGGTCGACCGCGACGAGGACGGCTACCTGCTGCAGATCTTCACCAAGCCGATCGGCGACCGCCCCACCGTCTTCTACGAGTTCATCGAGCGGCACGGTTCGCTGGGCTTCGGCAAGGGCAACTTCAAGGCGCTGTTCGAGGCGATCGAGCGCGAGCAGGACGCCCGCGGCAACCTGTGAGTGCTGGGGAACTCTGAGCACGGTCGGGCGTACCGTGAGGACGGTCGGCTGAGCACGGTCGAGGAGGAGCAGGGAGATGGCGTACTACCGGCAGCTGGGCAGCATCCCGCCCAAGCGGCACACCCAGCACCGCACACCCGAAGGCGGGCTGTACTACGAGGAGTTGATGGGCGAGGAGGGGTTCTCGTCGGACTCCTCGCTGCTCTACCACCGGGGCATCCCCTCGGCCGTGGTGAACGCGGTGCCGTGGGAGCTGCCGGACCAGTCCACGGTGCCCAACCACCCCCTGCTCCCCCGCCACCTCAAGCTGCACGAGCTGTTCGCGGACCAGGAGTGGAAGTCCGCGGACGTCGTCGGCAGCCGCCGACTGGTCCTCGGCAACGGCGACGTGCGGATCTCGTACGTCGCCGCCGGGGCCCCGAGCGAGCTGTACCGCAACGGACTCGGTGACGAGTGCGTGTACGTGGAGTCCGGCTCCGGCACGGTCGAGACGGTCTTCGGCTCGATCGAGGTCGGCCAGGGCGACTACGTGATCATCCCGCGCGCCACCACCCACCGCTGGGTGCCGACCGGGGACGAACCGCTGCGCGCGTACTGCATCGAGGCGAACAGCCACATCACCCCGGTCAAGCGCTACCTCTCCAAGTACGGGCAGCTGCTGGAGCACGCGCCGTACTGCGAGCGGGACTTCCGCGGCCCGGTCGGCCCGCTGGTCGTCGACGCCACCGGGGACGCCGCCGGAGACGTCGACGTGCTGGTCAAGCACCGCGGCCCGAACGGCGTCTCGGGCACCCGCTACACCGTGCCGCACCACCCCTTCGACGTGGTCGGCTGGGACGGCTGCCTGTACCCGTACGCCTTCAACATCCGGGACTTCGAACCGATCACCGGCCGGGTCCACCAGCCGCCGCCGGCCCACCAGGTGTTCGAGGGCAACGGCTTCGTGATCTGCAACTTCGTTCCCCGCAAGGTGGATTACCACCCACTGTCGATCCCGGTGCCGTACTACCACGCCAACGTGGACAGCGACGAGGTCATGTTCTACTGCGGCGGCGACTACGCGGCCCGCAAGGGCTCGGGCATCGGCCAGGGCTCGATCTCGCTGCACCCCGGCGGGCACACCCACGGGCCGCAGCCCGGCGCGTACGAGCGCAGCATCGGCGTGGAGTTCTTCGACGAACTCGCCGTCATGGTGGACACGTTCCGCCCGCTGGAGCTCGGCGAGGGCGGCCGGGCCGGCGAGGACGGCAACTACGCCTGGACCTGGGCCGGGCGGGGGCCCGGGCGATGAGCGCCGCCTCGTCCGCCGCGCCCGACTCACCGGCCACCGGGGCGATCCCCGAGCTGTTCCACGGGCTCTTCGACGACGCCGCGGTGTTCCCCCCGGGGAACCTGCCGGTCGCCGAGGCGGTGCCCGCGCACCGCGGGCACCGCGCGGCCTGGTACGCCGAGGCGGTCGGCCCGCTCCTGTGCGGGGCCGGCCGGCTGGGCGAGTTGGCCGCGGCGGTGGCGGGCGGTGCGCCGCTCGGGGTCGGGCTCGTACTGCCGGGGGGCAGTGCCGAACTCGGCCCGGCGCTCGCCGCCGCGCCCTTCGAGGTGGCCGGCGTCGAACTCGCCGTCCGGGACGCCGCCGAGGCGGTCGCCGCCCTGGACCGGCTGCTGCCGCCGGACGTCCCGGCCGCCATCGAGCTGCCGCGCGAACTCCTGCGCGGCGACGGCCTGGGCGAAGTGCTGGACGTGCTCGTCGACAGCCCCTACCGGGCGAAGTTCCGCACCGGCGGGGTGGTGGCCGAGGCGTTCCCGGACGAGGAGGAGCTGGCCGCCTTCCTCACCGGCTGCGCGCTGCGCGGACTGCCGTACAAGTGCACCGCCGGACTGCACAACGCCGTCCGGCACACCGACCCGACCACCGGCTTCGAGCACCACGGCTTCCTCAACGTGCTGCTGGCCGCGCAGGAGACCGACCGGGCCGCAGCAGCGGCGGTGCTGGCGGAACGCGACGGCGCGGTGCTGGCCAAGGCCGCCCAAGCGCTGACCGATCGTCAGGTCACGGTGATCCGGAACTCGTTCACCGCGTTCGGCACGTGCAGCATCGCCGAGCCCCTGGACGACCTGGCCGCGCTCGGCCTGCTGTCGTCCACGTCACAGCCCCAGGAGGACCGTTGAGCACCACCCCCCGCAGCTGGCTCGCCAGCGCCCAGGACTCGCCGTTCGGCGTGCACAACCTGCCGTACGGCGTGTTCACCGCCGCCGACCAGCCCGGCCGGCGCCGGATCGGCGTGCGCGTCGGGGACTTCGTGCTGGACGCCGCGGCGGCCGCCCGGGCGGCCGGGGCGCCGTCCGTGCTGCTGGCCGCGGACTCGCTCAACCCGCTTCTGGCGGCGGGGCGTTCGACCTGGACGCAGGTCCGGGCCGACCTCACGCGGTGGCTGACGGACGAGTCCTACCGCGAGGCGCTGTCGCCTGCGCTGCTGCCGGCGGGCGAGGTCCAGCTGCACCTGCCGTTCGAGGTCGCCGACTACGTCGACTTCTACGCCTCCGAGCACCACGCCACCAACCTGGGCCGGATCTTCCGCCCGGGCTCGGAGCCGCTCACCCCCAACTGGAAGCACCTGCCCATCGGTTACCACGGGCGGGCCGGCACGGTGGTCGTCTCCGGCACCCCGGTGGTGCGGCCCCACGGGCAGCGCAAGGCGCCCGCCGACCCGGCGCCGTCGTTCGGGCCGACCCGGCGGCTGGACATCGAGGCGGAGGTCGGCTTCGTCGTCGGCACCCCGTCCGAGCTGGGCCGACCGGTCGTCCTGGACGACTTCCGCGAGCACGTGTTCGGCGTCTGCCTGGTCAACGACTGGTCCGCGCGCGACATCCAGGCCTGGGAGTACGTGCCGCTCGGCCCGTTCCTCGGCAAGTCCTTCACCACCTCCGTCTCCCCGTGGATCGTCCCGCTGGACGCCCTGCAGCACGCCCGGGTCGCGCCGCCCGAGCGCGACGTCGAGCCGCTGGCGTACCTGGACGACCGCGGCGGCGAACCGTGGGGACTGGACCTGGCGCTGGAAGTCCGGCTGAACGGGCACCTGGTGTCCCGGCCGCCGTTCGCCTCGATGTACTGGACGGCACAGCAGCAGCTCACCCACATGACGGTCAACGGCGCCTCGCTGCGCACCGGCGACCTGTTCGCCTCGGGCACCGTCAGCGGGCCGGAGCCGGAGACCCGCGGCGCGCTGATCGAGCTGACGTGGAACGGCGAGGAGCCGCTGAAGCTCCCGGACGGCACCACCCGGACGTTCCTGGAGGACGGCGACGAGGTCACCATCACGGCCACCGCGCCGGGGGCGGACGGCGCCGTCATCGGGTTCGGCGAGGTGACGGGGCGGGTCCAGCCGTAGCCGGTCCACAGCCGCTGGCCCACAATTGACGGCGAACAGATGACAGATAACAGCTGACAGATTTCATCATCTGTCAGCTGTTATCTGTTACCCCCGCCCCCTCCTCGAACTCCCCCCGCGCACCGGACCCACCGCGCCTACAGGCCCGCCCCACCGGTGGCGTCGATGACCCGGCCGGTGACCCAGCGGGCGTCATCGGAGGCGAGGAAGGCGACGATGTCCGCGACGTCCTCCGGTTGCCCGACCCGGCCGAGGGCCGCGAGCGAGGCCGCATGGGCCTCCGCCTCCGCGTTGCCGCGCAGCCAGCCGGCGTTGACGTCGGTGTCGACGACACCCGGCGCGACCGAGTTGGCGGTGATCCCGCGCGGGCCGAGCTGCTTGGCGAGGTTGAGGGTGAAGGTGTCGAGCGCCCCCTTGGTCGCCCCGTAAGCGATGATCTCCGGCATGGCGAGGCGGGCCGCGCCGCTGGAGACGTTGATGATCCGGCCGCCGTCGCGCAGCCGGTGCAGTCCGTGCTGGACGACGAAGAACGGCGCACGGACGTTGACGGCGAAGACCTCGTCGAAGCCCTCCTCGGTGAGCGCGGCGAGGTCGGCACTGCGCCCGATCCCGGCGTTGTTCACGATGATGTCGACGCCGCCGTCGGGCGCGTGCGCGCCGATCCCGGCGTCGAACGCCTCCCACAGCGCGGCCGCGTCCCCGTGCCGGCCGAGTTCGGCGTGCAGCGCGAAGGCTCGGCCGCCGTCGGCGCGGATGCCCGCGACGACCTCACCCGCCGCCTCCTGATCGCGGGCGTAGCCGACGGCGACGGTGGCGCCGTCGCGGCCGAGCCTGCGGGCGATCGCCCGGCCGATCCCCCTGCTGCCCCCGGTGACCAGCGCGGTCTTGCCCTTGAGTGCCTGCCTGCCCATGACTGATCCCCTTCCCGCTTCGCCCACCCTATTTGTTGAGTGGTCGCTCAAGAAAGAAGCTAACACACTTGTTGAGCGGGTGTTCTAAAATTCCGGCATGACCGAGAACCCGACGCGGCCCCGGCGCGGACGACCGCCGACCTTCGACCGGGGCGAGGCGCTGACGGCGGCGACCCGGCTGTTCTGGGAGCGCGGCTACGAGGCCACCTCCGTCACCGACCTGACCACCGCCATGGGCATCCGGCCCGGCAGCCTCTACGCCGCGTTCGGCGACAAACGCTCGCTCTTCGAGGAGGTCGTCCGCCACTACGGCCACTCCCCCGTCGGCGCGTTCGCGGAGGCCGCCCTACAGGAGGAGACCACCGCGTACGCGGCCTTCGCCCGGATCCTGCGCGAGGCGGCGGCCATCTACCCCGACCCCTCCCACCCGGCCGGCTGCCTGGTGATCAGCGCCGCCACCAACGTCTCCCCGCAGGACGCCGAGGTCCAGGCCCACCTGCGCGACCTGCGCAACCGCAACCTCCACGCCTTCGAGACCAGGCTGCGCACGGCCCAGGCGGACGGCGAACTCCCGCCCGACGCCGACCCGCACGCGCTGGCCGGCTACTTCGGCACGGTCATCCAGGGCATGTCGCAGCAGGCCCGGGACGGCGCCACCGCCGCCGACCTGGCCCGGACCGCCGAACTCGCCCTGCGCGCCTGGCCGTAGGGCCCCGAACCGGGCCCGGGCGGCCTGCCGGCGGGCCGCGAGGACGGCCCGCCGCCCGCCGGGTGATCACGGCTCCGCGCCGCCCCGGTACGGTGGGCGACAGGAGTCGTCAAGACCGAGGAACGACCGAACGACGGGAACGGACCCGATGAGCGCAGAGGTGGCGGAGGTCCAGGTCTCCCTGGACGGCGGGGCCGGACGGATCGTGCTGAACCGACCGCGGGCGCTCAACTCGCTGACCCACGGCATGATCACCACCGTCCACGCGACGCTGGCCGAGTGGGCCGCGGACGACCGGGTGCGCACCGTCGTCCTGACCGGCGCCGGCGAGCGCGGCCTCTGCGCCGGGGCCGACCTCCGCGCACTGCACGACGACGTCAAGGCCGGCGGGGCCGGCACCCGGGCCTTCTTCCGCGACGAGTACCGGCTGAACGCGCTGATCGCCCACTACCCGAAGCCGTACGTCGCGGTGATGGACGGCATCACCATGGGCGGCGGCATCGGCCTGTCCGCCCACGGCGCGGTCCGGATCGTCACCGAACGTTCCACCGTCGCCATGCCCGAGACCCGGATCGGGCTGGTCCCGGACGTCGGCGGCAGCCGGCTGCTCGCGCTCGCCCCGGGCGAGTTGGGCACCCACCTCGGCCTCACCTCGGCCTCGATGGGCCCCGGTGACGCGCTGCTGTGCGGGTTCGCGGACCACTTCGTCCCCTCGGCGCGGATCGCGGCGCTGCTCGACGCCCTGGCCGAGAGCCCCGACCCGGCCGCCGTCGTCGCCGCGCACGCCGAGCCCGCGCCGCGGGCCCCGCTCGCGGAGCAGCGCGGCTGGATCGACGCCTGTTACGCGGCCGACAGCGTCGCGGAGATCGTCGAACGACTGCTGAACTCCGGTGTGGCGGAGGCGAAGGAGGCCGCGGAGCTGGTCCTCGGCAACTCCCCCACGGCCGTCACGGTGACCCTCGCCGCGCTGCGCCGGGCCCGCACGCTCCCCTCCTTGGAGGCCGTGCTCGACCAGGAGTACCGCGTCTCCTGCGCCGCGCTGGGCGGGCATGACCTGGTCGAGGGCATCCGCGCCCAGGTGATCGACAAGGACCGCACCCCGCGCTGGTCCCCGGCGACGCTCGCCGAGGTCGGGGAGGCGGACGTCGCCCGCTTCCTCGCCCCTCGCGTGGGCGACGAGTTGGGCCTGGCCTGACCGGGCGGCGGCGCCGGCCCCGCACCGCCACGCGTCATGAACCACGCGTCATGAACCACGATCAAGGAGCCCGCATGACCCGCCCGAGCCCTCCGCCGCCTACCGGGGACGCCGACCCGCTGTCCCGGGTGCCGCTCGGCGAGCAGGTGCGCGGACTACTGCTGGAGGGCCTGCTGAACGGGCGCTGGCAGCCCGGCGACCGGATCGTGGAACGGCGCCTGGCCGCCGAGTTGAACGTCAGCCAGGCGCCGGTGCGCGAGGCGCTGCGCTCGCTGCAGTCGCTCGGGCTGCTCGACGCCGAGCCCAACCGGGGCGTGCGGGTGCGCGAGATCAGCCCGGCCGAACTGCGCGAGGTCTACCAGGTGCGGGCCGCACTGGAGCGGCTGGCCGCCGAGTCGGCGGTCATCCGCCTGGCCGGGGACACCGCCGCCCTGGAGCAGCACGCGGAACGGATGGCGGCGGCGGCCGGGGCGGGTGACGCGCTCGGGCAGGCCCGGCACGGCGTGGCCTTCCACCGCGAGATCGTGGCCGCCGCCGGCAACGGGGCACTGCTGCGGACCTGGGAGGGGCTGGGCGTGGAGGTGTGGACGGTGCTGTCGCTGCACCGGGTCCGCCCGGAGCTGCACGAGAACGCGGCCGACCACGCTCCGCTGATCGAGGCCTTCCGGCGGCGGGATCCGGAAGTCGGGCGGCTGCTGGCGGAACACGTTCTGGAGTACGCCGACCGCTCCGCCTGAGCGGATCCGGACGGGGTCCTGGCCCGGGATCATAGTTCGCATAAAGATGATCGATCATCGCTCACATTACCCTCCAGTAGCGGTTGACGCGCCGCCGGATCACTCCCTACCGTCCATAGAGACCTTCCATGGAGAGAAATGTCATTCCGCATCCCGGAATCGGCACTCTGAAGCACCGGCAAAGGGGAACCATCCGTGTCCCAGCTCGACCAGCTTCCCGACCACGACCCCGAAGAGGTGGCGGAGTGGCGCGCCTCCCTGGACGCCGCCCGCGACTTCGGCGGAGCGCACCGCGCCGCCCACCTGCTGCGCCGCCTCGTCGAACACGCCGAACTGCGCCGGCTCGACGTCCCGCCGCTCCTGGACACCCCGTACGTCAACACCATCCCGACCGGCGCCGAGCCCGAGTTCCCCGGCGACGAGGCGATGGAGCGCCGGATCACCGCCTGGAACCGCTGGAACGCCGCCGCCATGGTGACCAGGGGCAACCACCGCGGCGGCCTCGGCGGGCACATGGCCACGTACGCGTCCGCCGCCTGGCTGTACGAGGTCGGCTTCCAGCACTTCTTCCGCGGCAAGGAGGCCGACGGCTCCGGCGACCAGCTGTACGTCCAGGGCCACGCCGCGCCCGGCGTCTACGCCCGCGCCTTCCTCGAAGGGCGCATCGGCGAGGCCCAGTTGGACCGCTTCCGGCAGGAGGCCGGCGGCGACGGCCTGCCCTCGTACCCGCACCCGCGCCGGCTGCCGTGGTTCTGGGAGTTCCCGACCGTTTCCATGGGCCTCGGACCGCTCTCGGCCATCCACCAGGCCCGGTTCAACCGGTACCTGACCGCGCGCGGCATCAAGGACACCTCCGGCTCGCACGTCTGGGCATTCCTCGGCGACGGGGAGATGGACGAGCCGGAGTCGACCGCCGCGCTCGCCCTGGCCGCCCGCGAGGGGCTGGACAACCTCACCTTCGTGGTCAACTGCAACCTCCAGCGCCTGGACGGACCGGTACGCGGAAACGGAAAGATCGTCCAGGAGCTGGAGCGCCAGTTCCGCGCCGCCGGCTGGAACGTCGTCAAGTCACTGTGGGGCGAGGCCTGGGACGACCTCCTGGCCCACGACACCACGGGCGCGCTGGTGCGCCGGCTCGGCGCGGTGCCGGACGGACAGTTCCAGACCTACGCCGCCTCGGACGCCCGCTACGTCCGCGAGCACCTGTTCCAGGCCGCGCCCGAGCTCCGGGCGATCGCCGAAACCGTGGACGACCAGCGGCTGTTGGAGATCGTCGCGACCTCCCGGGCCGGGCACGAACCGCGCAAGGTGTACGCCGCCTACCGGGCGGCGCTGGAGCACCGGGGCGCCCCCACGGTGGTACTGGTGCAGACGGTCAAGGGCTGGACGCTCGGCCCCGGCTTCGAGGCCCGCAACGCCAACCACCAGATGAAGAAGCTCTCCGGGGCCGAGTTCCGGGCGATGCGCGACCTGCTCGAACTCCCCATTCCGGACAGCGCCTTGACCGGCGAGCTGGTCCCGTACGCGCACCCGGGCCCGGACTCCCCGGAGGCCCGCTACCTCCGGGAGCGGCGCGCCGCGCTGGGCGGCCCCGCGCCCGCCCGCCGGGTGCGCTTCACCCCGCTGCCCGAGCTGCCCGCGAAGCCCTTCGAGACGCTGCTCAAGGGCTCCGGCACGCAGGAGATCGCGACCACCATGGCGTTCGTCCGACTGGTCAAGGACCTGATGCGGGACAAGGCCACCGGCCACCGCTGGGTGCCGATCGTCCCGGACGAGGCACGCACCTTCGGCATGGAGTCGCTCTTCCCGAGCGCCGGCATCTACTCGCCGCTGGGGCAGACCTACGACCCGGTCGACCGCGACCAACTGCTCCACTACAAGGAGTCGGCGACCGGCCAGATCCTCAACGAGGGCATCACGGAGGCCGGTTCGATGGCCTCGCTGACCGCCGCCGCGACCGCTTACGCCACCCACGGCGAGCCGGTGATCCCGTTCTACATCTTCTACTCGATGTTCGGCTGGCAGCGCACTGCCGACCAGATGTGGGCCCTGGCCGACCAGTTGGGCCGGGGCTTCCTGATCGGCGCCACCGCCGGACGCACCACGATGACCGGCGAGGGCCTTCAACATGCCGACGGTCACTCGCAGTTGATCGCCTCCACCAACCCGGCGGCACTGTCCTACGACCCCGCCTTCGGGTACGAGGTCGCGGTGATCGTCCGCGAGGGCCTGCGCCGGATGTACGGCAGCAGCCCCCGACACCCGTACGGCGAGGACGTGTTCTACTACCTGACCGTCTACAACGAGCCGCTGCCACAGCCGCCGCTGCCGACCGGCGCGGATGTCACCGACGTCACCGATGTCACTGACATCACCGACGGCATCCTGCGCGGGCTGTACCGCTACCGCCCGGCGGAGCCCTCCCCGGACGGCGACGCGCCGCGACTCCAACTGCTCGCCTCGGGCACCGCCGTTCGCTGGGCACTCGCCGCCCAGCAACTGCTCGGCGAGGACTGGGGCGTGGCGGCGGACGTCTGGTCGGCACCCTCCTGGACGGAGCTGCGCCGGGAGGCACTGGACTGCGACGCGGCCAACCTGACACAGGCTGCGGCCGGTACAGGCGCGGCGGCGTGCGTCCCCTACGTGACGCGGGCACTGGCAGGGGCGCCCGGGCCGGTGCTGGCGGTCAGCGACTGGATGCGCGCGGTGCCGGACCAGATCCGCCCGTGGGTGGAGCAGGACTGGACGTCGCTGGGCACGGACGGCTTCGGCCTCTCCGACAGCCGGGACGCGGCGCGCCGGCACTTCGGCGTGGACGCCCAGTCGGTCGCGGTGGCGGCGCTGGCCGCGCTGGCGCGCCGGGGTGAGGTCAAGGCGGAGACCGTCCGGCAGGCGGCCGAGCGCTACGGGGTCCGCTTCTGACCCCTGGCGGCCCGTGTCCGGAGCCCTGGGCCCCGGCTCCGCAGCGGAGAGCCGGGCCCGTGACGACCGTCTCGCATACCAAGACTGGCGCGAGGCGGGGCGCGTCGTAGATCGTTGGATGGTCAGGGCGCGCCCGCGCGGCGCCGAGCAGCGGAATGGGAGTCAACGGCGATGACCGAGACCGAGACCTACGAGACGATCCTGGTCGAGCGCAAGGGCCGGGTGGGGCTGATCACGCTCAACCGACCGAAGGCGCTCAACGCTCTGAACACCCAGCTGATGAACGAGGTGGTCGCGGCCGCCACCGCCTTCGACCGGGACCCGGAGATCGGCTGTCTGGTGATCACCGGCTCGGAGAAGGCGTTCGCGGCCGGCGCCGACATCAAGGAGATGCAGGGCAACCGGTTCCCGGACGTCTACCTGGACGACTGGCTGGGCCCCTGGGACCGGCTCGGCGCGCTGCGCAAGCCGGTGGTGGCGGCGGTGGCCGGGTTCGCGCTGGGCGGCGGCTGCGAGCTGGCGATGCTGTGCGACATCCTGCTGGCGGCGGACACCGCGAAGTTCGGGCAGCCGGAGATCAAGCTCGGCGTGATCCCCGGCATCGGCGGCTCGCAGCGGCTGACCCGGGCGGTCGGCAAGGCGAAGGCGATGGAACTGTGCCTGACCGGCCGGATGATGGGCGCCGAGGAGGCCGAGCGGGCCGGCCTGGTCTCCCGGATCGTCCCGGCGGACCAGCTGCTGGCCGAGGCCCTGACGGTGGCCGAGACCGTCGCGGCGATGTCCACCCCGGCGGCGGTCATGCTGAAGGAAAGCGTCAACCGCGCCTTCGAGACGACCCTCGCCGAGGGCGTCCGTTTCGAGCGCCGGCTGTTCCACGCGGCGTTCGCCACGGCGGACCAGAAGGAGGGCATGGCGGCGTTCGCCGAGAAGCGCCCGCCGTCCTTCACCAACCGGTGACCTGGCCGCTCACGACTGACAGCTGACGGGTAACAGCCGACAAGCAACAGATAACAGCTGACAGATTTCGTCATCTGAAATCTGTCAGCTGTTATCTGTTAGCTGTTATCTGTCGGCTGTTACCCGTCAGCCGCCATCACACCTCGTCCACCAGCGCGGTGTTGAGCCGGGCGAGCCCGCTACGGGTGGCGGCGACCACGATCTGGTCGCCGGGGGTGAGGCGCCGGGTGCGGTCGGGGAAGTTCCACTGCAACTGCGCGCTGCGGGCGAACCGGACGGCGATCACCCGGACGCCGCCCGGGTCCTCCAGGTCGTGCCGGTTCATCCCGATCAGCCCGCTGCCGTCCTCGACCGTCAACTCGGCGATCAGCAGCACGTGCCGGAACACCGACAGCATCCCGCGCACCTCGCGCCCCATCAGGGCGGCGGCGAAGGCGGGTGCGGCCAGGTACGAGACCGAGCGCGAGGCCGCGTTGTCCAGCGTCGCGTAGAAGTGCCCGGCGAAGTTGTCATCGAACAGCCGCACCACCACGCGGACTTCGGGATTCCCGTGGCGCGCCTCCAGGGCCGCCTCCAGGTTGGTGGCGTCGTCGCCGCTGACCGCGACCAGCGCCCGACTGTGCTTCAACCGGGCGCGGCGCAACTGCTCCTCGAACGGGCCGTCGCCCAGGACCACCGGGATGCCGAGCGCCCGGGCGGCGGCGATGCCCCGGGCCTGCGGGTCGCGCTCCATGCAGACCACCGGCACACCCAGTTCGTGCAGCTGGGCCGCGACCCGGGTGCCGACGTTGCCGAGGCCGACGACGATCACGTGGTCCCGGGTGCCGGCCCCGGGGTTGCGGGGCTGCCCGCGCCGCCCGGAGCCGAGCACCTCGACCGCGATGGCGGTGGCGACCGGGGCGAAGGTGATCCCGCAGATGGTGATCACCACCTGTGCCACCCGCTGCCACAGCCCGCCCGTCCCGGTCCCGGCGGCGATGTCGGCGAGTTGGTCGGGCTGGGCGGCGCCCGCGAGGTCGAGCAGCGAGATGTAGAGGGTCCAGCCGAAGTTCCGGTTCAGGTACCAGAGCACGCCGAAGGCCATCAGCACTGCGGCGAGGGCGGTGAGCAGCACCAGCCGCATCCGGGCGCTGGTGAAGAAGCGCATCATGTCGAGCAGCCGCCAGCGCGCCCGCCGCGCCCAGCTGATCGGTTCCCTGGGTTCGATGCGCAGCGCTTGGAGGGCGGCCACGCCGCCCGGCTCCTCCTCGGGCACCGGCTCCTCCTCGGGCACCGGCTCCGGTTCCGCGTCGCGGCGGACGCCACCGGGGCGCACCGGCCCGTCGTCGCCGAACTCGCTGGCGAGCCGGACGAAGTCGGCCGAGTCGCCGCGCTGTTCGGGCAGCAGGCGGATCCTGCTGAGGTCCTGGCGGTCGATGTGGTCGGCGACCACGCAGATCCGGTCGGAGGTGATGGCGTCGTCGAAGGCGATGTGCAGGAAGCGTCCGCCGATCTCGACCGAGTTGGGCCGCCCGAGCGCCGCCGTGGCGAAGGCGGGTGCGGCGGTGGCGGAACCGGAGAGCGCGGCGCCGTTCCTGAGCAGCCGTTCGATGTTCTCGCCGAGGCGCTGGTTGAACATCCGGAGCACGATCCGGATGTCCGGGTTGTGGCCTTGGGCGCTGAGCGCGGCGTGGATGTTGTCCTGGTCGCTGCCCTCGACGAGGGCGAGGCCGCGGGCGGTGTCGATCGACACCTCGCGCAGCGCCTCGTCGGTGATGCTGGCGGACTCGACGACGGCGGCGACGCCGGGGAGTTGCTCGATCTGCGGCGCGTGGTCGCGGGTGCGATCGGCGACCAGGACGACGACCGGGACCTCGTAGTGCTCGACGAGTTCCAGGACCAGCCGGTGGGCGAGTGCGTTGCCCCCGCAGACGATGTAGTGCTGACTGACCGGCTCGACCGAACGGGTCCCCCACCCTTCAGAAGTCATACCGCCGGATGATATCGACGGCAGGCGGCCGGACGGTGTCGTTCCGGCGACCGGAAGGCCACCGGAGCCGCTCCATCGAACATTCGTCTCCTCCGTGCTTCCCCTCCCGTCCCCCTTCCATCCCCCTCCGCCTCCTCTCTTCCCTCTCCTGTCTCTCCTGTCTCCGTCCCCCGAACGGCCGCACCCGACGCGCCGGTCGGCGGTGGCCCGGCCAGTCTGGGGTTCGACCCCTGCCCGTCCCCGGCCCCGAGGAGTACACCACCGTGGTTTCCCCGATCATCACCCCCGACGGTTCCCCGGTCCAGGGTCCGCTCGGCCAGCTCGCCAAGGCCGCCTGGCAGGTCCTGCTGCTCGCCGGAATCGTCTCGCTGGCCCTCGGAATCGTCGTCTTCGTCTGGCCGAGGGAGACCCTGCTGGTGGTGGGCGTGCTGTTCGGCCTCTACCTGCTGGTCATCGGCATCGTGCAGTTGGTCGCCGCGTTCGGCACCCACGCGTCCACCGCACTGCGGGTGCTGGCCTTCATCAGCGGGGCGATCTGCGTCCTGCTGGGGCTGCTCTGCTTCCGCAGCGCGGCGCAGTCGCTGGTCCTGCTGGCGATCTGGATCGGCATCGGCTGGCTGTTCCGGGGCATCACCCAGCTCGCCGCCGCGGTCTCCGACCCGGAGATGCCGGCCCGTGGCTGGCAGGCCTTCGCAGGAGCGGCCAACACGGTGGCCGGTGTGCTGCTGCTGGTCTGGCCGGTCGGTTCGATCGCCGCGTTGACCGTCCTGGCCGGCTGCTGGCTACTGATCCTCGGGCTGATCGAGATCGTGACGGCCCTCCAGATGCGAGGCCGGGCCAAGCAGATCCCGGCGGGGGTCTGACTTCACGACCTGACTTCACGGGCCTGACTTCACGGGCCTGACTTCACGGGCCTGACTTCACGGGCCTCACTCCGCAGCTAGCGCATCGGCGCGTAGCCGATCCGGAACGTGGCGGCCTCCAGCCGTTCCGGCGTGAGCCGGACGTCCGTCAGCCGCTCGGCCAGCGCGAACGCGGCCTCGGTGTGCAGGTCATGACCCTCCCCGTCGAGCTGGAAGCCGCAGGCCGTCAGCAGCGCGGGGACACCGGGGGCGTCGGCGTCCGAACCGTGCCGCTGGGTGGGGAACAGCGGCTCGAACTGGAGCCGGCAGCTGCCCTGCTCCCACCAGTTGAAGTGGTCCACCGCGACGGCGTTCCGGAAGTGCGAGACCAGCCGGGTGCCGTCGGCGAGGCGGCGGATGACGTCGGGCAGGCTGCCGAGGTAGCCGAAGACCTCGACGACGACGGCCCACCCGTCGAGTTCGGTGACGGCGACGAGCAGCCGGTCATCCTCCGGCTCGATCCGGGCCTCCGCCTCCTCGTCCTCCCCGTCGTCGAAGGTCTCCCAGGCGGCGACCACGGCGTCCAGGCCGGTGACCTCCCGACCGGGCAGGGCGCCGAAGCGGCGCAGCAGTTCGTCGGCGGTGATCCCCTCGACCAGCGTCAGGCAGTGGGCCGCCCCGGGGATGGGGTAGCGCTGCTCGAACCAGGTGTAGTCGGTGGCGTGTGCAGTCATGCGCCGATGCTGCCAGCTGCCTGTGACACCGCCGGCCGGGGCGGCGGTTGCGCGGCGTCCTCAGAGCCAGACCGGCGCGTCCGTCCCCCAGCGCCCCGGCGGGCGGGACCAGTCGGTGGGCGCGCCGGTGTAGGCGATGGGCGGCAGGGCGTGGCGCAGCCGTCCGTAGGCGGAGTCGGTCTCGGCGAGCCACCGGGCCGGGTCGTACGCCCCGGTGTCCGGAGCGCCGTCCGCCGGGGTAGCAGGGGCGGGCGCCTCGGGCGGGATGCCGTGCAGCAGCCACGAGGCCGTACCGGCGAGGGAGAACCGCAGGTGGCGGCCGCCGGGCCGACCGGTGCGCTGCTCGGTGAGGGCGCGCAGGACGGCGGCGGCGACGAGGTAGCCGGTGCCGTGGTCGAGGGCCTGGGCGGGCAGTACGCCGGGGCGGCCGTCGGGGCCGGCCTCGTGGGCGGCGATGCCGACGCCGGCCTGGACGAGGCTGTCGAAGCCGCGCCGGCCGGCCCAGGGGCCGGTCCAGCCCCAGGCGCAGAGCTGCGCGACGATCAGGCCGGGGTGGCGGGCCGACAGTGCGTCGGGGGCGAGGCCGTGCTCGTCGAGGGCGCCGGGGCGGTAGCCGGTGACGAGGACGTCGGCGGTGGCGAGCAGGCCGTCGAAGACGGCTCGGTCGGCGGGATCGGCGAGGTCGAGGCGGGTGGAGCGCTTGCCGAAGCCGGTGTCGGCGTGGGCGTCGTCGGCCTCGGGGAGCTGGGGCGGGTCGACGCGCAGGACGTCGGCGCCCAGCAGGGCGAGGGTGCGGGTGGCGACCGGTCCGGCGATGACCCGGGTGAGGTCGAGGACGCGGATCCCGGCGGCGGGCCGCTCCGGGCCGGCGTCGCCGAGCGGGCGGACGGGCGCGGTGCCGGTCACCCGGCTCTCCACCAGGGGGTGCATGGTGGCACTCGCCGGCGCGACGGCGACGGCGAGCGCCCCCGCTTCGAACGCCCGCTCCTGGACCTGCCCCGCCGGCAGTCCGCCCAGCAGCTCGGCGAGTTGTTCGGGCCCGGCGTCGGCGGGCAGGTCGAGGGCGGCGAGCAGTCGGGTGCGGTGGTGCGGGTAGTTGGCGTGGGTGCGGACCCAGCCGTCGGCGGTGCGCCAGAAGCCGGAGTGCGGGGCGAAGCTGACGGGCGTGCGACCGTCGACGGTCAGGTGGCGTTCGCTGACGAAGGCGGTGGCGACGGCGCCCTGGTCCACCCGGACAGCGGGGACCGGGCCGCCGGCGCGGTGGGCGGCGAGTTCGGCGGCGGCCAGCGAGCAGGCGGCCACGGTGGCCCGGGCGAGCCGGCGCACCGGCAGGCCGGAGGGCAGGACGTCGCCGGGGCCGTGGAAGGAGACCCGCCCCAGCAGGTCGGCCGATCCGCCGAGGGCGGTCCAGAGTTCGGCGGTGGGCCGGTCCGTGGGTTCCCCGCCGGGGGCGGGCTGTTCGGTGGGCACGGCCTGATCGGTGGAGGCGGGCTGATCGGCGGGCACGGCCTGATCGGTGGAGGCGGGCTGATCGGCGGGCCGGGTGCCGGGGAAGGTCGGACGCTCTGTCATGCCCGGCATTGTGCTCCCGTTCTCAGGCGCTCGCCGTGACGCCCGCCACCAGCATCAGCAGCACCGCCGAGACGAGGGTCATCCGGCGCGCCGCGCGCGGGGTGCCGCCGAGCCGTCCGCCCAGGCGTCCGCTGGCGTGCGCGACCAGCCCGTACACGACGGCGCAGGCCAGCACGTTGAGCGAGCCGAGGGCGAGCACCTGCCCGCCGACCGGCAGCGCGGCGCCCGGCTCGACGAACTGCGGCACCAGGGAGAGGTAGAGCAGCAGCCCCTTGGGGTTGAGCAGGGCGGTCAGCATGCTCTGGCGCAGCACGGTCGCGGTGGGCTGCGGCTTGGGCTCGGTGAGGGCCGTGGCGCCCCCGCCCTTGCGCAGCGCGAGCAGCATGGTGACGGCCAGCACCAGCAGGTACGCGGCGCCGGTGAGGCGCAGGACGGGCAGGGCGGCGGGGACGGCACGCAGCGCGGCGGCCAGGCCGGCGCTGGAGAGCAGGGTGTGGACGGCGTAGCCGGCGCAGACGCCGCCGACCGCGGTGAAGGCGGCGCGCCGGCCCTGGCCGAGGCCCCGGGCGGCGATGTAGAGCCAGTCGGGCCCCGGTGTGCAGACCAGCAGCAGGTCGACTCCGAGGAAGAGGAGGAGGGCGTGGGTGTCCATGGGTGGCGGTGACCTGTCGTGCTCGTTCGGGCGGGTCCCGGCCGTTGGTCCGGTGATCCTCGCGGCACCTGTCCGGTGCGTTCGGTCACTGAAGGTAGCCGGATAGCCCTGGCACACGATGGCCACTTCCTGCTCGCCCGGCCCGCGTTTTGGCAGAATATTGCGCCATGGACCGAATCGACCGCAGAATCCTCCGCGAGCTCCAGCAGGACGGCCGCCTGACCAACGCCGACCTGGCCGCCCGGGTGGACCTCACCCCCTCCCCCTGCCTGCGCCGGGTCCGACAACTGGAGCAGGACGGCGTGATTCGCGGCTACCGCGCGCTCCTGGACGGCACGGCGGTCGGACGCGGCTTCCAACCCTTCGTCACGATCACCATGCGTCACGAGGATCAGGTGACGGTCGCCGAGTTCGAACGCCGGGTGGCGGAGCTGCCGGAAGTGGTGGAGGCGCACCGCCTCTTCGGGGAACCCGACTACCTGCTGCGCATCGCGGTGGCCGACATCGCCGCGTACGAGCGCTTCATCACCGACGTGCTCTCCGGCCTGCCGGGGATCGCGCAGGTCAACTCCCATCTGACGATGAAGCAGGTGAAGGCCGACCGGGGGCTGCCGATCGGCGGGTAGGGCGCGAACGGGGGCTCGGAGGGCTGGAGGGTTCGGAGGGCTCGGAGGGCTCGGAGGGCTCGGACGGTTCAGAACGTGAAGCGCAGCGACCGGACCCGGTGGTCGAAGTTGGACGGAACGATGTCCGGCTCGCCGACCGACCGCACCTCGGGCAGCCGGGCGAACAGCTCGCGGAACAGCACCTTCATCTCCTGCCGGGCCAGGTGCGCCCCGATGCAGTAGTGCGGCCCTCCGCCGCCGAAGCCGAGGTGGGGGTTGGGCGTGCGGGTGATGTCGAACGCGTCCGGGTCGGGGAAGACCGTCTCGTCCCGGTTGGCCGAGCCGAAGAACAGTGCGACCTTCTCTCCCGCGCGCAGCAGCGGGCCCCCGGGGCCGCCGAGCTCGTGGTCGACGGCGAGGGTCCGGCGGAAGTGGATGATCGGCGTGGCGTGGCGGATGATCTCGTCGACCGCACCGCCGAGCCCCCCGTCGAGGTCCGCGAGCAGCAGGGCGCGCTGCTCCGGGTGCGCGGTCAGCAGGTGCAGGCCGTGGGCGAGCGCGTTGCGGGTGGTCTCCACGCCGGCCACCAGCAGCAGGGAGAAGAACGCGCCGAGTTCGCGTCCGGTGAGCCGACGGCCGTCCACGTCGGCGGTGACCAGGGCGGAGATCAGGTCCTCGGTGGGCCTGCGGCGGCGCTCACGGCCGATCGAGGCGACCATGCCCTGCATGCGGGCCAGTGCCAGCAGCCCGCGCCCGGGCATCCGGATCCGGCGGCGCAGCGGGCGGGCCACGCCGATGTTCTCGGAAGCGTGGTTGACCTGGTCCAGGATCATTCGGCGCGGGTGTTCCGGGATCCCCATCATGGTGCAGATCACCTGGAAGGGGAGCTCGGCGGCCACGGAGGTGACGAAGTCCTCCGGCCGCCGCCGCTCGACGTCGTCGACCAGACGGGTGGCGACGCGGCGGATGTCCTCCTCTACCTGGCCGAGCAGCCGGGGGGTGAAGGCTCGCGAGACGATCCTGCGCAGCTGGGCGTGCCGGGGGTCGTCGAGGTTGACCATCGAGTCGCCGAACACCAGCCGGACCCAGCGGGGCGGTTCCGGGGTGGTGACGCCGGGGCCGCTGAGGAACACCGCGGGGGTGCGGCTGGCCTCGACCACGTCGGCGTGGCGGACCAGCGCGTGGAAGCCCCGACCGGTGGCGGGATCTCCGAAGAACACCGGCGCGGGGAGTCGGCGCAGTTCGGCGAAGGCGACCGCGCGGGCGGGGGCGGGCAGCTGCCAGAAGCGGGGGTCGGCGAGGTCGGCGGCGGGGGCCGCCAAGCCGGTCGAGGTCTCCATGGCCGGGCCTCCTGCTTCGCGTTCGGGGTTCGCCCGGCGGCCACCATCGGTGCCGGGGTGTGCACATTTAGTGAGCAAGCGGAGGGCGATGTCAAACCGCGTCGATGGTCGTACGAACGGGTTGGTGCGGCGGCCGGACCGGGTGTCTCGACGCGCGGCGGCACGGGGCCGGGCATGGTCTCACGGGGTGGAACCGGCCAATACCGGAGGGTGCGGTCCGGGCCGGGCGGGACGGGTGCGACGATGAGTGCCATCGTGATGACCGACCGGATCCGCCTGCTGCGCGCCGTGGTCTTCGCCGCGCTGTGCGTGGCGCTGGCCGCCGCGGCGCACGTCGCCATGGCCGGAGCCGGGGTCTCACCGCCGGTGCTGGCCGGCGCGTTCGGGGCCGTCCTCGGTCTGACCTGGCTGCTCGCCGGCAGGCGGCGCGGGCTCGGCGCGATCAGCGCCTGGATGGTCGCGGCGCAGAGCGCGCTGCACCTGCTGTTCGAACAGGCCGCGGCGCTCGGCCGGGGAGGCGGCGGGCTCGGCCGGCTCGCCACCACGGACTGGGCCTCGCTGCTGCTCTGCAACCCCGAGCGGATCCCCGGCGGGCTCTCCCCCGTCGAGCTGGCCCGGATGGCGGGCCTCGACCCGGACGTCCCGCCCGCCGCCAACGGCCTGCACGCCATGGCGGGCATGCACCACGGGACGGCGGCGGGTGTGGTTTCCGCCCCGGTATCGGTATCCACGTCCGCGTCGGTCTCCATGTCGGTCTCCGCGTCCGCTTCGGCTTCGGCTTCGGCTTCGGCTTCGGCCGATGGGACGGCGCTGGACGTGGCCGGGATGGCGGGGATGCCCTCCGGGACGACACACGGCATGGCCCACGGGATGGCGCACGGGATGCCCCTCGGGATGATCGCCGCCCACGCGCTCGCCGCGCTGGCCTGCGCGCTGCTGCTGTGGCGCGGTGACGCCGCGCTGGTCCGGCTCTTCGACCTGCTCGGCGCGCTCGGCACCGTGGTCGCGGGAGTGCTGGTGCTCCCGCTGCTGGCGCTGTTCGCGCGCCCCTTCGGCTACCGCCCGCCGACTGCGCCCCGGCCCACCGGCGGCCGGACCCGGCCATCCCGGTCGGTGCTGCTCACCCATGCCGTGGTCCGGCGCGGCCCGCCGGCGCTCGCCCTCGCCTGCTGACGCGCCCGCCGCCCCCACTCCTCCGCCCACCGCCCCGGCAGCCCACCGCCGCCGGGGACCGCAGGGCCCACGGGGTTCGCTCGGCGGGCAGGTCGCCCTGCCGCTCGGCCGCGCCTTCGCCGCCGTGCCGCCAGGGCCCGGGCCCGCGCCCGCCCGCCCGCCGTCTCCTCCGTGGAGGCGCCGTGGGCCGCGCGGAAGTCCCATGGACCGCCGGCGGCGCCGCCTCGGGTGGCGCCGCTCCCAGCCCTCCCCTCAGGACCTTCGCATGCCTGACTACGACGGCGCACCGGCTTGGGCCAGCGCCACCGTCCTACCGCTCCACGGCCTCCGGCCCGTCCGGAGCCTGACCGCCCCCGAGCCCCCTCACGCCGAGCCCGTCCAGCAAGCGGGCCGACCACTCCTCCGACGGGCCGGCAGCAGCGCTCACCCGGACGCGGCCGCGCAGTTGCTCGGCCCGCTCCAGCCACGCTCGGCAGCCGGCGCAGCGCGCGACGTGCCCGTCCAGCCGGCCAACCGGCAGTCCGGTCGGTTCGCCGTCGAGCCGGGCCGACAGGGCGGTACGGAACTGCGCGCATCTCATACGACCATCGTCCCGCACTGCCCTCGCGGTGGGACCGGCCGGGTGGGAGGCCGCCGTGGATGACGAGCAGCTCACCGCGCTCGCGCTGACCGCCCGCGCGGGCCGGGCCCCGGACGTCGAGGCCTTCGTCCGTGCCACCCAGCGGGACGTCTGGCGGTTCGTCGCCCACCTCACCGACGTCCAGTCCGCCGACGACCTCGCACAGGAGACCTTCCTGCGCGCGCTGCGCGGCCTGCCCGCGTTCGCCGGCCGCTCCTCGGCCCGCACCTGGCTGCTGTCGATCGCCCGGCGCACGGTGATCGACCGGTACCGGACGGCTGCCGCCCGACCTCGCTGCGCGGCGCTGCCGGACTGGCAGGAGGCGGCGGAGCGGCAGGGGGCCGAACCGGCGGCCGGGTTCGAGGACGGCGTCGCGCTCGGGGACCTGCTCGACCGGGTGCCCGCCCAGCGGCGGGAGGCCTTCGTGCTCACCCAGGTGGTCGGCCTGAGCTACGCCGAGGCGGCCGAGGTCGCCGGCTGCCCGATCGGCACCGTACGCTCCCGAGTCGCCCGCGCCCGGGAGGAGCTGATAGCCCGGCTCCGCGCGGCCGAGGGCGGGGAACTCGCAGCGGCCTGCTGAGCGGACGGACGGCAGGTGGCGGTAACAGATGACAACTAACAGATAACAGATTTCGAAATCTGTCATCTGTTATCTGTTAGTTGTCGGTTGCCATCTGTCCGCCGCCCGCCACCTGCCACCCCCACCCGCCCATCCGTCGGCCCATCCGAAAATTCCCCCACATGTTCGGAACTGGAGCCCCCGCGCCTCCGACTGCTGTACCGGACCCCGCCGCCGAGGCGGTGTCCGGGACAGCAGTCGGGCAACGGAGGGACTCCATGGCAGCGCAACAGCCACTGGCCGCCGCCACGCTGACGAACCGTCAATCCGATGCAGCGGACCGGTGGATCCTGGTCGTGGCCGCCGGGCTGCTCTCGTTCGTCGCGATGCTCGACATGAACGTGGTCAACCTGGCCCTCACCGATATCTCGGCCAGCCTGCACGTGTCCGCCGGGGTCGCCCAGTGGGCCACCCTCGGCTACCAACTCCCTCTGGTGGCGCTCCTCCTGCCCGCCGGGCGCTGGCTGGACCAGGTGGGCACCCGCTCGGCGCTGCTGCTCGCCGTCAGCTGCTTCGCCGCGTGCAGCGTGCTGGCCTCCCTCGCCCCCTGGGCGGGCTGGCTGATCGCCGCCCGGCTGCTCCAGGGCGCCTTCGGCGCGGTGCTGTTCGTCCTGATGCCTGTGCTGGCCGCCACCTCCGTCCGCCCCGAGTCCCGCGGACGGGCGATGAGCGTCCCGGCGACGCTCGGCCCGCTCGGCGCCGTCACCGGGCCGGTCATCGGCGGCCTGCTGCTGGACCACTTCGGCTGGCGGGCGGTCTTCCTGATCAAGCTGCCGGTCTGTCTGGCCGCCGTGCTGATCGTGCGCCGGTACGCCCCGCGGCGGGGCCGCCTGCGCCCGCCCGACCGGGCATCACTCGGCGACGCCGCCCTGATAGGCGCGGCCGTCGCCGCCGTGCTGCTCGCGCTGACCCTGGCCCCGGAGGCGCCGCTGTGGCTGCTGCTGGCGCTGCCCGCCGCCCCTCTGGTGCTGGTCTGGCTGCGCCGCCCCGGGGGCAGGCCGGTCGCCGAGGTACTGCGGGCCGCCGGAACCGTCGGGGTCAACGCGTCGGTGCTGGCCCTCGCCGCCGGCTTCGCGGCCTGCCACTACCTGCTCGCCCAGCACCTGCGCGGCCCGGGTGGCGAGAGCGCCACCGCCACCGCGCTCACCATGCTGGCCTTCCCGCTCGGCATGGTGCTGGCCGGCCGGGTCGGCGGGCGGCTGGCCGACCGCTGGGGCGCCCGCCCGACCGCGCTCGCCGGCGCCGCCGTCACCACCCTCGGCCTGGCGCTGCTCGTCCCGCTGGACACCGGCTGGTCCGCCGCCGACGTCGCCTGGCGGCTCGCCCTGGCCGGTGTCGGGATGGGCCTCAACGGCGGCCCCACCCAGGCCCTGGTGATGACCGCCTCGCCCCCCGGGAAGCTCGCCACCGCGGGCTCCGCCGTCCAACTGGCCCGCAGCCTGGGCTTCGCCCTCGGCCCGGCCCTGGCCGGCGCCGCCGCGCTGGCCGGCGACCGCGCCACCACCGGCACCCGGGCGGGTATCGCCATGGCCGCCCTGGTCGCGGCGACGGCCGTGGTCCTGCTCGCCCTGCACCGCCGTCCACGGACCTGAGACCGCCGGACCGCGTCTCCCCGACTCCCCTCGCCCGCACCCCGGGGCCCGTGCCCCCAGAGCCCGCACCCCGTCATGCCCGCACGACCGGAGGAACACCGCAGATGACCGACACCGTCCACGACCCGGCGCCGGCCCACCCGGCGGACGAGCCGCGCTGCCCGTACGGGTACGACCAGCTCCCGGACCCCGTACCGCTGTACGGCCCCGCGTACAAGAGCGACCCGTACCCGCTCTACCGGCGGATGCGCGAGGCCGGGCCGGTACACCGGGTGGAGTTCCCGAGCGGCATCCACGCCTGGCTGGTGACCGGCTACCAAGCCGCCCACGAGGCCCTCAACGACCCCCGGTTCGGCAAGAACCACGCGCTGGGCAACGAGGACTGGCGCAAGCTGGCGTCGATCATGCCGGAGCCGCAGCACTCCCAGTTGCAGGTCCACCTGCTGCACCAGGACCCGCCCAAGCACACCACAATGCGCAGGCTCGTCCTGGACGCCTTCGCGCCGCGCCGGGTGGAGTCGTTGCGCCCGCGCTTCCAGGAGCTGGCCGACGCACTGGTCGACGAACTGCCCGAGGCCGGCGGCGCCGACCTGGTGGCCGGCTTCGCGGCACACTTCCCGTTCCGGGTGCTCGCCGAAGTGATCGGCCTGCCATCCGAGTTGGCGAGGCGATTCGACCGCGACTGGGGCAAGGTCGTGCAGCCCGTCGGCCCGCACGACCCGGGCCGCCCGGCGTACGAGGCGCGGCTGCGCGGCCTCCAGACGTACATCGCCGACGTCGTCGCCCACAAGCGCGCCGGGAACCCCGCCGATGATCACGACCGGCACGGCCCGGCCACGGCCGGCGCCGACCTGTTGGGCCGCCTCGTCGCCGCCCACGACGCGGGCGAGTTGAGCCGCGAGGAACTCGACTCCATGGTGTTCCAGCTGCTGGTCGCGGGCCAGGAGCCGGTCACCAACCAGATCACCACCATGCTGATCACCCTGCTGCGCCACCCCGACCAGCTCGCCCGGCTGCGCGGCTCCCTCTCCGAGGGGCCCGCCCACGACCCCGGCCTGCTGGCCCGCGCGGTGGAGGAACTGCTGCGCCACGACGCCGCGTTCGAGCTCACCACCTGGCGTTTCCTCGCCGAGGACGGAGACCTGTTCGGGACCACCGTCCCGGCCGGCGACTCGGTGATCGTCTCGCTGTGTGCCGCCAACCGGGACGAGACGCGGTTCCCGGACGCGGACCGCCTCGACCTCGACCGCACGCCCAACGCCCATCTCGCCTTCGGCCACGGCATCCACTACTGCCCCGGCGCCGCCCTGGCCCGGGCCGAACTCCAGACCGCCATCGCCACCCTGCTCACCCGGCTGCCCGGGCTGCGCCCGTCCGCGGCCGCCGGTGAGGGCCTGGACTCCCTCGCCTGGATCCCCGCCGTCCTGGCGCGCGGGGTCAACCGGCTGCCCGTCGGCTACGACCGGCGCGTCTGAGCCGGGGCCCTCGGCCACCGCACGAACACCCCGAGGCCGCCCGCCGACGTCTACCCGGCGTCCGCTCCACACCCGCACCACCTTCCACGGAGGACCACCATGCCGCCCGCCGGCACCGTTTCCACCCGCCACCACCACACCGCACCCGGGCCCACACCCGCGCCCGAGCCCGCGAACACCGGGGGCGGCGCCGACCCGCAGTCCGACCCGCAGTCCGCCGCGCGGCTCGCCGCCCGGATCCTCGGCCTGCTGCTGCCGCACCGCCGCGCCTCCGACCCGAGGCTGGACGCCAAGCCCGAGCATTTCCCGTTCCAGATAGCCCAGTTGACGGACTTCATCACCGCCGGCGACCCGATCCTGTTCACCCTGCCCGGTTTCCCCTGCAAGTCGCCGAATCCCGCGAAGGTGCTCAGCCACCTGCCCGACGAGGGCGAGCGGCTGTCGCTCACCTTCCTCGACGGGCTCTGCGCGGAGATCGGCGGGTACTACGAGCCCGGCGCGCGGATCCTGATCTGCTCGGACGGCCACATCTTCGGCGACCTCGTCCACGTCCCCGACGACCACATCGACGAGTACTCCGACGAGTTGACGGCGATGATCGCACGCGAGGACCTCTCCCACCTCGCCACCTTCGACCTGCGGGACGTCCTCGGCGACCTGCCGTACGACGACAAACGCGCCCGGGTGCACGCCCAGTACGCGCCGAGCGTCGAGGAGTTGCGCGAGCTGGTGCTGACGGACGAGGAGACCCTGCGGCTCTACCGCGGCATCACCCGCTTCCTGACCGACGACACCGTCGGCTTCACCGGCACCCGCTCCGCCCTGCAACGCGACTGCCGCCGCCGCGCGTACGGGGTGATCCAGCGCAGCCGCGCCTGGGGCGAGTTGATCGCCGAGCAGCACCCCCGGTCGGTCCGGCTCTCCATCCACCCGCAACCGGCGGGCGCACCGAAGTTCGGCATCCGGCTGCTGGAGGCCGCCGACGCCTGGATGACGCCCTGGCACTCATCGGTACTCCACCGTGCCGACGGGGACTGGGAGTTGCTGCGCAGCGAGGACGCCGCGCAGCGCGGCCGGCTGGTCGAACTCGACGGCCGGCCGAGCCACTACGAGGCGTTCTGACGCGCGGGCCCCACCTCGGCAGCCTGCACCCCCTCGACCCCCGCCCCACCAGCGTCCGCCCCGGCCCCGGCACCCTCCACCGGGGCCGGGGCCGGGGCGGTCGGGACGGCCGGCGTGCGGTGGTCGAAGGCGATCAACGGGTCGCCGGTGAGCGGGTGTTCGACCACCGCGGCCCGAACGCCGAAAACCTCGGCCAGCAGCTCCGCGGTCAGCACCTCGCGCGGCGCCCCGGAGGCCACCAGGGCGCCGCGGTGCAGGACGTGCAGCCGGTCGCAGACGGAGGCGGCGGCGTTGAGGTCGTGCAGCGCGACCAGGGTGGTGCGGCGCTGGTCCCGCAGCAGGGCGAGGAGTTCGACCTGGTGGCGGACGTCCAGATGGTTGGTCGGCTCGTCCAGCACCAGGACGTCAGGCTGCTGGGCGAGCGCGCGGGCCAGCAGCACCCGTTGCCGTTCGCCCCCGGACAGTTGGGCGAAGCGGCGGTCGGCGGCATCCGCCATGCCGACGCGTGCCAGCGCGTCGGCGGTGATCCGGTGGTCCTCGGCGTCGTCGGCGGCGAACGACCGCTTGTAGGGGGTGCGGCCCATCGCGACCACTTCGCGGACGCTCAACTCGAAGTCCCCGCCCCGCTCCTGCGGCAACGCAGCGATGTGCCGGGCGGACTGCGCGGGGCGCAGCCCGGCCAGGTCGCGCCCGGCCAGCAGCACCCGCCCGGCGCTCGGCCGCAGGTGCCGGTAGACGGTGCGCAGCAGGCTGGACTTTCCGCTGCCGTTGGGCCCGACCAGGCCGGCGATCTCCCCCTCCTCGGCGACCAGGTGGACGCCGGCCACCACCGCCCGCCCGGACAGGGTGACGCTCAGGTCCTCGACGGCGATCCTCACGTGCGCTCCAGTCGTCGGTCCAGCAGGTAGAGCAGGGTGGGGGCGCCGAGGACGGCGGTGACCACGCCGATCGGCAGTTCCTGGCCGTCCAGCGCGGTGCGGGCCACGGTGTCGACCACGACCAGCAGCAGCGCGCCGGTGAGCGCGGACAGCGGCAGCAGGCGCCGGTGGTCGCCGCCGACGAGCAGACGGCAGACGTGCGGCACCATCAGTCCGACGAAGCCGATCGCGCCGGAGACCGCGACCAGCACGCCGGTCAGCACGCTGGTGACGACGAAGACCTCCCGCCGCAGCCGGGTGACGTCCACGCCGAGCCCGGCGGCCGTCTCGTCGCCCATGAGCATCGCGTTGAGCCCGCGGGCACGGGCCTGGAGCAGGGCCAATCCGAGCGCCACCGCGACGGCGGGGACGGCGAGTTGGGCCCAGACGGCGCCGCCGAGACTGCCCATCAGCCAGAACAGCACGCCACGGGTCTGCTGCTCGTCGCGGGTCTGCAGGACGAGGTAGCTGGTGATGCCGCCGAGGAACTGGGCGATGGCGATGCCCGCGAGGACCAGGCGCAGCGGGGAGAAGCCGCCGCCGCGCCGGGCCGCCAGCCAGACCAGGGAGAACGCGGCGAGCGCGCCGGCGAAGGCCGCCAGGGAGACGGTGAGGCCGAGCGCGCTGCCGAAGGCGAGGTCGAGGCCGAGCGAGGTGCCGAGGACGATCGCGGCGACCGCCCCGAGGGAGGCGCCGGAGGAGATGCCGAGCAGGTAGGGGTCGGCGAGCGGGTTGCGGACCAGGGCCTGCACGGCCGTGCCGACCAGGCCGAGCCCGGCCCCGACCATCGCCGCCAGCAGGGCGCGCGGGACGCGCAGCTGCCAGACGATGAGGTCGCGGGTGCCGGGTTCGGGGGCCCGCCCGGTGAGGTGGTGGGCGACCACCGACCAGACCTCGCCGGGCGGGATGTCCACTGCGCCGAACGACACGGCGGCGGTCAGCGCGAGTACCAAGGCGGCGATCAGCGCGACGGCCAGCGGCCCGGCCCGCAGGGTGCGGGCCGGGCGGGGCTCGTCGCGCCGTTCGGCGGAGACGGCCGACGTCACCGGCTACTGCCCGTTCTTGACGAGGTCGGGGTGGACGGTGGCGGCGATCTGCCGGACGGCATCGGCGTTGCGCACGCCCGCGATGGTGGTGACCTCGGAGCCGAGCCGCACGAAGTGGCCCTCCTGGACGGCCTTCAGGCCCTGGGTCGCGGGAAAGCCACGCAGGAACGCCTCGGCGTCGTCGAAGGCCTTGCGGGTGGCCTCCTCACTGCCCCGGTTGCGGACGGCGAGCTGGATCCAGTCCGGGTTCTTGGCGACGACGTCCTCCCAGGAGCCGGGCTTGAAGTCGGCGTCGCAGTCGGCGAACACGTTGCGGGCGCCGGCCTGGGTGATCACCGCGTTGGCGACCTGCCGACCGCAGACCGCCACCGGCTGCTTGGTGCCGGCGTCGAAGTCGAAGACGAAGTAGCCGGGCCGCTGCGCCTCCGCAACGCCGGCGAGGGCGGTGCGCACCTCGCCGATCTGCTTCTCCATCCCGGTGACGAGTTCCTCCGCACGGGCGGCCGTGCCGGTGACCGCGCCGAGGCGGTGGATGTCGTTCTCGACCCCGGACAGGTCGGTGCGCGGCGCCTTGGCGGCCTTGGGGGTGCCGGCGCAGGCGGTCGAGAGGAGGTAGACGTGCTGGATGCCGGCCGCCGCGAACTCCTCCTCGCTGGGCCCGGTGGCGCCACCGCCCATCATCGGCATCGCGCCGAAGGTGTCGACGTACAGGTCGGCGCCGGAGCCGAGCAGCTTCTCCTTGGGGATGGTCTTGTCGCCGAGCACCGGCACCTTGGCGCCCTGTTCGGCCAGGGCCGGCGGGAGAGTGCCCTTGCCGGGCGGGAAGCCGGTGCCGATCACCCGGTCGCCCGCGCCGAGTTGGAGCAGTATCTCCAGGGCGGCGGCGTTGCTGGTGACGATCTTGGCGGGGGCCTTGGCGATGGTGGACTCGCGGTCCGCGCAGTCGGCCACCTTGACGGGATAGCCGCCGGCCGGGGCGGTCTGGGCGGCGCCGGCCGCGCCGCGCTCTCCGCCTCCCCCGCCGCCGTTTCCGACGCCGTTTCCGGCGCCGCTTCCGCAGGCCGTGGCGAACAGGGCGACGGCGGCCGCGATTCCGCAGACAACGCGAGGGCGCATGACAATTCTCCTGGTCGGTGATCGTGCTCGGGGCCCGTCCTGCGAACCCGGACCAGGTAGTCGGCCGGACCGTCCGGGGGGTTCCCGGGGATTTCCGCACCGCCCGGCTCCCGTTCACCCGCCGGCCGCTGCCCGTTCGCCGCCCGACCGCCGCCCATCCGCGAACCCCCGGCGTAGGGTGACCGGATGGCCGATCCCACCGTCCTGCGGGACGATCTCGACCTGCCCGTCCGGTTCGGCCCGCGCCCGCCGCGCCGGGTGGTGTCGTTGGTGCCGTCGCTGACCGAGGCGGTCGCCGCCACCGCACCCGGGCTGCTGGTCGGCGCCACCGACTGGTGCAGCCATCCGGCCGACCTGGCGGTCACCAGGATCGGCGGCACCAAGAACCCGGACGTGCCGGGCATCCTCGCCCTCGCCCCGGACCTCGTCCTCGCCAACGACGAGGAGAACCGGCGCCCCGACCTGGACGCGCTGCGGGCGGCCGGCCTGCCGGTCTGGGTCACCGACATCCGCACCCTGGACGACGCGTTCCGCTCGCTCGACCGGCTGCTCACCGCCGCCTGTGCGCTCCCGCGCCCGGACTGGCTGGACCGGGCCGAGGCAGCGTGGTCCCCGGTCCGGCGCCCGCCGGACGGCCCGCGGGCGATCGTTCCGGTCTGGCGCCGCCCGTGGATGGTCCTGGGCCGCGACACCTTCGCCGGGGACCTGCTGCGCCGCCTCGGCCTCCGGCTCGTCCACGCCGGGCACGCCGAGCGCTACCCCGCCATCCCGCTGCCCGAACTGCTCGCCTGCCGCCCTGAGTTGGTGGTCCTCCCGGACGAGCCGTACCGCTTCACGGCACAGGACGGCCCCGAGGCGTTCCCCGGCGTCCCGTCGGCGCTGGTCAGCGGACGCCACCTGACCTGGTACGGACCGTCCCTGGTGACGGCGCCGACGGTCCTCGCGCACGCGTTGGACCACCCGTTCGTACGGGGCTCGAACGGCACATCGTAGGATGACCGCCACTCACCGGGACCGCCGGTGACGAGTGGGGGGAACCACAGTGGCAGTCAGCGCATCCCGGAGAGCACTGGTCATGGTGTCGGCCGCAGCAGTCTCGACGGCCGTCCTGGCCGGCTGCGGCACCAAGCACGCCGACAACCACCAGAACAGCGCGCCGGACACCACGGCGGTCGCCGCCACCGGGACGCCGACCGAGACGCCGAGCGCGAGCCCGTCCGCGACCGCCACCCCGACGCCGACCGCCTCCCCGACGGCCAGTGCCTCCCACAGCCCGAACCCGTCCGCGAGCAAGTCCAGCAAGCCCGCCCCGACCACCCCGGCCCCGACCGCCACCAAGCCCGGCGCCCCGAGCAGCCCGCCCGCCGCTCCCACCACACCGCCCCCGGTCGCCAAGCCCGCCGTCGTGGCCCCCGTGCCCGTCGCCAAGCCCGGCCCGGTCGCTCCCCCGCCGCCGCCCGCTCCGCCGACCCCGCACGTCCCGCCGCTGCAGAGCAGCTGCCAGCCCAGCAAGCCCCAGCCCGACGAGCCCAAGGAGGCCGTCGGCGCGGCCCTCGCCACCGCCGCCGGCCAGGCCCGCACGCTCAACCTCAGCAGCGGCGGCACCGACAAGCTCCCGCCGCTGCCCGTCAACCTGGTCAAGGCGATCGCCTGGCAGGAGAGCGGCTGGCAGTCCGGCATCCTCGCCTGCGACGGCGGGATCGGCACCATGCAGATCATGCCGAACACGATCAGCTGGATGAACAGCAAGTTCGGCACCACCTCCGATGCGAAGACCCTCCCCGGGAACGTCCAGCTCGGCACCCAGCTGCTCGACTGGCTGGTCGCCTACTACGGCGACTCCTCCTTCGACGGCAAATACGACCTCTCCCCCGACCCGGCCACCGGCAAGACGCCGCTGCTCGACCTCGTCATCTCCGCGTACAACGCCGGGGCGGGCAACGTGCACTACAACACCGTCACCGACCCGGCCACCGGCCAGGTCGTCGGCAGCCTGGTCATCCCCAACCCGGGATACGTGGCCAACGTCAAGGCGTTGATGACCGGCCAGCCGTGGACCAAGACCGGCTGACAAACCCCCGAACCCGCGCGGGACGGCGGAAGGGCCCGGAACGCGGTCTCGCGTCCCGGGCCCTTCGCCGTTGTTCCCCGCTGGTACGTCAGCCCCGCGCGGTAGTGACGGCGGCGCCCAGCGCCTCCTTGATCCGCGGCCCGAGGCGGGCGAAGCCCAGCTCCTTCATCGCCGCCCGCAGCAGTTCCTCCTCCGTACGCTTCACACCGTCACCGTCCACCCACCGGACGACGGCGAGCAGCTCGTCGGCCGAGTAGGCGGTCACGGGCCGGCCGGGCGTGAAGTCCGGCTTCTCGGGCCGGCCGGCCGCGACGGGCGCGGGCTCGACGGCGGGCGCGGGCTCGACGGCGGGCGCGGGCTCGACGACCTCGGCCACCGGCTCCGCAACGGCGGCGGGCTCAGCAACGGCGGCGGGCTCAGCAACGGCGGCGGGCTCAGCAACCGGCTCGACCTCGGCCACCGGCTCCGCGACGGCGACAGCAGGCGCCTCCTCGACGGCCTCGGCCTCAGCCACCGGCTGCACGTCCTCAATGGCCTCGGTCGCTTCAACCGACTCCACGACGACAGCGGCGGGCGCCTCCTCGACGGCCTCAGCCTCGACCACCGGCTCCGCAACAGCGGCAGGCTCAGCAACCGGCTCGACCTCGGCCACCGGCTCCACGACAGCGGCGGGCTCAGCGACCGGCTCAACCTCGGCCACGGGAACCTCGACCGCGTCGACCTCGGCAACCGTCTCAGGCTCCGCAGCTTCCTCGACCTCGACCACCAGCTCCGCAACGGCGACGGCGGGCGCCTCCTCGACGGCCTCGACCTCGACCACCGGCTCCACGACAACGGCAGGCTCAGCGACCGGCTCAACCTCGGCCACGGGAACCTCGACCGCGTCGACCTCGGCAACCGTCTCAGGCTCCGCAGCCGGCTCGATCGTCTCCGGCTCGACGACGGGCGCGTCCTCCAGGAGCGGAGCTTCCTCCGCAAGCTCGACCTCGGCCTTGGCGTCGGCCACGGCCTCGACAGCGGAAACCTCGACGGCGGCCTCGGCCTCCGTGGTTTCCGCGGCCTCCGCCAGGGCGGCGGTCGCGGCGACCACCAGGTCGTCGGCGGCCGGGGACGGTGCCGGGAGGGAGACCACGACAGCGGACGGGGCTTCCTCCGTCACCTCCTCCTCGGCTGCCTCGGCCGTCTCGACCACGGCCTCAGCCTCGCCCGAGTCTGCTTCCGCTTCCGCTTCCGTGTCCGCGTCGGTCACCGTCTCCTCGACCGAAACCGGACCCGGACCCGGAACCGAAGCCGGAACCTCGACGGTGCTGCCCTCCCCCGCGAGCCCATCGCGCTGGCCGCCGGCCAGGGCCTGGCGGGCGGCGAACGCGGCTTCGGCGGCGCGGCGGTCGGCCCGGGCGGCGGCGAGTTCGGTGAGCAGGTCGCCGAGGCCGGCTTCCTCCAGGGTGGTGCGCAGCCCGCGGATGGTGGGCAGGCGGTAGAGCGTGCCCTCGTCCGCGGCGAGCCGCTCGACGAGGTCGACGAGCTCGGCGAAGGCCAGCCCGTCGAGGTCGTGGTCGGGGAGCAGCCGGGCGAGGCCGCGCAGTCCGGTGTTGATCGCCTCGAAGGCCTGGGCGGTCCGCTCGACCAGGGCGCCGTCGGCGGGGACGACCGGCAGGGTGCCGGCGGGGGCGAGGGCGGCCCAGGCGCGGCGCTCGACCTCGGCGGAGGCGAGTGCCTCGTGCAGGTCCTCGCGGCGGATGCGGCGGTCGGCGGCGAGGGCCGTGGCCTGCTTGCGCAGGGAGCGGGCGCGCAGCCAGGAGAGCTTGACGCCGTTCTCGCGGCGCCAGGTGCCGTCCGCGGTGGCGGCGGCGAGGGCGCCGAGGTCGGCGTCGTAGGCGGCGGGGGTGAGGGTGGCGGATGTGCGGTGGACGCGCTGGAGCATCTCGACGAGGAGTGCGGCCTTGGCGACGGTGTCGGGTTCGTCGAGCTTGGCGTCGGCGGCGAGGACGGTGACGGCGTCCCAGGTCTGGCGGAGGTCGCGGCCGCGCAGTTCGGCGAGGGCGGTGGAGGCGGCCCGGGCGTCCTCGGGGGTGGCGACGGTGTCGACGGCCGCGTACCAGGCGTGGGTGTCGGCGGTGAGGGTGAAGGCCCCGAGTTCGGCGTAGCGGCCGAGGTCCTCGCGGAGGTCGGTCTCCGCCGTGGTGGCCTTGGCGTCCTGGGGGTCCTTGACGTCTGCGGCGTCGGCGACGTCCGCCGGGTCGGCTGCGTCGGCGT
This sequence comes from Kitasatospora sp. NPDC088264, assembly GCF_040685715.1. NCBI lineage: Bacteria > Bacillati > Actinomycetota > Actinomycetes > Kitasatosporales > Streptomycetaceae > Kitasatospora > Kitasatospora sp. NPDC088264. The sequence goes on from NZ_JBFBIR010000001.1 coordinate 313,556, forward strand.
TGCGCGAGTGAAGCACTGTCATGTGAGGTCCGGTTCTGGGCGACGACGGCGGGGCTGGCGGCGAGGGGGCGGCGGACCGGTTGCGCGGGGTGCCCCGGGGGCGGGGCTGGGGGGCGCGCGGGCGGGCCGCCGGTTGTGGACGCCCAGAATACGGGTGCCCGTTCGAGCCTTGCACGCACCCACCGCCCGACGGGCCGGTGTCGTGTGCCATACCCCCCGCCTGGCCGCTACCCGGGAGGGCCGCACGGGTGGTGGGACGTTGGGCCGGACGGGTACTGGGGCCCACGGCCGTCGGGCCGGGCGGGCGGGGCCCCCGGGCGGGCCCCGGGCCGCCGCAGCCGGTCCAGCGGGACGGCGCGGAGCCGTCGGCCGAGGGGTGGGCGGTACCCGGCGTGGCCGAGGGAGGTGAGGTCGACCGGCGCGAGGTACTCGTGGAGCGCGGTGCGGTGCCACCATGCGCCGGTTTCCCGCAGTTCGCGCCAACTGGTGAACCGGTAGAGGTAGAGGGTCGCCCGGACGTGGGTCGGCGGGGTGCCGGGAAAGGGGTTGTGGCGCAGCAGGCGGAGGGTGGCGGGATCGCCGGCGAGCAGGCGCGCGACGAAGGGCAGGAACCAGGGGCGGGCGTAGGCGGGTGAGATGCCGGCGAACCACATCAGCCAGTCGAGCCGCAGGTGGTAGGGGGCGTACTGGCGCGGGAGACGGCGCACGTCGCCGGGTTTGCCCTTGAAGCCGTACTCGTGCCAGACGGTGTGCGGGGTGAGGGTCGGTTCGTCGGTGCCTTCGACGACGACCTCCTGGCGGACGCGGCTGATGCTGCCGAAGGCGCCGTAGGTGTTGACGAGGTGCAGCCGGTTGAAGGAGCGGTTCATGGCCTGGCGGCGGGAGACGAGGTTGCGGACCGGCCAGTAGCTCAGGACGGCGACGGCCGCGGTCAGGGCGATCACCAGCGCCTCGAACCAGACGGGCGTGGCGGGGTGGACGCGGGCGTGGACGGGCAGTCCGATGCGGGCCGGGTCGACGGCGGCGAGGGCGAGCGTGATCGTGAGCCAGTTGAGCCAGGCGAAGTTGCCCGAGGCGATCAGCCACAGCTGGGTGGCGACGACGGCGCAGGCGGCGTAGCTCGCGACCGGCTGCGGGAGGAGGAGTCCGACGGGGACGACGAGTTGGACGAAGTGGTTGGCGGCGACCTCGACGCGGTGCAGCGGGTCGGGCAGGTGGTGGAAGAACCAGCTGAGCGGCCCGGGCATGGGCTGGGTCTCGTGGTGGTAGCGCAGGCAGGTGAGGTCGCGCCAGCAGCGGTCACCGCGCAGTTTGATCAGTCCGGCGCCGAACTCGACCCGGAAGACCAGCCAGCGCATCAGCCAGAGCACCAGGGTGGGCGGCGCGGTGTCGGCGTTGCCGAGGAAGGCGGCGAGGAAGCCGGCTTCGAGCAGCAGCGACTCCCAGCCGAAGGAGTACCAGGTCTGTCCGACGTTGACGATCGAGAGGTAGAACCCCCAGAGCACCGCCCACAGCAGGACGGACGCCCAGAGCGGGACGGCGTCACCGAGTCCGGCGGTCACGGCGGCGGCGAGCGCGGCGCCGCTCCAGGCGACGGCGGCGAAGAAGCGGTCGCTGTAGTGGAGGTGGAACAGTCCGGGCGCGTGGCGGAACGGGACCCGGGCGGTGAAGCGGGGCACCGGCAGCATGCCGTCGCTGCCGATGAGGGCGCGGAACTGTGCGGCGGCGGCGAGGAATCCGATCAGGTAGAGGCCGGCGAGCAGGCGTTGGACGAGCAGTCGGCTCAGCCAGTGGTCGGGGGCGGCGAACCAGTCCATGCGGCCCATGCCTACCATCGGCGGCCGCCGGGCGGGACGCGGCCGGGGTGCGGGCGGGGACGGTTCACCCGCTCGGGCCCGCACCCGGACGGCACCGTGGCGGGGAGCCTCTCCTCGGGGGTGAGAGGCGCCCCGCCACGGTGGCGGGTGGTGCGCGGTGGTGCGGATCGGCGAGCGATGGTGCGGAGGGGGACGGCGACGCCGCACGCGGACGGCGGGTCGGCGGGTCGGCGGCTCAGTTCGGCAGGACGAGTCCGGACTCCCCGGCGATGCCCGGGCGGCCGACGGGGGTGGCGCCGTTCTGTTGGAGCCGGTCGACCAGCAGGGCGGCCAGCGTGCCGAGTTCCTCCTCCGTGCGGGACTGCGCGGTGACGTCCATGCCGACGGTGAGGACACCGTTGACCTGGCCGGTGCGCGCGGCCCGCAGCGGGGTGCAGGTGAAGCTGAAGACCTGCTGGCCGCGCTGGGCGTCGGGGCGGCCTGACTGGATCCGGACGTCGTTGAGGACGGTGCTGCGCCCGGTGTGGTAGGCCTCGACGATGGCCTGCTGGAGGCCGGCGGCGCCGAGCTGCGGGTAGGCCAGGCCGATCGCGCCGTACGCCACCGGGGCGCCGAAGGTGTCGGCGTGCTGGGCGTTGGCGTAGCGGATCTCCTGACCGGGACCGTCGGTCAGCATGATGGGGAACGGGGAGCCGTCGAAGGCGGCGAACATCTCCTGCTGCTGGGCGAGCAGGTTGTCGCGCAGCCGGATCTCGGAGAGCAGCGCCTCGGCGAGGTGCTGGATGTCGCGCAGCCGCTCGCGCCCCCACTGCCGGGGTTCCCGGTCGAGGACGCAGACGGTGCCGATGACGGTGTTGGTGTCGTCGACGAGCGGGGCGCCGAGGTAGGCGCGCACGCCCAGTTCGTCGACGACCGGGTTCCCGGAGAACCGGGGGTAGGCGAGGATGTCGTCGAGCGCGAGGGGGGAGCGCTGGGCGACGACGTGCGGGCAGAAACCGTGACTCAGCGGCATCTGACGGGTGGGGAGGTCGAAGGCGATGCCCCGATCGGCCCAGGAAGCGCCGTCGTCGACCGCGACGTCGTTCGAGTTTGGCGGAATGTAGAGCCCCCGGAACATCTGGCGCTCGTCGTTGATGAAGTTGACCATCGCGATGGGAGCGCGGGTGATGCTGGCGGCCAGGTGGGCGAAGCGGTCGAAGGCCTCGTCCGCGGACGGTTCGTTGAGACCAAGGCTGCGCAGCCTGCGGGTCCGCTCGGACTCCCCGGCGGCACCCGGGAACTGGCCTTGAGTGCTCATCACATCAGTCATGGCGCACATGTAATCAGACATCCGGGCGGTTCGGTGCTCCCGGTCCGGCTCATCACCGTTGCTGATGGACAGTCAAAGCCGCATGTGAGCGGCCGCTCAGCAGGTTGCCGCGGCGGGTCAAGATCACTTCCCACTCAGAGCCATGGCAAAACTCCTCAGCGTAAGGACGGGCCGATTTCCGCCAATTCAAGATCGACTCTGGGTCAGCACAGGAGGCCCATACGACAATGAGCCCTGCCGAAGACACGGGCGGCATTCCCAATCCCCGGGAAGCCGCCCCGAGTTCCGCATGCACCGATTGCGACGGGGCAGTCGGCCGCCACCACCTCGAACCCCCACTCATCCCCGGGGAGCGGCTGGAGCGACTTCGACAGCACGGACGGAGGCACGGCACATCCACTGACACGAGAGGACCCCAGCATGGCGATGGACTACTTCACCGACGAGCGCCACGAGAGTCTCCGAGCGGAGGTCCGGGAGTTCGCGGAGAAGGAGGTACGCCCGCACGTGGCCCGAATGGAGGCCGAACGGACCGTCGAGTTCGAACTGTCGCGGGAGATCGCCCGGCGGGGCTGGATCGGGGTGACCATTCCGCGCGAATTCGGCGGACTGGGGCTGGGGCACCTCGCCAAGACCGTCATCGTGGAGGAACTCGCCCGGGTCAGCGGCGCCATGGGCGCGGTGGCGCAGGCCTCACAGCTCGGTGTCGCCAAGGTCATCCACTTCGGCTCGGACGTCCAGCGGCGCAAGTGGCTGCCGAGGTTCGCCTCCGGCGAGTCGCTGCCGACCATCGCCGTCACGGAGCCGGAGTGCGGCGGCCACGTGCTCGGCATGTCCGGCACCGCCCGCCGCGAGGGCGACCAGTACGTGCTCAACGGCCGCAAGTGGTTCGTCGGCAACTCCCACATCGGCGACGTGCACGGCGTGGTCCTCCGCACCGGCGAGGGCAGCAGGGGCCTGTCCGCGTTCCTGGTCGAGAGCGAGCGCCCCGGCTTCCGCGTCGGCGAACTCGGCTCGCAGAGCGGCCTGCACGGCTTCAGCTTCGGCGAGATCGTCTTCGAGGACTGCCGCATCCCCGTCGGCAACCGGCTGGGCCTGGAGGGCCAGGGCCTGGACGTCGCCTACTCCTCCTCCACCCTCTACGGCCGGCTCAACCTCGCCGCCGTCGCGCTCGGGATCCACACCGCGATCGTCGAGGACACCGCGCGCTTCGCCGAGGAGCGGGTGCTCTACGGCAAGCCGATCAACCGCCTGCCCAACATCGCGCTGAAGCTCGGCGAGATGCAGTCCAGGCTGATGACCGCCAAGCTGGCCGCCTACCACGCCTCGCACCTGCTCGACCACGGCAAGGCCTGCGATGCCGAGCTGATGAACGCCAAACTCATCAACACCGAGTACGCGCTGGACTCCGCGCGCAACGCCATGGAGATCCACGCCGCCCGGGGCCTGCAAACCGAGTTCAGCATCGAGCGCTACCTGCGCGACGCCACCCACGTCTACCCGCCGGCCGGGACCTCGGACGTCCAGCGGCTGCGGCTCGGCCAGGTCGCCTGCGGCACCTACGGCAAGCAGTGGTCGGCGGAGCTGTCCGACCTGGCGAGCTGGGCGTGGACCGAACTGTCCCAGCGGGAGGCCGCAGTGGAGCTTCAGGCCATCGGCGGCGGGCAGGTGGTACCGATACCGCTGGCGGGCTGAACCGGCGCTGCGCACCGACGGACCTGTACACCGACCGACCTGCGCACCGACGGACCTGTACACCGACCGACCTGCGCACCGGCGGACCGGCGGGCCGGGCTGTCGGACGAGGGCGAACGTTCGGCGCGGCGGTGAATTGACCTGTTCCTGACGACTCTCCGGGAGGTTCTCCCGGCTCCCGGAGAGCCGTCCGCGCACCGCCCACGCGCCGCCCGCGGCCGACGTGAGCTGCGACGTTCCGCCGGCGGACACTCCTTCCGGGCACCTCCGCCATCGCCATCACCCGCCCACATATCGTCAGTTGATGTTGCGATGAGGGCACTTGGGACTGATACCGTTCCTGCCGTCGGCGGCCGTGCTGCACCCCCGCCCGGGCGATGACACCGCGTCACCCCGTCCGGCCACCCCGGCCGTGGCGCCCTGAAGCCCCGGCCGGACCTCGTTCAGGCCGACCCGCCGTTCGGCCCAGCGACTCGGCCCTGCACCAAGGAATCAGATGCCAGGCATATCGGCCCCCCGCACGGCCCACCGCGCCGGCCGGTCCGGCTCGCTCCGCAGCTCGCTCCTCGCCCTCGTCCTGGTCCCCAGCCTGGGCCTCGCCGCCGCCTGGGGCTACGCCGCCTACCTGCTGCGCGGCGCCGAACACCGCACCACCGTGATCGCCGGAAGCGCCGTCGTCGCCCTGGTCCTGCTGATCAGCCTGGTCCACGGCATCCGGACCGCGCGAACCCTGTCCGCCCGCCTCGGCGCACTGCGCGCCGACACCCTCGCGCTCGCCCAGGACGAGATCCCCGAGGTCGTCGGACGGCTGCGCGCCGGGGAGCCCGTGCCCACACCGCCCGCCTGGTCGCCGTCCCGCCGGACCGGCGACGAGGTCCAGCAGACCTCCGACGGCCTCGCCGCCGTCCGCCAGGCAGCCGTCGCCGCCATCATCCACCAGGCCCAGGGCCGCGAGGGGACGAAGAAGGTCTTCCTCAACATCGCCCGCCGCACCCAGATCCTGATCCACCGGCAGATCAGCATGCTCGACGCCCTGGAGCGCGAGCACGAGGAACCCGAGCTGCTGCGCGAACTGTTCGCGGTCGACCACCTCGCCACCCGGATGCGGCGCAACGCCGAGAACCTCGTCATCCTCGGCGGCGCCCTGCCCGCCCGGCGCTGGCGCAACGCCGTGCCCATGGTCAACGTGCTGCGCAGTGCCGTCTCCGAGACCGAGAACTACGCCCGCGTCGTCGTCCAGGGCGTGCCGCGCGCCTCACTCAGCGGACAGGCCGTCGCAGACGTCATCCACCTGATCGCCGAACTCATCGAGAACGGCACCACCTTCTCCCCGCCGTACACCCAGGTGCAGGTCTCCGCGCAGGAAGTCCCCAAGGGCCTGGCGGTCGAGGTCGAGGACCGCGGCCTCGGCATGGGCGAGGACGAGTACGAGCGGCTCAACGACTACCTGGCCAACCCGCCCGAGCTGGACGTCTCCGCCCTCGGCGACGACCTGCGCCTCGGCCTGTTCGTCGTCGCACGGCTGGCCGCCCGGCACGACATCCAGGTCACCCTGCGGCCCTCGCCCTACGGCGGCACCCGGGCCGTGGTGCTGGTGCCGTCGGTGCTGCTGGAGCAGGCCGAACAGCCGGCCGCCATGGCCGGGCTGCCGTCCGGCGCGCGGGTCACCCGGACCCCCGTCCCCGAGCCCCTGCGGGCGGCGGGCGGCAACGACCCCGGCGGTCCGGACGGGGGGCTGACCGGCGCGCTCGCCGGAGTGCTCGGCGGGCTGATCGGCACCGGACCGGGCGCTCCGGCGCCCGGGGCCGAGCCGGGTGCGCCCGGCGGGCCCGGCGAGCCCGGGACTGGTGGTGTCGCCGGCGGCCTGGTGGCGCCTGGCGTTCCCGGAGCTCCCGGCGTTCCCGGCGTGCCCGGTGCGGGTGGCAGCGGTGTGATCATCGGCGAACTGCTCGCCCAGTACCCCCTGGAGGGCGGCCCGGCCGGGGGAGCCGCCCCCGGCCCGGCCAACGGCGGTCTGCCGGTCGGTGCCGAGATACCCGGACTGCCCGGGGCCGTGGTCGTCCCCCGGCCCGTTCTCCCGCGCCCGTACGAGGCCCCGTCCGACAGTTCGCCCGGTGAGCCGTCGGCCGACGGCCGTGCTGCGGACGTGCCGGCCGGAACCACGGCCGGGACCACGGCCGGGCCCTTCTACGGTGCCACCGCCGAGCCCCCTGCGCCCGCGCACGAACGCGCCCAGGAGGAGCAGTTGAACCACGGACCGGACGGCGAACTGCGCACCCCGCGGGTCCTGCCGCAGCGGGTCCGCAACGCCAGCCTCGCCGAACAGCTCCGCGAGGCCCACGCTCCCGGCGCCATGCCGCCCCCCGTGGTCGGCCCGCCGACCCAGGCCGGGCCCTGGCACGGAGCCGCCGGGGCCACCGGAGAAACCGGGGCCGCCAGGGCCGACGACCCGTCGCCACAGCGATCCCGCACCACCATGGCCGCCATCCAGCGCGGCACCCGGACCGCCCGCGCGGCCGACCCCGACGCGCCGACCAGCCCCACCGCCCCCCAGGCGCCCGCCGCGCCCCACTTCCCGGCCGCACCTTCCGCCGCCCGGGAAGCCTCCGCCGTTCAGGAAGCCAAGGAACAGCAGTGATGACGCAGCACACCGACACCCAGCGCGACCTCAACTGGCTGCTGGACCAGCTGGTGGCGCGGGTACCCGAGACCCGGCACGCCATCGTCCTCTCCGAGGACGGCCTGCTGGTCGGCATGTCCCAGGGTCTCGACCGGGCCGACGCCGAACACCTCTCCGCCGTCGCCTCCGGCCTGCAGAGCCTCGCCCGCGGCGCCGGCCACCGCTTCAACGGCGGCCGGGTCCGGCAGACCGTGGTCGAGATGGACCAGCTGTTCCTGTTCGTCACCACCGCCGGGCAGGGCGCCCGGCTCGCCGTCCTCACCAGCGAGCAGGTGGACGCCGGGCTGATGGCCTACGAGATCAACATGCTGGTCAAGCAGGTCGGCCAGTACCTCACCGCGGCGCCGCGCAGCGACGCAGGCCAGGCCGGCGCGGGCGGCGGTGCGTGACCGCCGACGCCGACGAGGCCTGGTTCTACGACAAGGACGCAGGCCATCTGGTCCGCCCCTACGCGATCACCAACGGGCGCACCGGCCCGGTCCGTGACGGATTCGCGCTGATCACCCTGGTGGTCACCTCCGACCCGCGCACCGACACCAGCCGGCTCACGCCCGAACCGGCCGCGATCCTCGACCTGTGCCGCGAACGCCCGCTGGCCGTGGCCGAGATCGCGGCCACCCTCGACCTGCCGGTCAGCGTCGTCAAGGTGCTGCTCGACGACCTCGCCGAGGCCCGGCTGATCCTCACCCGCGCCCCGGTCCAGCTCGCCGAGGCGCCGGACATCTCGCTGATCCAGGCCGTGATCGAGGGCGTCCGCCGGCTCTGACCCTGCGGACCCGACCGCCCCGCACCTCTCAGTCCCACTCCAGGAGAACCGAATTGACGACCCAGAGCCTGGTGCCGGGCGCGGTCAAGATCCTCGTCGCCGGCGGCTTCGGCGTCGGCAAGACCACCATGGTCGGCTCGGTCAGCGAGATCGAACCGCTGCAGACCGAGGAGCGGATGACCCGCGCCAGCATCGGGGTCGACAGCCTCGACGGCGTCCAGGGCAAGTCCACCACCACCGTGGCGATGGACTTCGGCCGGATCACCGTCCGCGAGGACCTGGTGCTCTACCTGTTCGGCACACCCGGCCAGTTCCGGTTCTGGTTCATGTGGGACGACCTCGCGCTCGGCGCCCTCGGGGCGATCGTCCTCGCCGACACCCGGCGGCTCGAATCCAGCTTCGCCGCCGTGGACTTCTTCGAGCAGCGCGGCATCCCGTTCGCGATCGGCGTCAACTGCTTCCACGGCCGCCGCGACGCCAGCCCCGAGGACGTCCGGCGCGCCCTCGACCTCGACCCCGAGGTCCCGATCGTGCTCTGCGACGTGCGGGAACGGGCGTCCAGCAAGGAGCTGCTGCTCGCCTTGCTCGACCAGGTGCACCGCAACGCCCTGTCCGCCGGGCGGCGTTGAGCGTCCGGTCCGTACGGGCTTGTCGGCTTGCCGGGGCCGGCGCCGACCTTGATGTCGGGGTCGGGGTCGGGGTCGGGGGCCAGGTCGGGGTCGGGGGTCAGGTCAGGGCCGGGGTTCAGGCGTTGGCCAGGGTTCAGGCGTTGGCCGGAGTGCGGCCGGTGAGCCCGGCCGGGTCGTCGAGTCCGGAGAGCGCGTGGACCAGCGGTGCCAGCTCCGGCACCTCGGCGGCCTGCGCCAGCGTCGCCTCCAGGGTGGCGTCGTGCACCGGGCGGGCGGACGTCAGCAGGGTGCGGCCCTCCGGCGTCAGCTCGGTGTAGATCCCGCGCCGGTCGTCGGCGCAGAGGTAGCGGCTGAGCAGCCCACGGTCCTCCAGCCTGGTCACCAGGCGGGTCGTCGCGCTGCTGCTCAGCGCCGCGGCGCGGGCCAGCTGCTGCATCCGCATGTGCCACCCGTCCTGCCGCGACAGGGCGTCCAGCACCGTGTACTCGACCACCGAGAGCCGGTGCTCCGCCTGCAGCGCCTTCTCCAGCGCCGCGTCGATCAGCCCGTGCAGCGCGGCGAGAGTTCGCCAGCCACGGGCCCGGACCTCGGCCGCGTCGTCGCGGATACCCATAGCTCGCCTTCCCTTCCACGTCCCTGCACGTCTCGCGACGTCTTCCCTGCGACAAGTATGCCAGCTGACGCGGATTAGCTGTCTATGCAAATACTTTTCCTTATACCTCCCCCCGATGCCGGTCCAGAGCGGGCTCCCCGGCCCAGGCGGCGGCGCAGAGCGCGGCGGCCAGCTCCTCCGTGTAGCAGGCGGCCGCCAGCCAGGACCCAGCGAAGGCGTCGTGGTCGTCCGGGACCACCCGGCCGAACACGTCGCGGCGCCGGTCGGCCGCGGCGGCCCGCAGGGCGTCCAGGAGCTCGGCGGCCGTCACCAGCCCGGCGGCGCGCAGCAGGCTCCCGTCGGCGGCCGCCGTGGCCGCGCTCGGGGCCAGGGCGTGGCGCCCCGTGGTGACCGCCTGCTCGACCCGGCGGCCGAGCACGTGGACGGGTGGACCGTAAGGGGCCTCGTTCGGGAGACCGGCCGGGAAGCCGGGCCCGGCATCGGCGGGTGCGGCGGTCCGCTGGTCGGCGGTCCGGAGGTCGGCGGTCTGGAGGCGTTCGAGGCCGAGATTGACCCGGTCGGCCCGGTCCGCGGGGACGGCGAGCGAGGGAAGGCCGGGGATCTCGGGGGCCATCGAGGGCTCCGGGGGTGTACCGATCGCGAGCAGGCGAAGCTCCGGCCGGTCCGATCGCTCCAGACGGCCGATCACCCGCAGCCGCAGGCCGGGCGCGGTGGCGAGCAGTGCGAGGTTCGCCCGGAAGGCCAGCCCCGGGTGCTCGTGCCCCGTGCACAGACCGACCACCAAGCCGCCGTCGCCGCCGTCGGCGCCGTCGGCACCGCCCTCGCAGCGCGCCAGCAGCCTCGGCGCCCCGCCCGGGCCGGCCGGAGCCGGGCCCAGCAGAGTCACGTCCAGGAACAGCAGGTCGCTCCCGGCCGGACGGCCCTCGTACGGCAGCGGCTCCGCCGCGAGCACCCGCGCCACCTGGGCGGCCGCCGGTTCGGCCCAGAGCGCGGCCACCGGCTCCGCCGTCCACGCCGCGCCCGCCGCCCGAACCGCCCGGACGGAAGCACCCGCGCCCAGCCGCCCGGCGGCGGACCGGGTGGCGCCCTGGACGGCCAGCCCGGCGCGGCTGAACTCCCGGTGGCTCAGCGGGGCCTCCCCCAGCCGGACCGTCCGGTTGCCCGCACCGACCGCCTGCGGGGCCGCGTCCGCCGCATCACCGTGCGGCATCACCTCGGCCACCGTGCTGAGCCGCCCCCCGGCGTCCACCGCCCAACTCACCACTCCCGCATGCGTGGCCGTCAGCACCGGCTCGGCGAAGAGCCCGTACAGCCGCAACCCGCCCTCCTCGCCGTACGCCTGGCGGGCGGTGCCGCGCAGCTCGGAGACCGGGCCGCAGCCGGTGCTCAGAGCGGTGGTCAGGTCCAGCAGCTCACGCAGACCGGCCACCAGGTCCGCCAGCCGGTGGTCCGGCGCCCCGGACCGGGCCGCGCGCACCCTCGTCACCACCGCGACCGCCGCCACGGCCGGGCGGTACAACCCCGCCAGCCGCGCCCGGTGGGCCGCCCGCAGCAGCTCGGCCTGCGCGACCGCCCCCGCGCCGCTCACCCCGGCGGCCAGCACGGCACACCCGGCTCGGTGGAGATGATGGGCCGCCGCCACCTCCACCGGGGTGGGCCCGGCCTCGGGCTGCGCCTCCTCCGAGGACGCTGGGGCGGCCTCGGTCGGCGTGACCTCCTCGGTCTCCTCGGTCTCCTCGGTCTCCTCGGCCAGTTCGGCCAGTTCGGCCAACGGGCAGAGCGTGACCGCAGCGGCCCGGTGCACGCAGGCCGGGGCCAGCAGGCAGCCGCAGCGCACGTCGGCCGCATCCGCGACCACCGCGCCCGGGGCGTGCAGCACGAGCGCCGTCTCCTCGTCCACCTCCACCCGCCACTCGTCGCCGCAACGGATCACCGGCCGCTCCGCCAGCTTCGCCGCCGCACCGTCCAGCCGCTTCTGCAGCCGGGCGCTCAACCCGGCCACCACCTCCGCGACCACCTCCGGCCGGACCACCGGCCAGCCGCTCGTCCGCTCCGTCACACTCATCGCACCTTCTCCCCCACCCAGCGGGCCAGTTCCAGCGGACTCAACGCCGCCACGGGCATGCCGGCCGCGACCAGCTGGCCCGCGACCGCCTTCGAATAGCGGGCCGTCCCCGTGTCGTCCAGCGCCGCGCAACCGAGCAGGTGCACACCGGAATCCACCAGTGCCCGGGTCTGGCCCAGCAGCCCGCCCACCGGACCGCCCTCCTCGAAGTCGCTGACCACCACGACCAGCGTCCGGGACGGCACCGTCACCAGCTTCCGCGCGTACCGCAGGCCGCCCGCGATGCTGGTGCCACCACCGATCCGCACCTCCAGCAGCACACTCAGCGGATCCTCCACCCGCTCGGTCAGGTCGACGATCTCGGTGGAGAACGCCACGAAGTGGGTGCTCAGCGAAGGCACTCCGGCCAGGATCGACGCCGTCAGCGCCGCCCAGACCGTCGACGCCTCCATCGACCCGGAGACGTCCACGACCAGGATCAGCCGCCAGTCGGCCGACTGCCGGGCCCTGGTCCGGAACACCGGGCGCTCGGGCACGATGAGCGTGCCGCCGTCCCCCGACGGGCGGGCCGTGGCGAGATTGGCGCGAATGGTCCGGTCCAGGTCCAATCCGCCACCCGGCCGACGCGTCGGACGCGGCACGCTGATCCCGGTCAGCGCCGGACGCAGCCTGGTCGCCAACGCGCGCGTCAGCTCGTCCACCAGACGCCGCACCAGCGGACGCAGCCGCGCCACCCTCGCCTCCGGCAGGCCGCCCGCATGCTCCAACACCGTGCGCAGCAAGTCGACCGACGGGCGGACGGCGCCCGGCTCGATCGCCTCCAGGACGTCCGTCCGGCCCTGCGCCACGGCGGCCGCCAGCACCTCCTCCCGAACGCCCGGCCCGAACAGCGCCGACAGTTCCTCGGCCCACTCCCGCACCCCCGGAAAGGGCGCCTCGCGGCCTCCTCGCCCGGACCGCCCGTCCAGGCCCGGGCCGGAGCCCTCGCCTCGCCCGCTGCCGTACAACTCGTCCAGGGCGGTGGCGAGTCGGGCGCAACGCCCGTTCAGGCCGCTGCCGGGGCGACCGAGGAGCAGCCGCCAGCGCTCGGCCGGGGCGAGGGCGTGCCGCGTGGCGACAGGTGCGGAAGGGAGAGGGCCGACGTGGTGCGGAGGCTCGGGCACCGGGTCGTCCCCGGGCGCCGGCAGCAGGCCGCGCCGGGCCAGCGCCGCGCGGGCGGCCAGATCCGCGCGGACCCAGCCGGCCACCACCGCCGGTGGGACGTCCTCGGGCAGGCTCGCGAGCCGGGTGCCCAGACGTTCCTCGACCAGGACCAGCAACCGGTCCCGGGCGGCCGGACTGAGCGTGTCGAAGCCGCCGCGCAGCGCCGGCAGCCGGTCCAGGAAGGCGGCGTCGGGCAGCGAGGTGATCCGCTCCAGCACGGGCTCCAGCGCCTCCGGTGCGGCGGCGAACAGCCCCTCCGCCGCCGTCAGCAGGCCGACCAGCCCCCGACCGAGCGCGTGCCGGGCCTCCGGACCGGTCGCCCCGTCCACCCACGAAGCCGCCCGCCCGCCCAGCACCTCCGCCCGCTCCCGGCCCAGCAGCACCCGCACCGCTCCGACCGCACCTCGCACCAACGGACTCCCCCGGTCCGCGAGTTCGGCCAGCACGTGCCCCAGCCGCAACCCGCCGTCCAGGTCCGCCCGCCGCGCCAGCTCCACCAGTGCCCGCGCATCCGCCGGATCGTCCGACCCGCCCAGCCCCTCCAGCTGCCGTACGGCCGCCACGGTCAACACCTCGCCCACCGCCCCCAACCGCCCCGCCCGCACGGCCGACGACCCGCCCGCATCGGGTGCATCGGGTGCATCGGGTGCATCGGGTGCATCGGGTGCATCGGGCAACGGTGCGGAGCCGTCGGGGGTGTCGGGTGAGGGGTATCCCGGGAGGTGGCCGGCGGCGAGGCGGTCGAGGAGGGCCAGGGCGTCGAGGAGTTCGGGGAGGGTGCCGGAGGACGGGAGGACGGCGGCGAGTTGGGTGAGGCGGGTGTCGGCGAGGGCCGGGAGGCCGCAGGCGGCCGCGTCGGTGAGGCCTTGGAGGACCTCGCGGGCGGTGGGACCGTCGGCCTGCTGTTCTCGGCGGAGGCGTTCGCGCAGGGTGCCTTCGGCGGCCTGCGCGAGAGTGACGCCCCGGGTGCCCGCGACGGTGAGCATCGCGGCAGTGGCCGGGGTCCAGTGGAGGCTCCAGCGCGTGCCGATGGTTTCGGTGCCGCCCGCGCCGGTGGTGGTGACGGGGTCGGCGTAGGGGACCCCGCAGGTGGTGAGGCGGTGGAGGAGGATCTCGCGGCGGCGGTCGAGGGGGGTGCGCAGCGGGTCGAGGCGGAGTTCGCGGGGCTCGGGGTCGGCGGGGCCGGGGAGGCCGAGGTCGGCGAGGAGGGTTTCGACGGCGGGGGCGAGCCCGCTGCGCGGGGCCGCGGGGGTGGCGCGGCCGGTTCGGGTGCCGACCAGGACGCGTTCGAGCGCCCGGGCGACGGCCCGGCCGCGGCCGAGGGGTTCGCCTTGGGCGAGGACGGTCTGGACGGCTTCGACGAGTTCGCCGCGGCCGGGGGCCGCGTGGCCGCGCAGGCGGGCGAGGTCTCCGGCGAGGCGGACGATCTCGCGGGCGTCGGCCGGGCCGGAGGGGTGGTCCTGGCTGCGCAGTGCCTCGCAGATCCGGACGGCGGTGGTGGTGAGGGCCAGGGTGAGGCGGTCGGGGTCGCCGCCGGCGTCGAGGACGGTGTGCTGCCACTCGGGATCGCGGATGCCCGCCGGATAGCCGGAGCGGGCGTCGAGCAGCGGGTACGTGTAGGGGATCAGGGAGAGGGCGTGCCCGAGGTCGTCCGGGTGCGGCGGTTCCTCGGTGGCGGCGGGCCCGTCGAGCAGGGCGGGCGCGTGGAAGGCACCGACGACGACGGCGACCCGGCGCCCGTCGGCCGCCGCGGCCCGGATCCGGGCCCGCATCCAGGCTTCGCGCCGCAGGTCGTACGGGTCGACGCCGGAGCCGGTCTCGGCGTCGCGGCGCAGCGCCCAGCCGACCAGCAGGGCGGCGCGCCGGACGGCGTCGGGGGTGGAACCGGGGGCTGCGGTCTCGACGAGGCGGTCCCACAGGTCGTCGTCAAAGGCGCGCCCGGTGAGGCGGTGGCGCAGCGCGTCGGCGACGCCGGGGGTGCCCGGGGCGTCGGCGACGGGCTGTTGTTCCCCGTGGAGTGTGGTGCGGTGGGCGAGCGGGAGGTCGCAGGCGAGTGTCTCGACGCCGTTGCGCCGGGCCCAGCGCAGGGCGACCAGCTCCGGGGAGAAGTCGGCGAACGGGTAGAAGGCGAGCCGGCCGGGGCCGGAATCGGCCGCGGTGCCCCGACCGCCCTCGCGGCCGGCCGGGGCGGCCGCGAGGGCGACGGGGGCCTGGGTGGCCTCGTCCGCCAGCCAGCCGAGCCAGGGCTGGAACTCGGCGGGGAGTTCGACCAGCACCACCTCGGGCTTGGCGGCGTCGAGCAGCGCGGGGAGGACCGCGCTGAGCGACGGCGCGTGGTGCCGCACGCCGATCAGGTAGGGCCCGGGCCGGCCGGTGCCGGAGGCCGCCAGTTGGTCGGCCGCGGCCCGGACGGCCTGGCGCGGGTCGTCCAAGCCGTCCAGGCCGTCCAGGTGGTCAGGACCGAGCGGACGGGCGGGGCCGTCCTGGCGGTCGCGGCCGGCCTGGCGATCAGGGCCGGCCGGGGCGGGCGTCACCGTGCTGGTCATGGCCTCATGCCTCCAGGGCCGAGCGGAGGTCCCACAGGGTGCGCCAGGTGCCGGCGCCCTGTTCGGCGCGCCGGCGGACCGGTCCGTCCCAGTAGCCGAGCAGCCGGGCGGCGTCGGCCGGGTCGTCCTTGCGCACGACGCCGATGAGCTGGCCGGGGAGGCGGCCGAGCAGGTCGCCGCCGTCGGGCAGGTAGGCGGCGGTGACACCGAGCGCGGTGGCGACCGAGACGGCTTCCGCGGTGCTCATCACGGTGGACGGGCGCTCGACGTCCCAGCCTTCGGTGGAGCGGCCGGTGCGCAGGTCGCGGAAGGCGGTGACGAGGGCCTCCAGGACGGCGTCGTCCACCGCGTAGGTGGCTCCGGCGCGGGCGACGGCGACGGTCGACTGCCGGCGGACGAGTTCGACCTCGGCGGCGAGGCTGGCGATCGGGCCGACCGTCTCGAAGTTGAACCGCCGCTTGAGCGCCGCGGACATCTCGCTGACGCCCTTGTCCCTCAGGTTGGCGGTGGCGATCAGGGTGAAACCGGCGGCGGCGTGCAGTTGTCCGTCCGGGGTGCCGGCCAACTCTGGAACGGCGACCCGCCGTTCGGAGAGCAGGGAGACCAGCGCGTCCTGCACCTCGGGCAGGCAGCGGGTCACCTCCTCGACGCGGGCCACCGCCCCGCCGGTCATCGCGGTGAGCACCGGGGAGGGCACCAGGGCGTCCCGGCTGGGCCCCTTGGCGAGCAGGAGGGCATAGTTCCAGCCGTACTTGAGCTGGTCCTCGGTGGTGCCGGCGGTGCCCTGGACGGTGAGCGCGCTGGTGCCGCAGACGGCGGCGGCGAGCAGTTCGGAGAGCATGGACTTGGCGGTGCCGGGCTCGCCGACGAGCAGCAGGCCGCGCTCCCCGGCGAGGGTGACGACGCAGCGTTCGACGAGGGCGCGCTCGCCGACGAACTTCTGCTCGATGGCGAGGCCGCGGCGGCCGGCCTTGAGCTTCTCGCCGTCGCTGCCCATGACGAAGGTGACGACGGCGCGCGGGGTGAGCCGCCAGCCGGGCGGGCGCGGGCCGGTGTCGTACGCGGCCAGGAACTCCAGTTCGGCGGCGTGCTTCTCCTCGGGCGGGATGATTTGCCGGCTCGCGGGGGCGGCGTCGGCACTCCCCGGTGTGCTGCCCGTCGGTGTGCTGTTGGTCGGCATGCTGTTCGTCGGCGTGGCGCTCATCGGCGGGCCTTCCTGCGCTTGCTGGTCTGGAGCTCTTCGTAGCCGGGGGCGTCGCCGTCGAGGGTCCGCTGCCAGGCCCGGGCGAACAGCTCCGGGACGGGCAGGTAGGGCAGCGAGACGCGGTGGGTGGGCAGTTCGTAGAGCGCGGCCTTCCAGGTCTCGGCGGGCAGGGCGGGGGCCTTGGCCTCCTGCCAGCCGCCGGGCAGGAAGAGGGTGCGGCCGGCCCGGGCCCGCTTGGCCTCCAGCACCAGGTCGGTGGCGGCGAGTTCGGCGCGGGCGCGCTTGAGCCTGGCCGGCTTCCAGCCCGTCCAGCGGGCGATGTTGCGGTCGGTGGGGTCGGGCAGGGCCAGCAGTTGGAGGTAGAGCACCGCGGCGTCCTCGCCGAGGCCGTGGGCCCGGGCCGCCTCGGCGACCAGGTCGGGGACGGTGAGCTGCGGGTGCTGTAGCCAGGCCGCGGCGTCACCGGCCGCGGCGGCGGGGCCGGCGGCGGAGGCCGCCAGACGCTCCACTTCGCCGCGCAGGACGGCCTCGATGGCGCCCCGCTCGGTTTCCAGCCAGTAGCTGGCGCCCAGCCCGCCGAGCAGTTCGAGCACCGGGTCGTCGGGGCCGGTGAGCCCGGCCGGGCGCAGCCAGACCCGCTCGTACTCGCCGTGGTAGGGCGTCAGGACGAGGGCCGGGCCGCAGTCGACCAGTCCGTTCGGGTCGACTCCGCCCGCGGCCGGCAGGCCGAAGTGGGTGCGCAGGACGGCCGACATCGAGGCGCCCTTGGTGGTGTGGACGAGGTGGAGGTCGAGCAGCAGGTCGGGGTCGGCGAGGCGGCTTCGCAGCGCGGCGGCGGCCGCGGGCAGCAGCGGGCGCAGCGGGCTGTCGGCGGGCAGGTGGTAGGCGAGCCAGCGCAGGGCGTCGACGGCGTGCCCGAGGTCGCCGGAGGCCGGTGCGGCGCTCTGGTCCTCGGCGAGCAGCTGGGGGGTGGACCCGCCGTCGTCGCTGAGCCGGAAGGCCGTGGTGCCGGTCAGCCAGGGGGTCTGTGCGAGGTTGAGCACCGCCTCGATGTGTTCGATCCGCGCGCCCGTGACGGTGGCCTGGGCGGCCTCGGGGAGGGTGACCAGCCGGCCGAAGTGCCGGATCCAGGCGGCGGCGCCGGCGTCGACGTCGGGGCCCTCCGTCCAGAGGGTCTTCGGGTCGGCGGGCAGCAGGGCGCCCCAGACGTCGGTGAGGGCGGTCCGGTCGCGACCGCGCAGCCAGTCCCGGGCGGCCTTGGCCTCGGTGGACTTGAGGCCGTACTCGGCGAGGCGGTCGGCGGACAGGACGGCGCTGTGCCACTGGAAGAGCCCGGGCGGCGGGCTGAGCAGCAGGGCGGCGCGGGCGGCACCGATCCCGGTGAGCCCGCCGAAGGCGATGGCACGGGCGGGCTGCCAGGGGGCGCCGCCGTGCAGCACGGCCGCCTGCCGGAGCGCGGCGATCCAGGCGGCGTCGACCCGCTCCTCGGTGCCGCGTTCCTTGACGGTGGTGAAGTGGGCGACGGGGCCGAACGCGCCGCTCGGGTCGTGGTCGACGGCGTACCACTGCTCCGTGCCCTCGTGGTGCCGGCGGTGGCCGAGGATGACGACGGTGCGGTCGCCGTGGCGCAGCACCTGCCCCTCGCGGGGGACGGCGGGCCGGCGGCGGTCGGCGCGGTCGGCGGGTTCGCCGAGGACGATCTCGCGCAGGGTGGCGCCGCGGTCGGCGAGCACTCCCTCGGTCAGTTCGCCGAGGAGCAGCACGAGGCTGGCGCGGTGGGCCGGTTCGGTGAGCGGGGCGGCCACCGCGTAGGCGAGGGTGTCGAGACGGCCGAGCAGGTGGAGCCAGCCGTGGTGGGTGTCGCCGTGTTGCAGGGTGACGGTGGCCGGGGTGCTCCAGCCCTCGCCGGTGGCGGTCGGCGGGTCGGCCAGGACGGCGGTGACGGCGCGCAGGTTGGTGAGCACCCGCCACCGGTCTCCGTCGCCCCAGTTGGGGCCGAAGCAGGCGACGTCGGGCAGGAGGGTGGTGACGGCCTCGCGCAGTTCGTGGTCACGGCCGTGCTCGGGCCGGTACTCGGCGGCCTCGGCCTTGGACGGCTTCTCGGCCTCCGGCTGCGGGACGAACCGTGCGGTCCGGTCGAGCAGGTCGGCGGCGGTGCGGGCGAGCCCGGCGACCCCGGCGAGCAGCAGCGGGTGGCTGATGCCGGGCAGGACGGTGCCGACCGCCTGAACGGGCAGGGCGCGGCGGGCGCCACCGGAGCGGGCGAGCGGGCGCCGGACGCCCTGGACGGTGATCCAGCGCTGCTCCTCCTCGGGCGCGGGCCGGCTGTCGGTCGGCCAGGCGGCGTCGATCAGGCGGGCGGCCTGCTCGGTGTCGACGCCACGCAGGACGCGGGAGCCTGCCTCGTCGCGGGGCCGCAGGGCGTGCCAGTGGTCGAGCGGGGGGACGAGCCCGGTGCCGGCGGCGGCGAAGTCCCCCGGGCGGCAGGGGCGCAGGTCGGCGGTGCGGTCGGTGTCCGTGGCCAGGTCGGGCAGGGTGAGGGCGAGGCCGCCGCGCTGCGCCTCGGTGACGACCGGTCGGGCCTGGCCGGGGAGGGTGAGGCGGCCGACCGGGACGTGGTCCGGGTGGCCGTCGGTGATCGGCAGGACGATGGCCTGTCCGTCGGCGGTCGTGGTGGTGACGGCGCGGCCGGGGTCGATCCGGACCCAGCTGCCGAGCACGGTGCCGTCGGTGCCGAGCGGCGTCTGCTCCAGGCCGGGCTGGAGCGGCAGCAGTCGGGCGCGAGCAGCGGGCAGCCAGCCTGCGGCCGCGGTGGCGGCGATCACCGGTGGTTCGGCGGCGCGGCCGAGGGCGCCGGTGTGCGGGTCGAGTTCGCGCAGGACGGCGCCGTCCTGGCCGTAGCGCAGCGTCCAGTGGCCGGTGCCGTCTCCGAGGACCCGGTGTTCGCCGGGCATCCGGGTGTCGCCGGGGTGCAGCGGGCGTTCGCCGGTGGTGCGGCCGCCGCCGGGCAGCGGGAGGGAGGGGGGCTCGGGATCCCGGTCGCCGTAGTAGTAGCCGGCGATGGTCTCGCCGGTGAGTTCGGTGACCTCCCCGGGCCGGCTGGACCAGTAGGCGTGCTGCTTTCCGTCCTGGTACCAGGCGACGAGGAGTTCGCCGTCGACGAAGCGCAACCGGGGCTGGTTCCAGCGTTCCTTCGCCGGGGGCAGGCGCAGGGTGTGCTCCAGCAGGACGCCCTGCGGGCCGACCACGACGGCCTGGTCGTGGCGGGCGAGGATCAGGTGCGGCCAGGCGTCCTCGACGATCAGGCCGGTGAGGCGCCCGCCGTTGAGGCCGGGGGTGTCGGGCGACTCCGAGTCCGGCCCGGCGGATTCGGGGTCCGCAGGGTCCACGGGTTTGGCGGGGTCGGTCGGGTCGGTCGGGTCGGTCGGGTCGGTCGGGTCGGCCGGGTCGGCGAGCGTGGCCAGGGCCTCTTCCAGGGCGGGCCAGCCGAGTTCGTCGAGGATGCCGGCGCCGAGCGCCCCGGCGAGCAGGGCGGTGACGTCGAGGGCGGCGATCCGCTCGGCGGCGTCCGGGGCGACGGCCCGCACGGCGGTGCGGTACGGGCTCAGCGACTGCACCAGGTCGGCGGCGCCGGCCAGGCCGCGGGCGGCGGTCAGCTCGTCGGCCCGGAGTTCGGCCCACTCCTCGAACAGGCGGCGCAGCAGCGGCAGGGCGGGCACCTGCCGCTTGACGGCGGTGTCCCAGGCGGGCGCGGTCGCGGCGCGCAGGGCGGGCCGGAAGCGCGGGTCGGCGGCGACGGCCGCGAGGCCGGTGCTGTCGGCGCCGCACTGGTCGACCCAGTCCTTGAGGTCGAACCGGTGGGTGGCCGACGGGTCGGCGACGGGCACGCCGTCGGCGAGCAGTTGGTCCAGCAGGTCGAGTTGGGTCTGACTGCGGCGGACGTCGGTGTACAGGTCCACCGGGACTCCGTCGGCCCGCAGCCGCTCGGCCATCCGGCCGGCCAGGGCGACGGTGGCGGCGCAACTGGGCCGGGAGCGCCAGCCGCGCCCGAGGTGGTGGCACCAGCGCCGGAGCCACGCGGCGGCAGGCTCGGAGTCCTCGGCGCCCTCGGGGCGCGGGCCGGTGAGCAGCTGCTCGGCCCCGGTCTCGGCGAGCAGGCCGAGCCAGGCGGTGTCGTTCAGGGCGGCGTCGGTGCCGGCCGGGTCGGGCATCAGCTCCAGCAGCCGGGCCCGGACCGCCGGGTCGCGCCGGCCGAGTTCGGTCAGGGAACCGTGCCAGGACTTCCAGAACGCGCCGGGCGCCCGGTTGACGCCCGGGGCGGCCAGCAGTTCGGCGAGCAGCGCCTGTTCGTGCTCGGCGCGGTCCAGCCCGGCGGCCTTGATCAGCGCGCGGGCGTCCTCGGCGACCCCGGCGTAGGGGGCCATGCCGGCGGCGGAGCGCTCGGTGCACAGCTGGCGGAAGCGCTGCCAGGCGGTCAGCGCGTCGAGCCGCCCGGTGAGCTCCTTGACGTACTGGCGCAGGGACTTGACGGTGAGCGCGCCGGCCAGGGCGAACTCCAGGAAGACGGCGCGCAGCCGCTCCTCGTCGACCGTCAGGCGGTAGGTGCGCTCGGCCTCGCGGGCCTTGCCGAAGTAGCTGGCGGCGTAGGTCTGGTTGCCGTGGGCGAGGAAGATCCGGCCGACCTCCTCGCAGAAGGTGGGCAGGAAGTGCGGCACGGCGCGGCCGAGACGGGCGGCCAGCGCCTCGAACCCGTCCTTGGCGGTGCCGGGCTTGGACCGGGCCTGGCGGGAGAGCCGTTCCATCTCCTTGACCAGGGCGAGCGCGTGGTGCCCGTTGGCCGGGTCGTGGACCAGCGCCCAGGCGGGGAAGCCGAGCGCCTCCTGGCGGACCTGGCCGACCTCGGCGGGCGCGCCGTCGGGGACGAGCCCGAGGAAGTCGACGGCGAGGTCCTCGGCCGGTCCGAGCGCGCCGGGGACCAGCCGGACGATCCGGCGCCCGTCGAGCGCGGGGTGGGTGTAGGCGCGGGCGGTGAGCACGTCGGCGGCGCTGTCGGGGCGGCCGGCGCCGGGCAGGGTGCCGGGCGGGAGCACGGCCCCCGCGTCGAGCAGCCGCTCGTGCGGCCCGGTGTCCTGGGCAGCCGCCCGGTCGGCGTCCTGAACGGCCCTCTGGTCGAGTCCGGTGGCGGTCATGCGGCGTCCTCCCCTTCGATGGTGCGGCCTGCGTACAGTGCGGCGGCCATCCGCATGCCCTCGGACCAGGCGATCGGGCCGACCTCGGCGAGCGGCAGCACCCGGCCGTCCGGGCCCGCCCAGCTGAGCGCACCCGTCTCGCAGGCGTCGTACTCGTAGTAGTCGCCCACCCAGACGCGGGCCTCGACGGTGCGCCCCGCCTCCACCACGGGCTGGACGGCGGAGCCGCCGCGCACCCGGTGGCCGAGCCGGGCGCAGCGTCCGAGCAGCTCGCGCAGCTCCCGGTAGCGGCCGCCGGCGTAGGTGGTGACCTCGGTGCCGGCCGGCAGTTCGTCCGGCCGGTGCCAGACCTCCCGGTAGAGCTGCGGCACGCGCTGGGAGACGCCGAGCTCGACGGCGAACTCGCGCAGGTCGTCGAGGTCCGGGAGCAGCACGGGGTGGGGTATCAGGATCTCTCCGTCGGTGAGCCGGACGGTGTCGCCGTCCAGGTCCACCAGGCCGATCCCGCGCTCGGCGTCCGCACCGCGCAGGAAGCCGGCGACGGCGCCGTCCGAGCCGGTGACCACCAGGTCGCGCAGGACGGCCTGCCAGGCCTCGTCCGCCCAGACCGCGGTCAGCACGGCGGCGGGCACCGGCAGCGAGCGCACCATCCACCGCTCGACGTCCTCCTGGCAGCGCCGCTCGTGCGCGGCCAGCCACTCGGTGAGCTGCCTGAGCTGGACGACCACCGGATCGTCACCGAGCTTCGACGGCAGGGACTTCAGCTCGCGGCCCGCCGCGTTGCGGCAGACCACCTTGCCCTCCCCGTCGAGCGCGACGCGGTACCCTCCCGCGCCTGTTTCCACCCATGCCACGGACGTCTCCTCCCACCTGCCGGTCAGCGATGCGAGGAACGTAGCGAGGCCCACTGACAAAGCGGCAGCCGGAGAGGCCGCTCCGCGGCTTCCTGGGCGCAAACCCGTCGAACGAGTGAACGGGGCAGACGGCACGCCGCCTGCCCCGCCACCCGCCTCCCGTCGCGCGCCAGGTCATGCCTGACGCATCGTCAACGCACCGGCGCCGCACGGGGAACGATCACCGGCGCGCCGTCCCCGGGGGCGGCGAGCACGTCGCTGTCGATGTCGTACAGCGCGCGCACGAGCGGTGCGTCGACCACCTCGCGGGGCGGGCCGCAGGCCACCACCGAGCCGTCGCGCAGGGCGACGACCAGGTCGGCGTAGCGGGCCGCCGCCGCGAGGTCGTGGAGCACCATGACGACCGTCCGCCCGCCGGCGGCGACCTCGCGGACCAGTTCCAGCACCTCGACGGCGTGCCCGAGGTCGAGCGCGCTGGTGGGTTCGTCGAGCAGCACGACGGGCGCGTCCTGGGCGAGCACCATGGCGAGCCAGCAGCGCTGCCGCTGGCCGCCGGAGAGGCGGTCCAGCCGGCGGTCGGCGAGTTCCTCGACGCCGGTGGCGCGCAGCGCCCCGGCGGTGAGCCGCTCGTCGTCGGCCGACCACTGGCGGAAGAGCCCCTGGTGCGGGTGGCGGCCATAGCGGACGAGTCCGGCGACGGTGACCGCCTCGGGGGCCTGCGGGCTCTGCGGGAGCAGCGCGACCCGGTGCGCGGCCTGGCGCGGCCGCAGCCGCCAGACGTCCTCGCCGCCGACCAGCACCCGCCCGCCGTCCGGCCGGTGCAGCCGGGCGACGGCCCGCAGCAGGGTGGACTTGCCGCAGCCGTTCGGGCCGACGACGGCCACCACCCGGCCGGCCGGGACGGTGAGGTCGACGCCGGCGAGCACCGGGCGGCCGGGGCCGTAGCCGGCGGTGAGGCCCTGGATCGTCAACTCCATCGAGGGTTCCTTCGGTTGGAGGGGGCTGCGGGCCGACCGGGCAAGGTGCCGGCCGACCGGGTACGGGCCCGAACGCGGGCACGGGCCCGAACAGGGCCCGAGCGCGGGTACGAGCCCGAACAGGGCCCGAACGCGGGCACGGGCCCGAACGCGGACCGGTCAGGAGGCGGCGAGCGCCTTGCCGATGTCGCCGATGACCACGTCGGCCGCGAGCGGCCCGCCGCGGGTGGACCAGACCGAACCGTCCACGGTGACGGCGTGCTTGTTCTTCACCGCGCCCAGCTCCTGGTAGGCGGGCTTGGACTGGACGTCCTTGAGCGCGGTCTTGCCGTCGTCGGTGAGGGTGGACAGGAACAGCCAGTCGCCGTCGATCTCGGCGAGCTTCTCCAGGCTGAGCGCCGGGCTGTGCGCGTTGCCGTCCTTGTCCTGCGCGGCCGGGCGGGTGAGGCCCATGTCGAGGGCGACGCCGCTGGCGAACTGCTTCTTCTCCATCCAGCTCGGCCCGGTCGGGTTCCAGCGGACGATGGAGACGGCCGCGCCCTTGTTCTTGCCGAGGTCGCCACCGGCCTTGGCCGCCTTGGCCTCGTAGTCGGCGATCACCTTGTTGGTCTGGTCGAGCTTGTTGACGGCGTTTCCGATGCCGCGGAAGGCGAGCTTCCAGTCGTCGGTGGGCGCCATGGTGACGAGGGTGGCGGGGGTGATCTCGCGCAGCTGCTTGAGCATCTGCTCGTCCTGCATGTCGCCGGCCAGGATGAGGTCGGGCTTGGCGGCGATGACCTTGTCCATCACGGGCTGCAGCAGGTTGCCGACCACCGGGACGCCCTGGACCTTGTCCTTGAGGTAGGCGGGCGGCTCGTTGAGCCCCTGGCCGTTGGTGATGCCGACGGGCTTGACGCCGAGGGCGAGCACCGCGTCGAGGTCCTCCTGGGTGAGGGTGACGATCCGCTGGGGCGCGGCGGGGATCTCGACGGCCTTGCCGGTCGCGTCCTTGACGGTGCGCTTGCCGCCGGCCGCGTCCGCCGCCGGGCTGCCGGCGGCGGAGGAGCCGCCCGCGGAGCCCGAGGATCCGGAGGAGGACCCGGAGGAGCCGCACCCGGCGAGCAGGAGGGCGGCCGCCCCGGTGACGGCCAGCGCCCGGGCCGCGCGGCGGCGGACGGGGTGGAGCGGGCTCTGGGCGAACGGCATGGGTGCCTCCGGGCAGCGGTGGTACGGGGGTTGGGCGGCGTCCGGGCGACCCGGCACGGTGACGGTGCCCACAGGACGATGCGCTCATTAGGTTAGCCTTACCTTATGACATTGTCGCAAGTGGGCGCCCCCGGGGAGTCCCGCACCGAGCCGGACGCCCCGCCGCCGCCGACGCCACCGCGCGGGGACGGCCGCCGCGCCGCCTGGCCGATCGCCCTCGGCGCGGTCGCGGTCCTGCTCGCCCTCGCCGCGCTCTCGCTGTCCGTCGGCGCCGGGGAGGTCGGCCCCGGGCGGGTGCTGGACTACCTGCTGGACCGCCACGGGGCCCGCGCGGACGGCCGGCTCGCCCTCGTCGTCGGCGACCTGCGCCTGCCCCGCACGGCCACCGCCCTGCTGGTCGGCGCCGCGCTCGGGGTCGCCGGGGCGCAGTTGCAGTCCGTCACCCGCAACCCGCTCGCCGAGACCGGACTGCTCGGCGTCAACGCCGGCGCCTCGCTGGGGGTCGTGCTCGGCATCGCCGTGCTCGGCATCCAGACCTCGTACGGGTACCTGGCCTTCGCCTTCGGCGGCGCCGTGCTCGCCAGCACGCTGGTGCTGCTCATCGCGGGTGCCCGGGGCGGGTCCCCGATGCGACTGGTGCTCGGCGGCTCGGCGGTCGGCGCCACCTTCGGCGGGCTCACCGGCGTGCTGATCGTCAACTCGCCCGAGGCGTACGACCGGTACCGGGTGTGGGTGCTGGGCTCGCTGGCCGGGGTGGAGGGCTGGACGACGCTGCGCCAGCTCGCCCCGGTGCTCGGCGTGGGCTTCCTGCTCGCCCTGCTCGCCACCCGGCCGCTCACCGCGCTCGCGCTCGGCGACGACCTCGCCCGCGGTCTCGGCCACCGGCCCGGCGCCACCCGGGCCGCGGTCGCCTTCGCCGTCACCCTGCTGACCGCCTCGGCCGTCGCGCTGGCCGGCCCGATCTCCTTCCTCGGTCTGCTCGCCGGGTTCCTGGCGCGGGCCGTCGCCGGCCCCAGGGTCGGGCAACTCACCGTGCTCGCCGGCCTGTTCGGTGCCGCCGTGCTCACCGGGGCCGATGTGCTGGCCCGGCTGGTGGCCCGCCCGTTCGAGGCGCCGGTGTCGGTGATCGTCTCCCTGGTCGGCGCCCCCGCGCTGATCGCGATCGTCCGCTCCCGCCGGACCGCCGCGCTCGGCATGGCCGACCCGGCCGAGCCCGCCCCCGTCCGGCGGTCCGAGCCGCCCGCGCCGAAACCCGACCTGGTGCTGCGGCGCGGCGCCTGGTCGCTGCTGCTCCCCCGCCGGGCGCTGCTCGCCTCGCTCGCCCTGGCCGCGGCGCTGCTCGCCGTCGTCGTCGTGTCCGCCCACGCCGGGCAGAGCGAACTCGGCCTCGGCCGCACCCTCCAGGCCGTGTTCGGCTACGGCGACCGGCTGGACGTGCTGCTGGTGCAGAAGTTCCGGCTCGGCCGGATCGTCGCCGGGCTCGCCGCCGGCGCCGCCCTCGGCCTGGCCGGCTGCCTCACCCAGACCCTCGCCCGCAACCGCCTCGCCACCCCCGAACTGCTCGGCGTCAACGACGGTGCCACCGCCGCCGTCCTGATCTCCGCCACCGTCTCCGGCACCTTCGGCGCCTGGTGGGCCGGCCCGCTCGGCGCGCTGGCCGCCGTCCTGGTCGTCACCCTGGTCTCCGGCGGGCTCGGCGCGCAGGGCTACCGGGTGCTGGTCGTCGGCCTCGCGATGTCCGCGCTCGCCTCGGCCGTCATCCAGGTCGCGCTCGCCCGCCGCTCGCTCAACTCGGCCGGCTCGCTGTACGTCTGGACCTCCGGCAGTCTCAACGGGCGGGACTACGCCGTCGCCACCCCGGTCCTGATCGGGCTGGCCGTACTCGTGCCGCTCGCGCTGGCGGTGGCCCGGCGGCTTGCGGTGCTGCGCTTCGACGACAGCGTGGCCGCCTCGCTGGGCGTCGACCCGGGCCGGGTCCGGCTCGGCTGCCTGCTGCTGGCCGTCGCGCTGGCCGGGCTGGCCGTCGGCGTGTGCGGGCCGGTCGGCTTCGTCGCGCTGGCCGCGCCCGTGATCGCCGGGCGGCTGGCCGGGCCGGCGCGCGTGCCGGTCCTCGGCTCGGCACTGACCGGCGCCGTCCTCGTCGTGCTCGCCGACACCGTGGGGCGGGTGCTGATCGACGGGGTGGAGATCCCGGTCGGCATCGTCACCACCGTCCTCGGTGGCCCCTTCCTGCTCTGGGTGCTGCTCGGCCGCAAGGGCACCCCCGCTTAACCTTCCCGAGGAGTACCGCAGATGGAAACCCTTCCCCTCGTCGAGCCCGATCCGGCCGACCCCGCCTACCGCCTGGTCACCTTCGTGCACGAGGACGCGTCGTGCGACGGCGTGCTCGCCCTCCTGCACACCGTCACCGACAAGGACCGGCACGCCGGCGACCTCGCCCCGCACCTGATGACCCGCCGCGACGACGGCCGCTGGTCGATCACCTACCGGCTGCGCGCCGACCACCGGGCGTCCTACCAGCTGTACCCGTTCCGGGGGGACGCCCCCGGCACCGCCCGGGCGGACTGGCTGCGCGTCCTCGACCACGCCCGCCCCGACCCGCACGACGCCGCCCCCCGGCTGCCCGCCCGCGACGGGCGCCACCCGTCGTCCGTGCTCAGCCTGCCCGACGCCCCCGCCCAGCCGTACGTCCGGCGGCGCGACGGCGTGCCGCGCGGGCGGACGGTGGCCCACGAGGTGGCCGGGCGGCGGGTGGACGTCCACCTCCCCGCCGGGGGCGGGCCTTCCGCCGGTGGCGGGCCGTTCGCGGTGGCCGTGCTGCTGGACGGCGAGATGTGGGGCGAGGTGCTGTCGGTCGGCGACACCCTCGACAACCTGGCGGCGGACGGCGCCATCCCGCCCACCGTCGCCCTGCTCGTCCACACCATGGGCCCCTGCCGACCCGACGACCTCAGCTGCAACCCGGCCTTCGTCGACCTCCTCGCCGACCGCCTCCTCCCCTGGGCGGCGGCGGAGTTCGGCACCACCACCGACCCGGCCGCCACCGTGATCGCCGGCCAGAGCGCGGGCGGCCTCACCGCCGCCTTCGCCGCGTTCCGGCGCCCCGACCGCTTCGGCGGCGCGCTCTGTCAGTCCGGTTCCTTCTGGTGGCCGGACGAGACCGAGTTCGACGAGGGCAGTGAGTGGCTGACCCGCCAATTCGCCCGCGAGCAAAGGCGGGAGGCCCGGTTCTACGTCGAGGTCGGCCTCCAGGAGTGGATGCTGCTCCCGCAGAACCGTCACCTGCGCGACGTCCTCACCGCCCGCGGCTACGACCTCGCGTACCGCGAGTTCAACGGCGGCCACGACTACGCCTGTTGGCGCGGCGGGCTGGCGGACGGGCTGGCGCACCTGCTGGGGCGTGCCTGAGAACTCCCGGTGGACCATCCGGACCGACGGCGGCCGAGGCGTCCCGCCACCCGGGCGTGCTAGCGTCCCGGTGGCGGCGCGCCGGTGACCGCCCCGGACGAGATGTGCGCCGTACCCGGCCCGCCAAGACGACGCACCGAGGGAGACGTCATGGCCGCCGGTGCCCCGATCGCCCGTCCGCTCGACGTGCGGTGGATCCACGGGTCCCCGTCCGCGAAGCACAACACGGACCCGGACATCCAGGTCCACGCGTACGACGAGCACACCGTCATCCTGCGGCAGAACAAGGCGGTCGACTACGAGGCGCCGTTCCTGTTCCTGCTGTTCGGGGGCGAGCGGGCGGTCCTGATCGACACCGGGGCCACCGCCTCCGCCGCGTACTTCCCCCTGCGCACCGTGGTCGACGGACTCATCGACCAGTGGCTCGCCGACCACCCCCGCGACGGCTACGGACTGCTCGTCCTGCACACCCACCCGCACGGCGACCACGTCGCGGGCGACGGGCAGTTCGCCGACCGGCCCGCGACGACCCTGGTCGGCGCCGACCCGGCCACGGCCTGGCCGTACTTCGGCTTCGACCAGGACCCGGACGCCGTCGCGCGGGTGGACCTGGGCGGCGGCCGGGTGCTCGAATGCCTGGCCACCCCGGGCCACCACCCGGCGGCCGTCACCTACTACGACCCGTGGACGGGCCTGCTGCTCACCGGCGACACCGTCTACCCGGGCCGCCTCTACATCGACGACTGGCCTGCCTTCACCCGCACCGTCGACCGGCTGATCGACTTCGCCGAACGCCGCCCGGTGACGCACCTGCTCGGCTGCCACATCGAGATGACCCGCACCCCCGGCGTCGACTACCCCATCCGCACGACCCACCAACCCGACGAGCCGCCCCTGCAGCTGACCGTCGGACACCTCCGGGCCATCCGCACCGCACTCGCCGACCTCGGCGACCGACCGCGCCGGCACGCCCTGCCCGACCTGATCCTCTGGCCGAGCGCCTGAGCCCGGAAGGCCGCGTCCAACGAACTGACGCCGCACCCCGCGATCGCGGGGTGCGGCGTGGCTGTTCAGTCGGCGAGGGGTGGTGCCGGCGCCTCCCGGGGGAGGCGGGTGGTGAGGAGGGTGCCGGCGGCGACCAGGGCGGCGGTGAGCAGAAGGGCGAGGCGGTAGGGGCCGAGTGAGCCGCCGTCGGTGTCCAGGGCGCCGATGAGGGCGGCGGTGGCGGCGATGCCGAGGGCGCCGCCGAGGGTGCGGACGATGGTGAACAGGCCCATGGCGCGGCCCATCGCGGGCCCGGGGACGTCGGCGAAGCCGGCGATCTGGACGGTGAGCACGGCGGTGCCCAGGACGAGCCCGACCGCGAACATCAACGCCCGTACGGCCCAGGGGTTCTCGGCGAAGCCGAGGGCGGCCAGGACGAGGGCGGCGAGCAGCAGCGCGGGCAGCGCGAGGCGGCGGGGACCGAACCGGGGCAGCAGGCGGTCGACCACCTGGGAGGCGGCCATCAGGCCGATCGCCTCGGGGAAGACGCTCAGCCCGGCGTCGAGGGCCGAGGCCCCGAGGGCGGCCTGGTAGAGCAGCGGGAGGACGAACAGGGCGCCCATCAGGCCGGCCGAGGTGAGCAGGGCCAGCCAGGTGGCGGTGCCGAAGGTGCGGTCGGCGAGCTGCCGAAGATCCACCAGTGGTTCGGCGGAGCGGAGTTGGTGGCGCACGGCGATGACGAGCAGGAGGAGACCGGCCACGCCGCTGAGCGCCACTCCCGGCGAGGACCAGCCGTGCGCCGGGCCGAAGCCGAGCGCGTAGGTGAGCAGTCCGAGGCCGGGGGTGGCGAGCAGGAAGCCGGTGGTGTCGAAGCGGCCGGCCGGGGGCTCGTCCGCCGCGCGCAGGCCGATGAGCCCGGTCACGACGGCCGCGACCCCGACCGGCACGTTGACCAGGAACAGCCAGTGCCAGGAGAGGTGTTCGGTCAGGAGGCCGCCGAGCGGCGGGCCGAGGGCGGGCATCAGGGCGGTCGGGACGATCAGGATCCGGCCCAGGCCGGCCCGCTCGTGCGGGGCGAAGGCCCGGAACAGCAGGGTCATCCCGACCGGGGTGAGCAGCCCGCCGGCCACGCCCTGGACGGCCCGCGCGGCGGCGAGCGAGCCGAGGCCGGGGGCGGCGGCGCACAGGGCGGAGGCGAGGGTGAACGCGGCCAGGGAGCCGAGGAAGACCCGTTTCACGCCGAACCGGTCGCCGAGCCAGCCCGCCACCGGCAGGCCGACGGCGAGGCCGACCAGGAAGGCCGTCTCGACGGCGTTGGCGGCCGAGACGGGCCGCCCGAAGTCCTCGGCGATGGTGAACAGCGCGGGGTTGACGATGGTCGAGTCCAGGCCGTTCATGCACATCGCGGCGGTGTAGACCACGACCACCGCGGCGCGCCCCGCGAGCAGGGGGCGCGCCGGGGCGGCCTCGACGGCCGGAGGGGTCACAGGTCGGTCCAGTGGGCGGTGATCCACTGCACGGCGTCGGCGCGCTCGCACGGGCCGTGGGAGACGTTCCAGCCGGCCGGGACGGCGGCGAAGGCCGGCCAGAGCGAGTGCTGGCCCTGGTCGTTGACGAGGGCGAGGAACTCGCCGTCGCCGTCGAAGGGGTTGGCGGGGGCGTCACTCATCGGAGGACTTCTCCAGGTGGTCGGTGATCACGCGGGCGATGTGCGCGATCGGGGCGGGCAGGGTCATGTCCTTGTGCGAGCAGGCGACGTCGGTGTTGTCGATGCGGCCGGACACGTACGGGGTCCAGAGTTCGGGCACCAGGGTCTCGTCGATGGTGTCGACGGTGGCGCGGAAGAACAGCACGTCGCCGTCGAAGGGGCGGTGGTCGTGGCCCCGGACGAGGTGGTTGGTGTTGAGGTAGATCCGGTTGAGGGCGGCCACGGTGGCGTCGTCGAGTCCGGCGAGCGGGCTGCCCTCGCGGCGCAGCAGCTCGGTGACGGCGGCGAGTTCGAGCGGCCGCCCGGCGAGGTCCTCGGGGCCGTAGCCGCCCATGGTGAGCAGCGCCTCCAGCGCCTCGGCCTGGTCGGGGACGGGCAGGTCGCGGAAGCCCTCGGCGGGGTAGGCGTCCAGGATCGCGAGCAACTCGACGGCGTGGCCGAGGTCCTGGAGCCGGACGGCGACGGCGTGCGCGATGATCCCGCCGGTGGACCAGCCGAGCAGCCGGTACGGGCCCTCGGGCTGGACCTCGCGCAGCCGGTCGACGTAGTGCGCGGCCAGCTCGTCCAGGGTCTGCGGCAGGGGCCGGGCCGCCGTGGCCGCGCCGACGCCCTGGGCCTGGAGGCCGTAGATCGGCAGGTCGGCGGGCAGGTGGCGGATCAGGCCGGTGTAGCACCAGCTGAGGCCGCCGGCGGGGTGGACGGCGAACAGCGGGGTACGGCGTCCGGGCGCGGCGGGCCGCAGCGGGAGCAGGACGTCCAGCGCGTCGGCGCTCTGCGAGCCGGCCGCCAGGGCCGTGTCGAGGGCGGCGACGGTGGGCGACTGGAACAGGGTGCCGATGCCGACGTCCAGGCCGAGCAGTTCGCGGATCCGCCCGGCGAGGCGGACGACCAGCAGCGAGTGGCCGCCAAGGGCGAAGAAGTCGTCGTCGACGCCGACCGCCGCGACGCCCAGCACCTCGGCGAAGAGTTCGCACAGCTGCTGTTCGCGCGGGGTGCGCGGCGGGCGTCCGGCGCCGGTGGCGGGCGCGTCGGGGGCCGGCAGGGCGCGGCGGTCGAGCTTGCCGTTGGCGGTGAGCGGCAGCCGGTCGAGCAGGACGACGGCGGAGGGCACCATGTGGGCGGGCAGTCCGGCGGCGGCGTGGGCGCGCAGGTCCTCGGGGGTGGGGGCGGCGACGGCGCTCGGGTCCTCGGGGCTCGCCGTGGTGACCGCGTAGCCGACCAGTCGCTTGTCGCCCGGGGCGTCCTCGCGGACGACCACGGCGGCGTCGGCGACGCCCGGGTGGGCGGCCAGCACGGCCTCGATCTCGCCGAGTTCGATCCGGAAGCCGCGCAGCTTCACCTGCTGGTCGGCGCGGCCGAAGTACTCCAGGACGCCGTCGGCGCGGCGGCGGGCGAGGTCGCCGGAGCGGTACATCCGGGTGCCGCGTTCGCCGAACAGTTCGGCGTACGGGTCGGCGACGAAGCGTCCGGCGGTGAGGTCGGGGCGGCCGAGGTAGCCGCGGGCCAGGCCGGCCCCGGCGACGTACATCTCGCCGGTGACGCCGGGCGGGACGGGCTGGAGGTGCTGGTCCAGGACGTAGACCCGCAGGTCGGGGATGTTGACGCCGATGGTGCTGCTGCTTCCGGCGGCGGCGGTGGCCCGGTCGAGGGCGATGTAGGAGACGTGCACGGTGGTCTCGGTGATGCCGTACATGTTGACCAGGGTGGGCGCGTCCTCCGGGTGGCGGGCGTACCAGTCGTCGAGCCGGGCCAGTTCGAGCGCCTCGCCGCCGAACACCACGTAGCGCAGGGCGAGTTCGGATCCGGGGCGGTCCCGGTCGGCGGCGCTGAGCTGGTAGAAGGCGGACGGGGTCTGGTTGAGCACGGTGACGCGTTCGCGGGCGAGCAGGTCGAGGAAGGCCGCCGGGTCGCGACTGACCAGGTGCGGGACGACGACCAGGCGGCCTCCGTGCAGCAGGGCCCCCCACAGCTCCCAGACGGAGAAGTCGAAGGCGTAGGAGTGGAAGAGGGTCCAGACGTCGTCGGCGCCGAAGCCGAACCAGCGGTCGGTGGAGCTGAACAGCCGGACCACGTTGTGGTGGGTGACGGGGACGCCCTTGGGGCGGCCGGTGGAGCCGGAGGTGTAGATGACGTAGGCGGTGTCCTCGGCGCGCAGCGGGCGGGTGCGCTCGTGCTGGGCCAGCGGGGCGGCCGGGTGGGTGGCCGACTCCGGTCCGTCGACGAGCAGTTGGGGCACCTGGTGGGCGGGCAGCCGGGGCGCGGTGGCGCGGTCGGTGAGCAGGGCGGCGGGGGCGGCGTCGGCCAGCATGTAGGCGAGGCGGTCGGCCGGGTAGTCGGGGTCGAGCGGCAGGTAGGCGGCGCCGGACTTGGCCACCGCGAGGAGGGCGACGACGAGTTCGAGCGAGCGCGGCAGGGCGAGGGCGACGATGGTGCCGGGGCCGATGCCGTTGGCGGCCAGCAGCCGGGCCAAGCGGTCGGCGCGGGTGGCGAGTTCGGTGTAGTCGAGCTGCTCGTCACCGCAACTGACGGCGACGGCCCGCGGGTTGGCGGCTGCGGCGGCCTCGAACAGCCCGGCCAGGGTGGCGTCCGGGGCCGACGTGTGCGGAGCCGAGGTGTGCAGCGCCGAGGTGTGCAGCGCCGACGTGTACGGGGTGCCGTTCCACTCGACGAGGGCGCGCAGCCGCTCCTCCTCGCCGATCAGCGGGAGCCGGCCGATCGCGGTGTCGGGGGCGGTGGCGGCGGCGGCGAGCAGCCGGGCGAGGCGGGTGGCGAGCCCTTCGACGGTGGCGGCGTCGAAGAGGTCGGTGCGGTACTCCAGGAAGCCGCCGATGCCGCCGTCGGGGAGCTCGCCCGCGTTGAGGGTGAGGTCGAACTTGGCGGTGCCGCTGGGGACGGCGGCGATCCGGGCGGTGAGGCCGCCGCCCAGCGGGTGGAGCTCGTCGGGGCGGCTCTGCCAGGCAAGCATCACCTGGAACAGCGGGTGGCGGGCGAGGGAGCGCGGCGGGTTGAGCTCCTCGACCAGGCGGTCGAAGGGCAGGTCGGCGTGCTCGTGGGCGGCGAGGACGGTGCCTCTGACCTTGCCGAGCAGCTCGCGGAAGGTCGGGTCGCCCGAGGTGTCGGTGCGCAGGACCACGGAGTTGACGAAGTAGCCGACCAGGTCGGCGGTTTCGGGGTCGTCGCGGCCGGCGACCGGGGTGCCGACGGGAATGTCGGTGCCGCAGCCGTGCCGGGTGAGCAGGGCGGCGAGTCCGGCCTGGACGGCCATGAAGACGGTGCCGCCGGCCGCCCGGGCGAGCGCGGCGAGGGCGGCGTGGGCCTCGGCGTCGAGGGTGAAGGGCACGGTGGCGCCGTGGTGGCCGGCGACGACGGGGCGCGGTCGGTCGGTGGGCAGTTCCAGCTGGTCGGGCAGGCCGGCCAGGGCGGTGCGCCAGTACTCCGACTGCCGCGCGGCGAGCGGGCTGGGCGCCTCGGCGGTGCCGAGCAGCTGCCGCTGCCAGGCCGCGTGGTCGGCGAACTGCACGGCGGGCAACGGGAGTTCCGGTGCGCGGCCGGCCAACCGGGCGGTGTAGGCGGCGGACAGGTCGCGGACCAGCGGGGTGGTGGAGGCGCCGTCGCTCGCGATGTGGTGGAGCAGCAGGAGCAGGGTGTGTTCGGCCGGGCCGTGGGTGAACAGGGTGGTGCGCAGCGGCGGCCGGCCGGTGAGGTCGAAGGCGTGCCGCACGGCTTCGGCGAGCTCGGTGCCGTCGTGCAGTTCGACGGGCTCGGCGGGCAGCACCCGCTGGTACGGCGTGCCGTCCGGCTCCTCGCCGTAGACCGTGCGCAGCACCTCGTGCCGGGCGGCGAGGTCGCCGAGGGCGAGGGTGAGGGCGGTCCGGTCGAGCGGGCCGGTGAGGGTGAGGGCGAGCGGGATGTTGTAGGTGGGGCTGGGGCCCTGGAGCCGGTGCAGGAACCACAGGCCGCGCTGGGCGGGCGACAGCGGCATCCGGTCGGTGCGCGGCACGGGCACCAGCGCGGGGCGGGCCTCGGGCTCGCCGCCGGGGTGCGCGTCGAGCAGGGCGGCGAGCGCGGCCGGGGTCGGGTGGCGGAAGACGTCGGCGAACCCGACGGCGGCGGCGAAGGTCTCGCGCAGCCGGGCCGCGAGGCGGCCGGCCAGCAGCGAGTGGCCGCCGAGGTCGAAGAAGGAGGTGTCCCGCCCGGGTGCCTGCGGCAGGTCGAGGACGTCGGCGAACAGCCCGCAGACCAGTTCCTCCTGCGGCGTGGCCGGGGCCGTGCCGGGCTCGGCCGCGGCGGGCTCGGGCAGGGCGCGGTGGTCGAGCTTGTCGTGGGCGGTGCGCGGCAGTTCGTCGAGGACCAGGACGGCGGCCGGGACCATGTGTCCGGGCAGCCGGGCGGCGAGGGCGGCCCGCAGCGCGGCCGGGTCGAGGGCGACGCGGGGGGCGGGGGCGGGGGCGGGTTCGGCGGTGTCCTCCGGCATGGCCTCGGACTCGGAGACCGCCTCGGAAACCGCCTCGGAGGCTGCCTCGGGAGCCGCCTCGGAGAGCACCTCGGGCACGACGTAGCCGAGCAGCCGCTTGCCCTGCGGACCGGAGCGGGCGATCACCACGGCCTGCGCGACGCCCGGCAGTTGGGCGAGGACGGCGGCGATCTCGCCGGGCTCGATCCGGAAGCCGCGGATCTTCACCTGGTCGTCGGCGCGGCCGAGGAATTCCAGGGTGCCGTCCGGTCGGCGGCGGGCGAGGTCGCCGGTGCGGTACATCCGGTCGCCGGGCGGGCCGAACGGGTCGGCGAGGAAGCGTTCGGCGGTGAGGTCGGGGCGGCCGAGGTAGCCGCGGGCCAGGCAGGCCCCGGCGACGTACAGTTCGCCGGCGACGCCGTCGGGCGCGGGGCGCAGCGAGCCGTCGAGGACGTAGGCGCGGGAGCCGCGCACCACCCGGCCGACCGGGGCGCCGTCCGGGCCGGGCGTCCAGGCGTAGGCGTCGACGGTGGTCTCGGTCGGGCCGTAGAGGTCGATCGGGTGCAGGCCGGGTGCGGCGGTGAGGCGCTGCCAGAGGGCGGGCGGGGTGGCCTCGCCGCCGACCGCGATGACCGCCGGGCGGTGCCACTCCTCGTCCAGGATGCCTTCGGAGAGCAGGACTTCGAGGTAGGAGGGGGTGACGTCGAGGTAGTCGACGCGTTCCCGGTGCAGGTGGCCGGCCAGGGCGGCCGGGTCGCGGTAGGTGGCGTCGTCGAGCAGGTGCAGCTCGTGGCCGTGGACCATCCACAGCACCGGGTCCCAGGAGGCGTCGAAGGCGAACGAGGCGCTGTGCGCGACACGCAGGCGCTCGCGGCCGGTGCGGCGCACGGCCGGGGCGATGTGGTCCTCGCCGTGGCCCGCGTACAGGTTGGCCAGCGAGGCGTGGGTGACGACGACGCCCTTGGGGCGGCCGGTGGAACCGGAGGTGTGCAGCACGTAGGCGGCGTGGTGGGGCCGGGGGGCCGGGGGTGCGGTGGCGGGCTCGGCGTCCGCGTCCCCGGGCAGCACGGCGGGCAGGCCGGCCGGCAGGTCCAGTTGGGCGAGGGCCTCGGCGGTGCCGACCGCGCAGACCGGGCGGGCGTCGTCCAGGACGGCGGCCAGGCGCTGCCGGGGGTGCGCGAGGTCGAGGGAGACGCAGGCGCCGCCGGCCTTGAGCACGCCGAGCATCGCGACCAGGGTGTCCACGCCGCGCGGCAGGGCGAGCGCGACCGGCGCACCGGCGCGCACGCCGAGGGCGTTCAGGCGGTGGCCGAGGCGGTTGGCGGCGGCGTCCAACTCGGCGAAGGTGAGGGCGACTTTGCCGCTGCGGACGGCGACGGCGGCCGGGGTGCGGGCGGCCTGCGCGGCGAACAGCTCGGGCAGCGTCCGGTCGAGCGGCGGCTCCGTGCGGCCGGCGGTGGCGCGGCGCAGGCCGTCCGGGTCGAGCAGGTCGATCCGGGCGATGGGCGTCTGCGGGGCGGTGAGCAGCAGGTCGGCGAGGGCGTCGAGGTAGCGCAGCAGCCCGTCGCGGTGGGCGGCGAGTGAGGCGGTGTCGTGGCGGGCGGGGTCGGCGTCCAGGACGAGGCGCAGCGCGCCGCCGGGGGCGGGCGAGACGCCGACGGCGAGGTCGTCGACGGGCCCGGCGGCGAGGTTGCGGACGACGCCGGGCAGGCCGGCCAGGTCGAGATCGCCCTCGAAGGCCTTGATGTTGACCATCGGGCCGAACAGGGCGCGCCGCTCGCCGGTCAGCCCGAGGTCGCGGCGCAGGTCCTCCAGGGGGTAGCGCTGGTGGCGGCGGACGGCGCGCAGTTCGCGGACCACCCGGCGCAGCAGCGCCTCGGCGCTGTCGGCGGGACGGACGGCCAGGCGCAGCGGGAGGACGTTGGCGGCGGCGACGGGGGTGCGCAGGGCGGCCGGTCCGCGGCGGTTGGCGAGCGGCAGGCCGAGCACGACGTCCTCGGTGCCGGCCAGGCGGTGCAGGTAGCCGGCGGTGGCGGCGAGGAGCAGTTCGGCCCAGGTGGCGCGGGCGGTGGCGCCGGCGCGCTCCAGCCGGTCGCGGGTGCCGGCGGGCAGCTCGGCGGTGAGGCGCAGGGGGGCCTGGGCCGGGGTTGCGGACAGTGCGGGCGCCGGGCTGCCCGGCAGGGTCGCCGGGGTGTCGGCGCCGGCCAGGCGGTCGGCCCAGTAGGCGCGGTCGGCCGGGTACTCCTCGCCGTCCCGGTAGGCGGCCTCCTCGGCGGCGACCTCGGCGAGGGTGGCGAACGGGCGTGCGGCGGGCTCGGTGCCGGTGGCGTGCGCGGTGTACAGCTCGGCGAGGCGCTCGCCGAGGAGGTTCAACGCGTAGGCGTCGACGGCGAGATGGTGGATCCGCCGGTACCACTGGTACCGGTCTTCGGCGAGGCGGATCAGCGCGTGGGTGAACAGCGGGCCCTCGGCGAGGTCGGCCGGGCGGGCGAGGTCGGCGCGCATCCAGGCCTCGGCCTCGGCGGCCGGGTCGTGCGCGGCGCGCAGGTCGAGGTGGTGCAGCGGCCAGCGGCGGCCGGGGCGCGGCTGCTGGCGGGGCGTGCCGTCCGGGCCGGTGACGACGACGGCGCTCAGTGCCTCGGCCTCGTCGACCGCCTGCCGCAGCGCGTCCTCGAACCGGGCCTCGTCGAGCGGGCCGGTGATCTCGACGGCGTCGCCGGTGTTGTAGACCGGGCTGTCGGGGTCGAGTGACTGCGCGTACCAGATGGCGGCCTGGGCGGCGAGCAGCGGGACATCGACGGCCTGGGTTTCGACGGCAGGCATGGTTCGGGGTGCTCCTCGGGGTCCGGCGAACGAAACGCCTAGTTAGGTTAGCCTAATCTAACTTCATATGATCTAGTCAACGGCCCCCCAGTGCGGGGGCCCTGACATCACGGAGGCGCCGCCCATGCCCCTGACCGCGACCAAACAGGCCGTCCGCGAACACGTCCACGCGCACCGCGCGGAACTGCTCGCGCTCAGCCACCGCATCCACGCCCACCCCGAGACCGCGTTCGAGGAGCACCGCGCGGCCGCCTGGTGCGCCGAACTCCTACGCGCCCACGGCTACGCCGTCACCGCGCCCGCGCACGGACTGGACACCGCGTTCACCGCGAGCCTCGGCAACGGGCCGGTCACCGTCGCACTCGTCTGCGAGTACGACGCGCTGCCCGGCCTCGGGCACGCCTGCGGGCACAACCTGATCGCCGCCGCCGGCCTCGGCGCGGCACTCGGCCTCGCCCCGTACGCCGACCAACTCGGGCTCACCGTACGGGTGATCGGCGCGCCGGCCGAAGAGCGCGGAGCCGGAAAGGCGCTACTTCTGGAGGCGGGCGCCTTCGACGGCGTGGACGCGGCGATGATGGTGCACCCCTGCCCGGTCGAGGTCGCCGACTTCCACTCCTTCGCGCTCGGCACCCTCTCCGTCCGCTACACCGGCCGCGCCGCCCACCCGAGCCTCAACCCGCACCAGGGCCGCAACGCCGCCGACGCCCTCACCGTCGCCCAGGTCGCCCTCGGGCTGCTGCGCCAGCACCTGCCGCCGCAGTGGCGGGTGCACGGCATCACCACGGCCGCCGGCACCGCGCCCAACCTGATCCCCGACAGCGCGAGCGCGGAGTACGAGATCCGCGCCTCGGCGGCCGAGGACCTCGCGCAGTTGCGGGCCCGGGTCGAGGACTGCTTCCGGGCCGGGGCGCTCGCCACCGGCTGCGAGGTGACGCTCGACCGGCCCGAACCGGACTACCTGGACATGCGCTCCGACCCCGCCCTGCTCGCCCTCTGGCGGGCCAACGCGGCGGCGCTCGGCCGACCGGAACCGGTCGAGAGCGGGCCGTTCGCGTGCACCGACATGGGGAACGTCTCCCACGCCGTGCCCGCCATCCACCCGGTGCTGGACATCACCGGCGGTGCCTGCGCCCCGCACGAGGCCGCGTTCGCCGAGGCCGCGGTGGGGGCGGAGGCCGACCGGGCAGTGCTGGACGGCGCGGTCGCCATGGCCTGGACGGCGGCCGACCTGGCGGCGAACGCCTGACAGCCGACGCCTGGCGACCGACGGCCGCCGATCGACGACCGACAGATGACAACTTTCAGATAACAGATTTCATCATCTGTTATCTGAAAGTTGTTCGCTGAACGTTGTCATCTGTTCGCCGCCCTCGCCCCGCCCCCGTCAGCCGCCCAGCAGCGCCGCCGACGACGCCCGCACCGCCGTGACGCCCAGCTCCCTCACCAGCTCCCCGACCTCGCCCGACCGCTGCGGGTCGGCCAGCACCACGGCGGCGCCGGTCCGCAGCGGCCAGAGGAACTCCCAGAGCGGCAGGCCCAGTTGCAGCACCCGGTCACCCGGGCCGAGCGGGTGGGCCGCCTGGAGCTCGCGCACCCGGCGGTCGGCCTCGGCGTGGGTGAGCCGGACGGCGTCCGGTCGCCCGCCCGGGCCGTACCCGACGCAGAGCAGGTGCTGCGGCGTGAGCGCCCGGGGCGGGTCGGTGGCCAGCTCGCCGTCCACGTCCAGCCCGGCCAGCGCCTCCGGCACCCCCTCCCCCAGCACGCAGACCGGCGCGGTCTCCGCGAGCAGCCGCGCCCGGCGCCCGGGTGCGTCCGCCGGGTCCAGCGGCAGGTACGCCGCGCCGGACTTGGCCACCGCGAGCAGCGCGGTCAGCAGCTGCGCCGGGTGGCGGGCCGGCGCCAGGCCGACCACCGCCCCCGGCCGGGCGCCGCGCGCGGCCAGGGCGCGCGCCAGCCGGTTGGCCGCGGCATTCAGGTCCCGGTACGTGACGACCGCGCCGCCCGCGAGCAGCACGGCGGGGGCGTCCGGGGTCCGGGCGGCCTGCGCCTCGACCGGCCCCACGACGGTGGTCGGCGGGTACTTCGCCGCCCGGTCCGTGCGCGGGGGCGCCTGCGGCCCGGCGGCCTCCAGCAGCACCGTCTCCATCAGGCCGCGCCGAGCAGTGCGGCCCAGGCCTCGACAGCCGGGCGCTCGGCCAGTTGCACGAACGCCACCTCGGCGCCCTCGGCCCGCCAGCGCTCGGCGAGCGCCATCAGCCGGACCGAGTCCAGGCCCCAGTCGGCCAGGTTCTCGTCCAGCGGGACGTCCGCCGGGTCCTCGCCGAGCAGGTCGGCGACCTCGGCCCGGATCCGCTCCACGGTGAAGGCCATGCCCGTCACTTCCCTTCCAGCATCGCGAGGACGGCGTCGGTGGTGGTGACCTGCCCGCAGCGGCCGGCCACCCAGGACAGCGCCGCGCGGTGCTCGTCCGGGCCGAAGTCGGCGACCGCGTCGGCCACCACGAAGGCCGGCAGGTCGCGCATCCAGGCGTCGCAGGCGGTGGCCTGTACCCCGATGTGCGCGTACACGCCGGTGATCACCAGCTGGTCCCGGCCCTGTTCGCGCAGCAGCCGGTCCAGATCGGTGCGCACGAAGGCGCTGTACTTCCACTTGGTGAGCAGCGTGTCGCCCGGTGCTGGGGCGACGGCGTCGGCGATCGCCGTCGCGCGAGGGTCGTCCGGGATGCCCGGGCCCCAGAAATCCTGCTGGAGGCCGCGTTCGGCCGGGCTCTGCCCGCCGGGCTGGGCCGAGTAGAGCACCGGTATGCCGTGGGCGCGTGCCGCCCCGGCCAACCGGCCGACGTTCCCGAGGAGTTCGGGCACCGGCGCGGCGGCGGCGTCGAAGGCGTCCAGGAAGTGGTTCTGCAGGTCGTGCACCAGCAGCACGGCGCGGTCCGGATCGACCGTCCACTCGACCCGGTTGGCGGGCAGTTCGGTGGCGGCGGGCAGGGGATAGGAGGGAATGCGGGGCAGGCCCACGGTGGTCTTTCCTTCAGTGAGTAGGGAGTGCGGCCGCGATGGCGGCGCGCAGGTCCTTCTTGCTGACCTTGCCGATCCCGGTGGCGGGGAAGGCGTCGACGAACTCGACCCGGTCCGGCACCTTGTACTCGGCCAGTCCGCGCTGCCGTACGAAGCGCTTCAACTCGATGCTCTTCGGCGGCTGTTCGCGATGCTCGGTACGCAGGACGACGTAGGCGCAGGTGCGTTCGCCGAGGTAGGGGTCGGGCATCGACACCACCGCCGCGTCGTGCACGGCGGGGTGGGCGAGCAGGTGGTTCTCGATCTCCTCGGCGGCGACCTTCTCGCCGCCCCGGTTGATCTGGTCCTTGGCCCGGCCCTCGACCACCAGGTGGCCGGTCGGGGTGCGGCGGACGAGGTCGCCGGTGCGGTAGAAGCCCTCGGCCGTGAAGGAGTTGGCGTTGTGCTCGGGCGCGTTCCAGTAGCCGCGGATGGTGTACGGGCCGCGGGTGAGCAGGTGGCCGGTGGCGCCGTCGGGCAGGTCCTGGTCCTGGTCGTCGACCACCCGGACCTCGTCGTCGGGGGAGATCGGCCGGCCCTGGGTGGTGGTGATCAGCTCCTCCGGGTCGTCCAGGCGGGTGTAGTTGACCAGCCCCTCCGCCATCCCGAACACCTGCTGAAGCGTGCAGCCGAGCACCGGGCCCACCCTCCGGGCAGCCTCGGCGCTGAACTTGGCACCGCCGACCAGCAGCACCTCCAGGCTGTCCAGGTCCCCCGCGCCGGGGCCGCCCGCGTCGCGCTCGGCGGCGTCCAGCCAGAGCAGGGCCAGCGGCGGCACCAGCCCGGTGATGGTCACGCCCTCGCGCTCGATCAGCGGGAAGGCCGTCTCCGGGTTGGGCCGCGGGCACAGCACCACCCGGCCGCCCGCGTACAGCGTGCCGAGCGAACCGGGCGAGCTGAGCGGGAAGTTGTGGGCGGCGGGCAGCGCGCACAGGTAGACGCTGTCCTCGTCGAGCGCGCACAGCTCGACCGAGCCGCGCAGCGAGTAGATGTAGTCGTCGTGGGTGCGCGGGATCAGCTTGGGCACGCCGGTGCTGCCGCCGGAGAGCTGGAGGAAGGCGACGCTCCCGGGCTCCGGCTCCTCGACCGGCCCGGGCCCGTCGCAGGGCACGTCCGCCAGCCGGAGGTGCTCGCCCGGGTCGTCCCCGGCCACCAGGACCAGCCGCAGCGCCGGGCTCTCCGCCTTGACCCGGGAGGCCAGTTCGCGGTAGTCGAAGCCGTTGTCGACGGCCGCGACGACGTAGCCGGCCGCCCCGGTGAAGGAGCAGAAGTAGCCGATCTCGGTGGCGCGGTGGGCGGGCAGCGCGAAGACCGGCAGCGCGCCGATCCGGAACAGCGCGAAGACCACCTCGAAGAACTCGGCCACGTTGGGCAGTTGGACCACCACGCGGTCGCCGCGCCCGATCCCCCGGGCGAGCAGCCCGGCGGCCATCCGGTCGGCGCGGCGGTCGAGTTCGGCGTACGTCCAGCGCCGCCCCTCCCCCGCCGGGTCGACGATCGCGATCCGCTCGCCGTGCGCGGCGGCGCGCTCGCGCAGCATTCGCCCGAAGGTCTCGCCGCGCCAGTACCCGGCGGCCCGGTAGCGCTCGGCGAACTCGGCGGGGTACGGGGTGAAGGCGGACTCCTGAGCGGAGGCCAGGTCCACAACGACGGACTGATCCTGCGTCAGAAAACTCTCCGTCGCCGTCACTGCGACACCCCCGCGGCGTCCAGGAAGGTGCGGAACTTGGCACTGGTCTCGGCGAGTTCGTCCTCGGGCCGGGACCGGTCGACGACGCCCGCACCCGCGTACACCCGCAGGGTCCGCTCGTCCGCCTCCGCGCAGCGGATGGTGACCACCCACTCGCCGTCGCCGTCCGCGTCACCCCAGCCGACCATGCCGGTGTACAGGCCCCGGTCGAAGGGCTCGACCTCGCCGATCACCCGCCGGGCGACGGCCGTCGGCGTGCCGCAGACCGCCGGGGTCGGGTGCAGGGCGGTGGCCAACTCCAGGGCGGAGACCGCCGGATCGGCCAGTTCGCCGGTGATGGTGGTGGCCAGGTGCCACATCGCGGCGGTGCGCACCAGGGTCGGCCGCGCCGGCACGTCCAGGGTGCGGCAGTACGGCGCCAGCGCGGCGCGGATCGCGTCCACCACGACGGCGTGCTCGTGCAGGTCCTTGGGCGATTCCAGCAGCGCGGCGGCGCGCCGGACGTCCTCGCCGAGGTCGGCGCTGCGCGGCACCGAACCGGCCAGCGGGTTGGCCAGGACGGCCGTTCCGCGCCGGGAGAGCAGGAGTTCGGGGCTGGCGCCGATCAGCGTCCGCCCGCCGCCGGCGGGGACGGCGAAGGTGTAGCCGCCCGGGTCGCGGCGGCCGAGCCGCTGGAGGATCGCGGGCAGGTCCAGCGGGCGGTCGGCGCTCAGCTCCAGCGTGCGGGCCAGCACGACCTTGCTCAACTCGCCGCCGCGCAGCCGCTCGACGGCCGCCGCGACGCCCGCGCCGTACGCGGCCGGCTCGGGGATCGGACGCACCTGCCAGTCGACCACCTCGGCCGGCGGCGCGGGCAGCGCGATCAGTGGGTCGTCGCGCAGCGCCCCGGCTCTGCGGACTCTCTCGGGGACGGCGAGTTCGACCCGGCTGTCGTGGTCGAACGCCACCGCGCCGACCACCAGCGGCCGTTCGACCCCGGCGCGACGGGCCTCGGCCAGCGTCGCGGCGACCCGGACGGGCAGCGGGCGCCCGTCCTGCGGGACCCGGGCGTGCACCCCGGCGGTGAGCAGGGTGCGGGTCGGCGAGGCGAAGAACGCCTCGTCGGCCGTGGCCCGGTACTGGCCGAGCAGGCCGCTGGCCGCGCCGATGACGGCGTGGTCGGGGGCCGGGGCGGAAGGGTCGGCGGGCCCGGCGGGGGCCGGGGCAGCGGGGGCGGGAGCGGCGTGCTCGACGACACCCCCGGCGGGGGCGTGGTGCACCGTGGTCACCGTGAAGTCTCCAGTCTGGGACGGTCTGGACGGTCTGGACGTCGGGGTGGAAGGTCGGGGAAGGAAGTCAGGGCATGGCCGACGCCCGGGGGTTGC
Organism: Kitasatospora sp. NPDC088264; assembly: GCF_040685715.1. Lineage (NCBI taxonomy): Bacteria > Bacillati > Actinomycetota > Actinomycetes > Kitasatosporales > Streptomycetaceae > Kitasatospora > Kitasatospora sp. NPDC088264. The sequence goes on from NZ_JBFBIR010000001.1 coordinate 357,777, forward strand.
CCGGGGCGCGGAGGGGAGCGGAGGGAAGCTGCGAGGAAGGCGTGGGGACGGCGAGGGCGCTCAGGCGCGCAGGGTCGCGCCGCCGTCGACGTAGAGGTCGTGCATGGTGATGTGCCGGGCCCGGTCGGAGGCCAGGAAGACCACCGCCTCGGCGATGTCGGCGGGTGCGGCGATCCGCCCGAGCGGGATGCCGACCCGCCAGGCGCCCAAGTCGCCGTCGATGACCCGCCGTTCGGCGGCCTCGGCGTCCTCGCCCCAGAGCGCGCGCTGCATCCCGGTGTCGGTCGAGCCGGGCGAGACGATGTTGCACCGCACGCCGGAGCGGGCGAGTTCCAGCCCGAGGCAGCGGGTGAACATGGTGGCCGCCGCCTTGGACGCCGCGTACGCGGCCATGCCGGCGCGCGGCACCCCGGCGGCGTTGGAGCCGACGGTGACCACGGCGCCGCGGCCGCGGTCGGCCATCCGGCGGCCGACCGCGCGGCCGGTGTGGAAGACGCCGGTGGTGTTGACCGCGAAGGTCTCCGCCCAGTCCTGGTCGGTGAGTTCGACGACGGGTGCGGTGCGCAGGATCCCGGCGACGTTCACCAGCGTGGCGATCGGCCCGAGTTGGCGCTCGATCAGGTCGACCGTGTCGTCCACCGCCCGGCCGTCGGCGACGTCCAGGACGTACGGGTGCACGGCGGGCGACTCCGCCGCGAGGGCGGCGAGCGGGCCGGGGTTGCGGTCCACCGCGGCGACGACGGCACCCTCGGCGACGAGCGCCCGGGCCACGGCCGCACCGATGCCCTGCCCGGCCCCGGTGACCATCGCGACGGCACCGGCGAATTCGGACTTTTGCACGGACATCCCCTCCGACCAGCAATATTAGGTAAGCCTAACCTAACACATATGTTCGGCTGCGCCGATGCCCTGTGCAGTCGTCAACTCACCGCCACCCTCTCGACTCCGGCCCGATCTCCGCCATTTCCGGGCACACCGGTACGAGACGTTTCGTCTCGCCGAGAGCATGGACCGAACCCCCCACGGCCGCGGTGCCGCGGCGACTGGAGGGCGGTGAACTGCCCGACGGCGACCGGGAGCTGAGGACGGCTACCGGTCGCTCACGAGAGGGCCACGGGCCCCCGGAGGCGACTCAGCCCGTCGCGCCCGTCGCGCCCGTCGCGCCCGTCGCCGGAGCCGACGGGGCCGGAGCCGACGGAGCCGCCGGGGCCGGGGCGAGGCCAGTGCAGCCTCGGAGGGCGTCGCGGCGCTTGCGGGCCGCCTCGGCGGTGGCGCCGGTGGCCGGGACGGGGACGCCCTTGTCGTCGATGGTCGCCGGGGCGAAGGCCTCGCCGGTGACCTTGCCGTCGCGGGTGAGGGTGAGGGTGGTGACGCCGGTCTCGTTGGAGAAGGCGTAGTTGGAGGTGCCGTACCAGAGGAAGTTGCCGAAGCCGTAACCGATGTACGTGTTGCCGAGCATGCCCGAGCCGACCATGGTGTGGGCGTGGGTGCCGACCACGGCGGTGGCGCCGGCGGTGGCGAGCTTCTTGGCGATGGCGGTCTGCGGGCCGGTGGGGCAGGCCTTGCCCTCGTCGCCCCAGTGCAGGTAGACGAGGACGACGGGCGCCTGCTGCTTGGCCGCCTCGACCGCCTTGACCAGCGCGGGGACGTCCAGCGCGGAGGCGATTCCCGGCTTGTTGGCACCGGCCCGCCACTTCTGGTTGGTCAGGTCCTCGACCTGGCTGGCGGCGACGACGGCGACCTTCACACCGCGCACGGTGGTGACGTACGGGGCGTACGCCTCCTTGGCGTTGCGGCCGACGCCGACGACCGGGATCGGCGAGGAGTCCTTGGCGGCGAGGGTGTCGGTGAGGCCGTCGGCGCCGAAGTCGACGGCGTGGTTGTTGGCCATGGAGACGACGTCGACGCCGGAGTCCTTGAGCGCCGAGAGCGCCTTGGGCGAGGTGCGAAAGGTGTAGGTCTTCGGCTCGGGGGCGCCGCGCCCGGTGATCGCCGTCTCCAGGTTGAGGACGGACAGGTCGGCGTCGGCGAGCGTCCGGGAGAGCGGGCCGAGGGCCTGCTCCGGCGGCTGGACGGCGAGCCGGGCCTCGGTGCGGCCCTCGAAGTGGACGTCTCCGGCGAACGCGACGGTGATGCTGCCGTCGGGCCGGGGCGCGGCGTTCTTCCCGGCGGCGGTTCCGGACGGCGTCGCACCCGGGCTGGTGGACGCGCCCGCCGCCCCACCCGAGGAGGCCGCGGTCGAGCCGGGCGCGGCGGCCGGCGCCGGGGCGGGGTCGTCGGGCCCGCAGGCGGCGACGGCGGTCAGGCCGACGAACAGCGCGACGACGGCCGCGGCACGGCGCGACGACGGCCGCGGCACGGCGCATGAGTGGTTCCCCCCGGGTCGATCCAGAAGCGGTCAGCCTACGGCACGGGTTCCGCACCCATCCGCCTCGGTTCCGCAACATTCCGAGCACAACACCGGCGGGCCGGACACCCACCCCCGAACACCCACGGCCGGACACGAGCCGACGAACACCCACGGCCGGACACCCACGGCCGGACACCAAAGACTGGAGCACCGGGCGCCGAGGACTGAGCGCCGCCCCGGCGCGGTAGGAGATGCTGAACCGCCCCCGTCCGCCAGAGCCCGGAGCCGCACCCACCCCATGGACGACACCGATACCACCGCCTCCGCCGGCCCCGCCCCCACCGGCCGCCCACCAGCCGACTTCACCCCCGCCGAGCGCGCCCGTGGCCGCGCGCTGCGCCGCGCCCAGCTTCCCTGGGCACTGGGCGGTCGGCTGGCGGGCCTGGCGCTCACCCTGCTGCTCGGCCTGACCCCGGCCGGGGCCGGCCTGGTCTCGGCCGTCGGCGGCTGGTTCGGCGGCTCCCGGACGGCCGGGGTGCTGGCGGGCGCGGCGGCCCTGGTGGTGCTCGGCCAGGCGTTGCAGCTGCCGTTCGGCGCCCGGCTGCGGGTGGTCCGGGCCCGGTACGGGCTGGTGACGCAGGGCTGGGCCGGCTGGGCGGTGGACGCGCTGCGCGGCCTGGGGCTGGCCCTCGTGCTGGTCCTTCCGCTCGCGCTCGGGCTGTTCGCGCTGACCGCCTGGTCGCCGCGGCACTGGTGGCTGCCGGCGGCGGGCGCGGCGGCGGTGCTGACGGCGGCGCTGTCCTTCCTGCACCCGCTGCTGATCGAGCCGGTGTTCAACCGCTTCACCCCGATGCCGCCGGGCCCGCTGCGCAGCGCCCTGCTGGCGCTGGCCGAGCGGGACGGCGTACGGGTGCGGGACGTCCTGGTGGCGGACGCCTCGCGGCGGACCACCGCGCTCAACGCGTACGTGTCGGGGCTGGGCGCGACCCGCCGGATCGTCGCGTACGACACGCTGCTGTCGACGGCCACGCCGCGCGAGGTGGAACTGGTGGTGGCGCACGAGCTGGGCCACGTGAAGCACCGGGACGTGCCGTTCGGCACCTTGCTGGGCGCGGTGGGCGCGGCCGCGGCGGTGGCCGTGCTGGGGGTGCTGGGCTCCTGGCGACCTCTGCTGTCGGCGGCGGGGGCGGCGGATGCGGCCGATCCGCGGGCGCTGCCGCTGCTGGCGGCGTGCGCGGCGCTGCTGGGGGCGCTGTCGGGGCCGGCCCAGTGCGCGGTGAGCCGCCGGATCGAGGCCAGGGCGGACCGGCATGCGCTCGAACTGACGTCGGACGCCGAGCAGTTCGTCGCGATGCAACGCAGACTGGCCGTGGCGAACGTCTCCGATGTCGACCCGCCGAGGGCGCTTGAGCTACTGTTCGCCACTCACCCGAGTGCGACCCGCCGGATTGCCGCCGCCCGCGCCTGGCAGGCCACTCAGGGACAGGGAGGCCCGGAGCGGCGCGCGAATCCGGGGGAATCCGTTGTATAGTGCAACAAATATCGAGGAGGTAGGAACGCCCGTGCCCGGCCGCCAGTCGTCCATCGACGCCATCCAGCGCGAGCTGACCGCCTTCGCCCGGCGCGCCCGGCACAAGGCCTCCCAGCTGCACCCCGACCTCTCCCTGGTCACCTACAGCATCCTCGACCTGATCACCGAGCGCGGCGGCTGTCGGGCCGCCGACGTGGCCGCCCACTTCATGCTCGACAAGTCGACCGTCAGCCGCCAGGTCACCGCCCTGGAGAAGCTCGGCCTGCTGCGGCGCGAGGCCGACCCGGACGACCAGCGCGGCCAGATCCTGCGCGCCACCGAGGCCGGGCTCGCCCTGCTGCAGGACGCCAACGAGCAGCGCCGGCTGGCCTTCACCGCCCGCTTCACCGACTGGTCCGACGAGGACGTCGCCCGCTTCGCCGCCTACCTGGCCCGCTACGGCGAAGAGGGCTGAGACCCCCTGTACGGGGTGCGCCCGGGGGCCTCCGGGGTGTACCCGAGGAGCGCCCGGGGTGCGCCCCACCGCCCCGACGGTGTACAGAGGAAAGGTGCCACTCCGGCAGCGTCCCCGTGACCCGCAGCCCCGCGACCGCCGCCGCCCCCGGCGGCCCGACCGCCGCGCGCTGACGGCGCTGTCGCTCGCGCTGATCGTCGTGATCACCGTCGTCGACATCCTCTCCCCCGCGCAGATCCACCTCGGCCCGCTGCTGATCGTCGCCCCCGCGCTCACCGCCTCCTACGCCGGCGCCCGGGCCACCGCCGGCGTCGCCCTGCTGGCCCTCGCCGCGCTCACCGTCATCGGCATCACCCGGGACGGCCTCACCAGCGCCAACATCGAGACCCAGCTGGGCGCGCAGGTCGTCGTCTCCGCCCTGATCATCGGACTGCGGGCGCTGCGCGAACGGTACGAACGCGAGCTGGCCCAGGTCCGCTCGGTGTCCGAGGCCGCCCAGCGGGTCCTGCTGCGCCCGCTGCCGGACCGGATCGGGCCGCTGCACCTGGCCTCCGTCTACCTCGCCGCCGAGGCCGAGGCACAGGTCGGCGGCGACCTGTACGCGGCCGCCCGCACCGCCACCGGCACCCGGCTGCTGGTCGGCGACGTCCGCGGCAAGGGCCTGTCCTCGCTCGGCGACGCGGCCCTGCTGCTCGGCGCCTTCCGCGCCGCCGCCCACCTGCACGCCGACCTGCCCGGGCTCGCCGCCTACCTGGACGGCAGCGTCTGCTGGGACCTCGCCCAGCTCGGCGAACAGGCCCGCCGGCGCCACCTGAGCGGCGAGGACCCGGACGAGGCGGCCCCGCCGGAGGACAGCGGCGAGTCCTTCATCACCGCCGTCCTGCTCGACATCCCCGACGACGGCACGGCGGTCCGGCTGATCGACTGCGGCCACCCGCCCCCGCTGCTGCTGCGCCCCGACGGCATCACCACGCTGGCCGCCCGCCACCCGGCGCCGCCGCTGGGCCTGGGCGAGCTCGCCCCGGTCCGGTACGAGGTGGAGACCTTCCCGTTCCACCCCGGCGACCGGCTGCTGATCTACACCGACGGCGTGATCGAGGCCCGAGACGCCGACCGGCGCTTCTACCCGCTCACCGACCGCGTCACCGCCTGGCAGGACGAACGCCCGACCGCCCTGCTCCACCACCTGCGCCGCGACCTGCTCGCCCACGTCGGCGGCCGGCTGGACGACGACGCGGCGATGGTCATCGTCGAGCGGCTCCCCCGGCTTCCCTAGCTCCCCCGGCTCCCCCGGCTCGCCCGGCTCTCTCCCCTGGCTCCCCTGTCGCGAACACCGGGGGCTGACGGCTACTGCGCGAGGTAGCCGCCGTCGACGGGCAGCACCGCGCCGGTGATGAAGGAGGCGTCGTCGGAGGCGAGGAACAGGACGGCCGCCGCGACCTCCGCCGGGGCCCCGAGGCGGCCCATCGGGTGGCGCTTCTCGATCGCGGCGAGGTACTCCGTCCCGCCGGGTTCGTCGTACAGGCGGGCGACGCGGTCGGTGGCGATGGTGCCGGGGGCGACGGCGTTGATCCGGATGCCGCGGTCGGCCCATTCGACGGCGAGGTGCCGGGTGAGGCCGGAGGCGACGAACTTGGCGGGCCCGTAGACCGCCTGGCCGCGCTGGCCGGCCTCGCCGGAGATGGAGGAGACGCAGACGATCGCCCCACCCGGCCGTTCCTGGGCGGCCATCGCCTGGATGCCGTACTTGCAGGTGAGGAACATGCCGCGGCCGTCGACGGCCATGACCTGGTCCCACTCCTCGGCGGTGGCCTCGGTGACCTCCATGAGCGGGATCACCCCGGCGTTGGCCACCAGGACGTCGAGGCGGCCGTGCCGTTCGACGGCGGCGTCGACCATCCGGCGGGCGTCCTCGTCGCTGGCCACGTCGCCGACCACCGTGCTGACGGCGTGCGGGAACCGGTCGGCCAGCCGGCGCAGGCCCTCGACGTCGATGTCGGTGCCGACCACCGACGCGCCCTCGCGCACGAAGCGTTCGGCGACGGCCCGGCCGATGCCGTTGGCCGCGCCCGTCACCACGCAGGACCGCCCGGCCAGGCGGCCCGCCGACACCCCTGATGCGTTCTCAGTCACCATGCCACCGGACTCTACCGATTCCACGTCAGAACGCCCGGTGCATCGACCAGTTGACCAGTGCACCGGGCCAACTGCCGGTCGTCGACGACCCCGGCACCCATGGCTCAGACCGTGAGCACGATCTTGCCGCGCAGGTGCCCGTGCTCGCTGAGACGGTGCGCCTCGGCCGCCTCCGCCAACGGCAGCACCTGGTGCAGCGGCAGCCGCAGGGTGCCCGCCTCGTGCAGCGCCAGCACGGCGGCGTAGGCGCGCTGGTGGTAGGACTCGACGCCCTCCGCCCCGCCGCTGAAGCGGACGCCGTACTCGGCGGAGCCGGCGAAGTCGACGATCGTCACCACCCGGTCCGCGGAGCCGGTCAGCTCGATGGAGAGCGGCAGCACCCCGCCCTTGCCCGCCGCGTCCAGCGCCCGGTCCACCCCGCCCGGGACGGCGGCCCGCACCCGGTCCGCCAGGCCGTCGCCGTAGGCCACCGGGATCGCGCCCAGCTCGCGCAGGTAGCCGTGGTTGGCCTCGCCGGCGGTGCCGACCACGGTGATCCCGCGTGCCCGGGCCAGTTGCAGCAGCAGGGTGCCGACCCCGCCGGCCGCGCCGTGCACCAGCAGCGTCTCGCCGGCCCGCACGCCCAGGACGCCGAGCACCCGCTCGGCGGTCTCGGCCGCCACCGGGATCGCCGCGGCCTCCTCCCAGCTCAGCGCGGCGGGCTTGCGGGCCAGCAGGTCGGCGTCCACGAGCGCCTGTTCGGCGTACGCGCCGCCCATGACGGCGCCGAACACCTCGTCGCCGGGCGCCCACGCGGTCACGTCCGGGCCGACGGCCTCCACCGCACCGGCCAGCTCGTAGCCGCCGACGTGCGGGAAGGAGACCGGGAAGGCCGCCACCATCGAGCCGCTGCGCACCTTGTGGTCCAGCGGGTTGACGCCCACCGTGCGGACCGCGACCCGCACCTGGCCGGGGCCCGGGGCGGGCAGCTCGACGTCGGTCGGGCGCAGCACGTCCACGCCGCCGTACTCGGAGAAGGCGATCGCCTTGGTCATGGAATGTCCTTGCGGGTTCGGTGAGTTGTTTCTTCCGACGGCTCCATCCTGGATCGTCCGGGGTGGTCGCCAGGCCCGCCTTTCGGATGGTTCCACCTGTCCGAACGGCCAGGCCCCCGCCCCGGCCCCCGGGCTAGGCTGGCCGGCATGGGCGACGGCATCGGCGTTGACAAGGACGTGCGCAACGAGACGGGCGAGGACGTGGACGGCAGGGACCTGGACCACGGGAACGGGGATGGGGACGGCGCGGACGAGCGGTGGCGGCAGCACTGGGGCCGCCCCGAGGAGGCGCTGGCGCGGGCCGTCGAGGTGCTGCGCACCCCCCGGCCGCACCTGATGGACCGGCTCTCCGAGGTGGTCGCCACCCTCGTCCCGCACGTGGCGATCGCCCAGCTCAGCGGCATCTGCACCTATTCCCCCACGCTCGCCTTCGGCCCACCCGAGCTGACCGCCGCCGTCAGCGGCCTGGAGCTCGCCAAGCTGGCCGAGACGACCACCTCGGCGACGGCCGACGGCCGGGCCTGGCAGGGCGAGGCGCAGCTGGCCGGGCGGGCGAGGTCCGTCGTGGTGGTCACGGCGTCGGCGTCGGACGCCACCACCGCGGTGCTGGTGCTGGTCCGGGACGGCGGCGCCGACCCGGTGGCGGCCGGGGCGCTCGCCGTCCTCCAGCAACTGTGGGACTTGGTCACCACCCACTCGCACCACCGCGCCACCGACGCCGGCCCCACCCACGCGGTGGCCTCCCGGGCCTCCGCCAACGCCCGGGCCCGGGCGATCGCCGAGTTCACCGGCTCCCACGGCGCGGCGCTCACCGCGATCCTCGCGCCGCTGCGCTCCGCCGCGCTGGACGACGCCACCGCGCGCCGCGCCGCCACCGAACTGGCCGTGACGGCGCTGCTCGACCTTCGCCGGGGCGCCGACCTGGACCGGGCGCTCAGCGAGGAGCCCGCCGACGCCGCGTTCGCCCGGCTCGACCAGCAGTTGCGCCCGCTGCTGCGGCACACCCGGGTGCGGCTGGACGTCGCGCCGCCGGCGGAGGCAGGCCGGTCCGTGCCGGCGGACACCGCGCACGCCGCCCGGGACGCCGTCCGGGCGGCCGTCCTCGTGATGCTGGAGCAGGACGCCGTGACCAGGCTGCACGTGAGCTGGCGGTTCACCGGTGACACGCTGCGGGCGGTGGTCCGGGACGACGGCCCCGGCCTGCTGGCCACCGACGCGCTGGCCGTCCACCGCACCGCCGACCGGATCGCCGCCCTCGGCGGGCGCTGCGCCATCGAGGCCGTCCCCGGCTGGGGCACCACGGTGAGCGTCGACCTGCCGCTCGGCCTGCCCGAACAACCGCGCGCCACCGACCCGTTGGACGGCCTCCAGCCGCGCGAGCTGGAAGTGCTCGACCAACTGGCCCAGGGCCGGCGAAACCGGGACATCGCCGCGGCGCTGCACATCAGCGAGTCGACGGTGAAGTTCCACGTCGCCAACATCCTGGCCAAGCTCGGCGTCTCCTCGCGCGGCGAGGCGGCGGCCCTGGCCCACCGGGCCGGGATGCCGGGCACCCCGGCCCTGCACGTGGCGTCCTGAGGAGAACCGCGAGATGACCGAGACCACCGAGACCACCGGGCCGACCGGGCCGACCGCGCCCTGGGACCCGGCCGCCCCCGGCGTGCTGCGCCTGCCCTCCGGGCGGCTGCTGCGCGGGCGCGGCCTCAGCCGCCCGCTGCCGCCCGGCCCGCACCCCTCCTTCGGGCTCTACCTACTGGGCCGCCCGCCCAAGCCGTTCCCGTGGGAGGGCCGTTGGGTGCACTGGCCCGACTTCCGGCTCCCCGCCGACCGGGCGGACGCGGCCGACGCCTTCCGCGAGGTCTGGCGGCGGTCGGCGACCGAACGCGTCGAACTCGCCTGCGCCGGCGGCCACGGCCGCACCGGCACCGCCCTCGCCTGCGTCGCGATCCTGGACGGCGTCCCGGCCGCCGAGGCCGTCGCGTACGTCCGGGAGCACTACGACCGGCACGCGGTGGAGACGCCCTGGCAGCGCCGCTTCGTGGAGCGGTGGGCCTGAACGGCCGTCCCGGGCGGCCAGGAGCAGGAATCCCGACCCCGGCGACCCGACCGCGCCCGTGTGCGACGGGTTCGAACTGGCGTGTCCGGCGCGTCGGGGGGTGATCGCGCCACGACAGTGACCCGTTCGGGTTCCGCGCGCCCTACCGGGGGCCACGGGCCGAAGGAATGATGAGCGGACCGCACGTGATCCAGACGACTCCGCACACCTGCCCCCGGCCGGTGGACCTGCGGTGGAAGGAGCCCACGTTGTTGCTGCTCATCTCCCCGGACGGCGTCGAGGAGGCCCTCGACTGCGCGAAGGCGGCGGAGCACCTCGACATCGTCGACGTCAAGAAGCCGGACGAGGGCTCGCTCGGCGCGAACTTCCCGTGGGTGATCAGGGAGATCCGTGACGCCGTCCCGGCGGACAAGCCGTTGTCCGCCACCGTGGGGGACGTCCCGTACAAGCCCGGCACGGTGGCCCAGGCCGCGCTCGGTGCGGCCGTCTCCGGCGCCACGTACATCAAGGTCGGCCTCTACGGGTGCACGACGCCCGAACAGGCCGTCGACGTCATGCGAGGGGTCGTCCGGGCCGTGAAGGACTACCGGCCGGACGCGTTCGTCGTCGCCTCGGGCTACGCCGACGCCCACCGGATCGGCTGCGTCAACCCGCTCGCGTTGCCCGACATCGCCCGTCGCTCCGGCTCCGACGCGGCCATGCTCGACACCGCGATCAAGGACGGGACCAGGCTGTTCGACCACGTTCCGCCCGAGGTCTGCGCGGAGTTCGTCCGGCTGGCCCACGAAGCCGATCTGCTCGCCGCGCTCGCGGGCAGCGTCAAGGCGGCGGACCTCGGCACGCTGACCCGTATCGGCACGGACATCGTGGGAGTGCGCGGGGCCGTCTGCGAGGGCGGCGACCGCACCGCCGGAAGGATCCGGCCGCAGCTGGTGGCCGACTTCCGGGCGGAGATGGACCGGCACGCCCGGGACCACGCGGCCGTCGTCACCGCCGCGAGTTGACCCCCGGCAGGCCGGCGAGCCGGCCCGGCCGCCCGCCCGGGCCCGACGGCGGTCGCTTCGCCGTCGTCGACCCGGCGACGGGCAAGGCCTTCGCCGAGGCCCCCGACCAGCAGCCGGACGCGCTGGACGCCGTCGTCGGCCGGGCCCACGAGGCCTGGCGCAGCTGGCGGGCCGACCCCGCCGCCCGCGCCGCCGCGTTGCGCGCGGCAGCCGACGCCGTGGAGGCGGCCGGAGCCGACCTCGCCCCGCTGCTCACCCGGGAACAGGGCAAACCCCTGGCCGAGTCGGCCGCCGAGGTCGCCCGGACGGCGGCCCGCCTGCGCTACTTCGCCGACCTGGCCCCCGGGCCACAGCCGATCGCGGACGGCCGTCCGGTGCGCAGCGAGATCCACTGGCGGCCGCTGGGGCCGGTCGCCGCGATCGTCCCGTGGAACTTCCCGCTCCAGCTCGCGGCGGCGAAGTTCGCGCCCGCGCTCGCCGCGGGCAACACGATGGTGCTCAAGCCCTCCCCGTTCACCCCCCTCGCCACCCGGCTGCTGGGGTCCGTCCTCGCCACCGCCCTCCCCGAGGGCGTCCTGACGATCGTCACCGGCCGCGAACCCCTCGGCGCCCGGCTCGCCTCCCACCCGGGGATCCGCCACGTGACCTTCACCGGCTCGGTCCCCACCGGACGGGCCGTCGCGGCGGGCGCGGCCGTCTCGCTCGCCCGGGTCACCCTGGAGCTGGGCGGCAACGACGCCGCCGTCCTGCTGGACGACGTGGACGTGGACCGGATCGCGGACCGGCTGTTCTGGGCGGCGTTCCGCAACTGCGGGCAGGTCTGCATGGCGGTCAAGCGCGTCTACGCCCCGGCCCGGCTCCACTCCCACGTGGTCGAGGCCCTCGCGGAGCGGGCGAAGAGCGTCGTCGTCGGCGCCGGACTCGACCCGGGCACCCAGCTGGGGCCGGTCAACAACGCCCCCCAGCTGGCCAGGGTCGAGCGCTACACGGCCCGGGCCCTGGCGGACGGCGCCCGGGCCGCGGCCGGTGGCCACCGGCTGGACCGGCCGGGCTACTTCTTCGCCCCGACGGTGCTGGCCGACGTCCCCTCCGACAGTCCGGTGGTGACGGAGGAGCAGTTCGGCCCGGTCCTGCCGGTGCTGCCGTACCGGAGCGTCGACGAGGCCGTCGAGGCGGCCAACGACACCGGATTCGGGCTGGGCGGCTCGGTGTGGGGGACGGACCTCGACCGGGCCGAGGTGGTGGCCGACCGGCTGGAGTGCGGGACGGCGTGGATCAACCACCACGCCGAGCTGTCCCTCGCCCAGCCCTTCGCGGGCATCAAGGACAGCGGTGTCGGCGTCGCGGGCGGGCCGTGGGGGCTCTACGGGAACCTCAGGCCGTTCGTCGTGCACCGGCCTGAGGAGGCTTGACGATCCGGAGGAGGCGTGACGATGAGGTTCGACGCGGCGGTACTGCGCTCGTACGAGGGCGGGTTCGTCGTCGAGGAGGTGGTCCTGAACGGGGGGCCGGCCGACGGCGAGGTGCTGGTGCGGATCGCGGGTTGCGGGATGTGCCGCACCGACCTCGCGGTCCGGCGTTCGGCGGGCCGCTCGCCGTTGCCTGCGGTGCTCGGGCACGAGGGGGCCGGGGTCGTGGTGGAGACCGGCGGCCCGGGCACCGGGCTGAGCGTCGGCGACCACGTCGTGCTGAGCTTCGACTCGTGCGGACACTGCCGGAACTGCCTGGGTGCGGCCCCCGCCTACTGCGACTCCTTCGCCGCGCTCAACCTCTTCGGCGGGCGCGAGGAGGAGGCGGCGCGGTTCACCGACGCGGCCGGGGGCGAGCTGGCCCCCCGGTGGTTCGGCCAGTCCTCGTTCGGCGAGTACGCGATGGTTCCGGCGCGCAACGCCGTCCGGGTCGACCGCTCGCTGCCCGTCGACCTGCTCGGGCCCCTCGGCTGCGGCTTCCTGACCGGTGCCGGGGCGGTGTTCAACTCCTTCGGCGCCGGCCCCGGCGACACCGTCCTGGTCCTCGGCGCGGGGGCGGTTGGCCTCGCCGCGGTGATGGCGGCCACGGCCGCCGGGGCGGTGGCCGTGGCCGTCGACCGCTACACCGAACGGCTGAACCTCGCCGAGCGGTTCGGCGCGATCCCGCTGCGCGCCGGACCGGCCGACCACGCCTCCGGGCCCGACCTGGCCTCCCGGCCCGGCCTTGTCCCCCGGCCCGGCCTGGCCGAGCGGATCCAGCGGCTGACCGACGGTGGCGCCCAGTACGCGCTGGACACCACGGCCTCCGGCCCGCTGATCAACGAGGCGCTCCGGGCCCTGCGCCCGACCGGCCACCTCGGGCTGGTGGCCCGGCTCCGCACCGCGCTGTCGCTCGATCCGGGGACACTGGACCGGGGCCGGCGGATCTCGCACATCTGCGAGGGGGACGCGGTGCCGGCGCTGCTGATCCCCCGGCTGACCCGGCTGTGGCAGGCCGGGCGGTTCCCCTTCGACCAGCTGATCCGCCGGTACCCGCTCGCCGCCATCAACGAGGCCGAACGCGACTGCGACGCGGGCCGGGTGGTCAAACCCGTCCTGATCCCGGAGCGGAGCGCCCGCTGAGCGAGGCGCTCCGCCCTCCTGCACCTACACCCGGGGCTTGTGCGCGAACACCCAGCGGTTGCCCTCCAGTGCGTCGTTCGGCTCGGGCAGGGGGCCGCGACCGTGCTGGTGGGTGAAGTCGAAGGGGGTGTGGACCGAGGTGATCCAGCCCTTGCCGGCCAGGGCGCCCGCGGAGTCGGGCCGCGGCTCTCCGTCGAACAGATCGAGCAGGTCGATGCCGATCTGGTGTTTCGTCGAGGTGTAGAGCGGGCTCTCGCGGTACTCCAACAGGCTCTTCTCCAGCTTGACCTCGTACGCCATGGCACTGCCGCCCGCACTCAACCGGTCGACCGTGTCGATGAGTTGCGTCTCGACACCGTTGGGCAGGTAGAAGAGCAACCCCTCCGCCAGCCAGACGCTCGGTACGGCCGCGTCGAAGCCGGCCTCGGTCAGCGCTCCGGCCCAGTCGGCGCACAGGTCGGCGACGACCGGTACGCGCGCCGCCTTCGGGGAGGCCGACAGCCCTCCGAGCACCCCGTGCTTGAAGGCCAGTACGCCCTCCCGGTCGACCTCGAAGACCGTGCAGCCGGGAGGCCAGTCGAGCCGGAACGCCCGCGTGTCCAACCCGGCGCCGAGCAGGACCACTTGGCGGGCGCCCGCGTGCACCGACCGGAGCAGGAAGTCGTCGAGGACCCTCGTCCGCAGGCCGAAGTAACGCGCGAACCGCCCCCACAGCGGGTTCGCATCCCCGTCCGGCACCTGGTGCATCCGGACCGGCCAGCCCGCGGACGCCGGCGCGGCGAGCACGAAGTGCTCCGCGTAGACGTCCTGCGCCAGGGTGTCGTGCCGGTGGGTCTCGATCGCGCGCGCCGCGGCGACCAGGAGAGCCGTCAGACCGACACCGCCCTCCACCCCCTCCACACCGGTGCTCCGGTGCGCCGTACCGACCATGTGTCCTCCCCTTGAAGCGAGTTGAGAACGCGAACAGCGAGGAATGCGACTGCCTCCTCACTATCCAGCCGGCCCTCGCCCGTCCGGGAGCGGTCCCACCGGATCCACCCGACCGGGTGAATCCCGCCGCCGCGGCGCCCGGACGCCCCCCGGGTGTGCTGCTCACCGACCGCGCCGGGCCTGTTCGCGCACGTGCTCGGGGTACCAACGGGTGATCCGGAACGCCAGCACCAGCAGGATCACCGGGATGACCCAGGTCAGCCAGTCCTTCGCCGAGCCGACGTGCAGGGCCGCCAGCCCCAGGAGCGCGGTGATCAGGAAGACCGCGCCCCAGAGCGCGGTCAGCAACCGGTTGGTGCGCTGGAACCGCGGCGTACCCCAGACCTCCGGCGGCGTGGACTCCCGGGCGTACTGCTCGGTGAACGGTGTGAACGCCAGCGACCCCAGGGCCACCACCGCGAGCACGCCGCTGGACAGCACCTGCGCGTAGGTCTCCAGCCAGATCAGGCTGTGCCGGTCGAGCGCCAGGCCCAGCACGCAGAGCACGGCGAAGAAGGCCACGCCGACGATGCTGAGCACCTTGAGCGCATGGTGGCGCGCGTCCGGTACGGCGAGGACGAGCGCGGCGACCAGCGCCGTCAGGGCCGCCAGTTTCCAGGTGCTCGGCCCGGCGATGACGTCGAACACGATCCACGGCACGAACGAGAGGAAGACCGAGCCGGATCGCAGACCGCCCCGGCTCTGGCGTCCCGGCCCCGGACCGGGGGCGGGGACGGGGGCGGGATCGACTGCCGCGCCGGATGCCGGGCCGCCGGATGCGGGGTCGGGTGGGGAAGGTCCGAACGTGGGTCGGTGCATGAGAGCCTCCGGTTCCATGCTGCGACCAGGCCGGTCCGGCTGCATCCGGGGCCGCCCTCGCCCCCTCGCCCCCTCGCCCCCTCGCGCCCCCTCCCCGAGGCGCCGGGGCGCTTCGGGGAGGTGCGGGGAGGTACGGGGAGGTGCGGAGCGGGGTCAGGTCTTGCGCAGGGCCGGAGCCGGGGCGCCGATGAGGAGCCGGCGGACGGCGTCCCAGGCGGTGCGCTGGGCGGCGGCGCAGGCGCGGGTGTCGGAGCCGAGCAGGCGGAGCCAGGCGCCGCTGTCGTGCGGGAGGACGCTGACGCCGTGGAGCAGGCCGCTGCCGGCCAGGGCCTCGTGCAGGGTGTCGGCGACCTGCGCGGCGGGGGCGAGCGGCGTGACGACGTAGAGGCTGGCCATGACGTCGTGGCCGGCCAGGACCGCCGGGCCGGTCACGCCGGCCTCCAGGGGCTCCAGCCGGACGGTGTCGAGGGCGATCAACTGGCCGTCGGGGCGCCGCACTTCGAGGTCGGAGGCGAACACCTGGTAGGCGTTGCGCTCGCCCCGGGCGAGGCGGCCGGCGAGGACGGTCTCGCCGGCCAGCACGGTGGCGGTGGGGTCGACGGTGAGGACGGTGCGCTGGTAGAGCCGGGAATCGACGAAGGGGATGACGGGCTCGGGCAGGTACTCGACGTAGGCGCGGGGGCCGGCGTCCAGGTTGACCAGCTGCGTCGCGTAGTCGAACTCCATCCGGTAGACCTTGGTGGCCGCCTGGGTGGTGAGGTGGGTCGCGGTGTCGGCGCCGCAGCGCAGGTCGGTGCGGAGCCGGTCGGCCTGGAGGATGCCGCCGCCGGTGGACATCAGGAAGGTGACGGCGAGGTCCGGGCGGGCCGGGTCGAAGTAGAGCGGGCGCATGATCTGCAGCGGCGACTTCTGGTAGTGGCCGGTGAGTTCGGTGCGTTCGCCGATCCGTTCGAAGGCCAGCTCCAGCAGGCCGACCTTGCCGGGGCGCCCGACACCCAGGGTGTCGGGCGTCCCGGCGTACCGGCGGACGGCGTACGGGACGCGGGCCGGCTCGTAGTGCCGCGGATCGAGCCGGGGCACGGCGGCCTCCCCCGCAGCCGCTTCCCCCGCGGCCACCGTGACGGTCATGCCGGGACCTTGCGGAAGGTCTCCAGGAAGGTGGCGATCTCGTCCAGCCCGTGCCCGGTGAGGCAGTTGGTGAGCACGACCGGCCCGCCCTCGCGGACGCGGTGGGCGTCGGACTCCATGATGCCGAGGTCCGCGCGGACGTACTGGGCGATGTCGATCTTGTTGATGACCAGCAGGTCGGACTCGGTGATGCCCGGGCCGCGCTTGCGGGGCATCTTCTCGCCCTCGGCGGTGTCCAGGACGAAGAGGAAGAGGTCGACCAGGACGGGGCTGAAGGTCAGCGTGAGGTTGTCGCCACCGGACTCGAACAGCAGGGTGTCGACGTCGGGGAAGCGCTCCAGCATCTCGGCGCCGGCCGCGAGGTTCATCGTCGGGTCGTCCCGGACGGCGGTGTGCGGGCAGGCGCCGGTCTCGACGCCGACGACCCGCTCGGGGTCGAGGACGCCGGCCAGGGTGCGACGCACGTGCTGCGCGTCCTCCTGGGTGTAGATGTCGTTGGTGATGACGGCCGGGCGGTGGCCGTTGGCGATCAGCACCGGGACGAGGGCCTCGATGAGCGCCGTCTTGCCGGAGCCGACCGGCCCGCCGATGCCCACGCGGAGCACGTTCTCGGTCATTGCTGTCTCCTTCTGATGCGGTGTGACGTTGGTTCTGCGTCCGGGAGGAACGGGAGCTGCGACACTCCGGCGCCCGCCCGCACCTCCCGGACGCGGTTCAGCTGGCGAACAGCCGGGCCTCGGCCCGTTCGTGCCGCCCGGACATCGCGTCCGCGACCGGCACGCACCCGCCCAGGTCTTCCAACTCCCGGGCGAGGGCGGCCCGTACGGTCTCCTCGATCACCGGCGCGGCGGCCCGCAGCACCACCTGCGCCTTGCGGTGGTCGGTCAGCCGCAACCGCAGGGCGGCGCCGACGAAGCTGGTGCAGAAGGCGAACAGGTCGCTGGCGACGGCCTGGTCGACGGGCACGGCGGCGGAGGCGTAGGCGACTCCGGCGGCCACCGGCTGGGAGCCGGGGGCCTGCTTGGCGGCGACCAGTTCGGCGTACCGGTCCAGCGGTTCGCCGCCGATCGACTCCCGGGCGATGTCGAGGAGTTGACGCCCGGTCCGGGTGGATGCCAGGCGCAGCTCGCGGTTGAGTTTGGTGGCGTGCAGCCGCTGGTCCACGTCGACCAGCAGGCCCCAGTCGCCGGCCCGGGCGGCGCCGTGGGCGAGGGCGAGCGCGGTGGCGTCGCCGGGGCCGACCGAGTGGCGCAGCAGGTCGGTGAGCAGGTCGGGCATGGTGTCCGGGGTGACGGCCTTGGCCTGTGCGTAGCCCTCCAGGCCGTGCGAGAGGGTGTAGAAGCCGCTGGGGAAGGCGGAGTCGGTCAGCTGGAGGCTGACCAGCAGGGCGTCCAGGCCTCCCCCGAGCCCGGGAGAGGCGAGCCCCGACGAACCGGGCCCCGAAGTACCGAGCCCCGACGAACCGGGCCCTGGAGAGCGGCTCACGCGAGGTAGAACAGGTGGTTGAGCGGGAGTTCGCGGGCGGGCTCGATGGTGGCCGGCTCGCCGTCCAGGGTGACCTTGTAGGTCTCCGGGTCGACGGCGATCTTCGGCAGCGCGTCGTTGCGGACCATGTGCTGCTTGCCGACCGAGCGACAGCGCCGCACGGGCAGGACCCGGCTGTCCAGCCCGAGTCGGGCCGGGACGCCGAGGTCGATGGCGGCCTGCGACATGAAGGAGACCCGGGTGGCCTGCTTGGCCCGGCCGAGCGCGCCGTACATCGGGCGGTAGTAGACCGGCTGCGGGGTGGGCAGCGAGGCGTTCGGGTCGCCCATCAGCGCCCAGTTGATGACGCCGCCCTTGATGACCATCTTGGGCTTGGCGCCGAAGGAGTTGATCGGCCAGAGCACGATGTCGGCGAGCTTGCCGCTCTCCAGCGAGCCGATGTGGTCGGCGGTGCCGGAGGCGATGGCCGGGTTGATGGTGAGCTTGGCGAGGTAGCGCAGGACGCGGAAGTTGTCGTTGCGCTCGGTGTCGCCGTCGAGCTTGCCGCGCTGGTCCTTGCAGTGGTGGGCGGTCTGGAAGGCGCGGGTGAAGGACTCCCCGATCCGGCCCATCGCCTGCGAGTCCGAGGAGAAGATCGAGATGACGCCCTCGTCGTGCAGGACGGTCTCGGCGGCGATCGTCTCGGCGCGGACCCGGGAGTCGGCGAAGGAGACGTCCTCGGGGATGTCGTGGCTGAGGTGGTGGCAGACCATCACCATGTCCAGCAGCTCGTCGACCGAGTTGACGGTGTAGGGCAGCGTGGGGTTGGTGGAGGACGGCAGGACGTTGGGCTCGCCGGCGATCCGCATGATGTCGGGGGCGTGGCCGCCGCCCGCGCCCTCGGTGTGGAAGGTGTGGATGGTGCGGCCGTCGATGGCGGAGAGGGTGTCCTCGAAGAAGCCGCCCTCGTTGAGGGTGTCCGTGTGGATGGCCACCTGGACGTCGTACTCGTCGGCGACGCCGAGCGCGCTGTCGATGGCGGCGGGGGTGCTGCCCCAGTCCTCGTGCACCTTGAGGCCGCAGACGCCGGCCTCGACCTGCTCGCGCAGGGCGCCGGGCAGCGAGCCGTTGCCCTTGCCGAGGAGTCCGACGTTGACCGGGAGGTCCTCGACCGCCTGGTACATCCGGTGGATGTTCCACGGGCCGGGGGTGCAGGTGGTGCCGTTGGTGCCGTCGGAGGGGCCGGTGCCGCCGCCGATGAGGGTGGTGATGCCGTTGCTCAGCGCCTCCTGCACCTGCTGCGGGGCGATGAAGTGGATGTGGGTGTCGATGCCGCCGGCGGTGGCGATCAGGTGCTCGCCGGAGATCACCTCGGTGCCGGGGCCGATGACCAGCTGGGGGTGCACGCCGCTCTGGGTGTGCGGGTTGCCGGCCTTGCCGACGGCGGTGATGAAGCCGTCCTTGACGCCGATGTCGCCCTTGACCACGCCGAGGACGGCGTCCATCACGACGACGTTGGTGATCACCAGGTCCAGCGCGCCCTGGGCGGAGGTGGCGGCCGGGTCCTGGGCCATGCCGTCGCGGATGCCCTTGCCGCCGCCGTAGACGGCCTCGTCGCCGTAGTGGCCCTGGTTGAAGTCCTTCTCGATCTCGACGACGAGGTTGGTGTCGGCGAGGTGGAAGCGGTCACCGACCGTGGGCCCGAAGAGATCGGTGTACTGCTTGCGGGACAGCGTGGCCATCAGCGGTCGCCTTCCTTGTGGTCGAGGTTGGTGCCCTTGAACCCGAGGGCGATCGCCCGGTCGATCGCCCGGGCGCGGGTGTCGGCCGACCTGATGCCGCCGTCGACGAGGTTGCTGAAGCCGATCAGGCGGCCGTGGCCGCCGAACTCGGCGAGCGTGACGTCCTTGGTGTCGCCCGGCTCGAAGCGGACGGCGGTGCCGGCCGGGATGTCCAGGTGCTTGCCGTAGGCGGCGTTGCGGTCGAAGTCGAGGGCGCGGTTGACCTCGAAGAAGTGGTAGTGCGAGCCGACCTGGATCGCCCGGTCGCCGGTGTTGCTGACCGTGATGGTGACCTGGGCGCGACCGGCGTTGATCTCCACCGGGTCGTCGCCGTACAGGTACGTGGCGCCACCAGACATGGCGGGCCCTTCCTCTCTGTCGGTTCAGTGATGTGTGTGGCCGTGGGTGTGTCCGTCGGCGGCACCGGGGCCGTGGCCGTGCGAGTGGTCCCCGCCGGGGCCGTGGCTGTGGGCGTAGCCGTGCCCGTGCTCGGCGTCGAGGCCGGCCAGGATGCCGTCCTCGCCGTGGCCGAGCAGGTGCAGGGCCGCCGCGGTGCGGGCCGCGACGACGCCGGCGATCGCGGACGACCGCAGCAGCGGCCCGCCGTCCCGCACCCCGGGCAGTTCGGTGCGCAGCGCCGGTCCGAACGAGGCCGGTACGGCCGTCACTTCGCGGGCGCCGAGCAGCCGGCAGCGTTCGGCGCCCTCGGCGAGGTCGGGGTCGCCGCCCGCGAAGGCCACCTCGACCCAGCGGTGGTGGCCGTACTGGCGGACCAGCCGGGCGATCCGGAACAGGTCCGCGTCCTCGAACGGGCCGGCCGCCGGGGCGGTGACCAGCACGGCGCCGTCGGACCCGGGGGCGGCGGAGGCCGCGGCCCGCAGCCAGCCGACGAGGTGGTCCTTGCCGCCGAACGCCCCGGTCAGGGCGAGTCGTCCGCGCCCCTCCCCTGCTGCCAGCCAGCGCAGCGCCCGGGCGGTGTCGGCCACCAGCTTCGGGTCGCGGCCCAGCGTCATCGGGACGACACACACCGGGCCGTCGGTGGCGGCCAGCGCCGAGCGGACGGCCTCGCCGAGCGCCCGGCCGGCGGCGGCCGCGGCGTGGACGGCGGGCTCGCGCTCCACCAGGGCGGCCAGGTCCCGGCCGCCGTCGCTCTCGTGCCCGCCGGCCAGCACCACCGTGGCGGCGGGCGGCGGGGCCGAGGTCGGCGCCGGCGTCGGACCGGTCGCCGCTTCCGCCTGACGTACGGTCATGGCTCAGGCACCCACCGGGTCGTGGCAGGAGACCAGCTTGGTGCCGTCCAGGAACGCGGCCTCGACCTGGAGCAGCGGCAGCATCTCGCGGACGCCGGGCATGACGTCCTCGCCGCTGACGACCTGCTTGCCGATCTCCATGCACTCGGCGACGGTGCGCCCGTCCCGGGCGCCCTCCATGATCGCCTCGCTGATCAGCGCGCAGGCCTCGCTGTAGTTCAGTTTCACACCGCGGTCGCGGCGTTTGCGGGCCAGATCGGCCACAACGTAGATGTACAGCTTGTCCATCTCACGCGGGGCGAGATTCACGGGAATCACTCTTCCTTTCCGAGGGAACTCCGCAGGAACTCCGAATGAACACGCCTGTCACGAGCGGGAATTCGGACTACCGAAACCCGGTCAGACCCTGCGCAGCCGGGGAATGGCCGGCACCGCCGCCAGGAACAGCATGGTGGTCAGGACGAACGGCCAGGTGAAGGCGTGGCCGCCGAACGGCACGGTGGCGGCGGCCAGCGCCGGGGTCAGGACGGTGGCGGCGGCCGCGCCGAGGACGGCGTAGGCCGCGCTCCACCCGCCGGGGGCGACGAACACGCCGCACAGCGCCATCGCGACGAGCACCCCGCTGTACCCGAGCAGCCCCTGGCCGACGGCGTCGGCGGGCGCGCCGAGCGTCCAGGCGGTGAGCAGCCCGGTCGCACTGCCCGCGCAGGCCAGCAGGCCGGCCGGGCGGCTGGCCGCGAAGATGCCTGCCAGGAACAGCAGGCCGACGTACCACTGGGGCATGAAGAAGATCTGGCCGATGTTGGCGAAGAACCCGTGCCACAGCTGGTCCCAGGTCAGCCCGGTCGGGCCGGCGGCCGGCCCGGCCAGGGCGGTCGGGGCGCCGGTGCCGTGCCACAGGTGGCGGAAGCCGGGCGCCGCGGCCGTCGTCGCGGTGGCGACCAGGCAGAACGGCGCGGTGAGCGCGGGCAGTTTCCAGGTGTCGAGCACCGCGCCGAGGCCCGCGGTGACCACCACGGCGACGACGGCGCCGAGGACGGCCGCCGCGACGGTGGCGGGGTGGTCGGGGCCGAGGAACACCGCGCACCCCAGCGCCACGAGGCAGCCGTTGTAACCGTGCAGCCCGGCCTCGACGGCGTCGCGCGCCAACCGCAGGCCGTACGCGACGGCAGTGCCGACGGCGCTGCCGAGCAGGCCGTAGACGCCGTAGCGCCAGCCGGCCGCGAAGAGTGCGGCCACGAAGAACAGGCCGCAGACGGCGGACGGCATGAAGTCCACCTGCGCGACGCCGCGCAGGACTTCGACGGCTAACTTGAGGGATATCGGGCGGGCGGCCTCCGAGGCCCCCGGCTCACCCTTTTTCTGACCCATACTTCGCACCAATTCCCGGTACGTCTTTCCACGGCATGGCGAATAGTCCCGCAAGGCTGCTCGACTTTACTCGCGAGCACGCCCGGCGATTCCTCCGGAACCGTACTCCTGCGGAATGCCGGTCGGCGCGGACACGACCGGTTACACCCGTATGGCGAAGGGTGATCATCAGGCCTCTGAGCTGCAACAATATGTTGATTGCGCAGGTCAGCGACCCCCCTGCGGAGAGCCATTCTTTGCGAAGTTTTACTTGTGGCAGACGAAAATGAGAAGGTGGTCATGTCAAGGAATTCGACACGAAGCCGCCCCGGTCAGGCAATTCGGACATCCGGCGCCACGAAAGGGCGGCGCAGCACCGCGGGAATGTGGCGGAAATGTGTATGCGCCGCGTCGGAAAGCAGGGGCCGCCGGACGTGAGCCTGTGCGTACGAGCCGGCCGTCGGGCCCCGGCCGCGCGGGAGCGGGCCGCCGGCGGCCGGCCACCGACGGTCGGTGGCCGGCCGCCGGTGGCCGGTGGCGGCCCCCGGGATGCCTGCGGGGTATCGGCAGCAGGATGGTCGGACTATCGTTAGTTAGCGAAAGCTATCGAAGTACTCTCCGACTGGCGGCCCCCGGCCTGCCACTCACCTGGGGGCAGCGGTGGCGACGAAGATCCCGAACAACGGCAGAGGCAGGCGCGTCCGCACGGTCCGCGGGGCCGTGGCGGCGGACCATCCGCGGTACAAGTGGGTCGCACTCTCCAACACCACTCTCGGCACCCTGATCGCCACCATCAACGCCTCGATCGTCCTGATCTCCCTCCCCGCGATCTTCAACGGCATCGGCCTGGACCCGCTCCAACCCGGCAACGTCAGCTACCTGTTGTGGATGCTGATGGGCTACATGCTGGTCACCGCCGTCCTGGTGGTCACCCTCGGCAGGCTGGGCGACATCCACGGCCGGGTGCGGATCTACAACGCCGGCTTCCTGATCTTCACCCTCACCTCGGTGGCCCTCTCCCTCGACCCGCTGCACGGCGGGCCGGGCGCGCTGTGGCTGATCGGCTGGCGGGTGGTGCAGGCGATCGGCGGCTCGATGCTGATGGCCAACTCGGCCGCGATCATCACCGACGCGTTCCCCGCCCACCGGCGCGGCATGGCGCTGGGGGTGAACATCGTCGCGGGCATCGCCGGCTCCTTCATCGGCCTGGTGCTGGGCGGGCTGCTGGCCGAGTGGAACTGGCGGTCGATCTTCTGGGTCAACGTGCCGATCGGCATCCTCGGCACGGTCTGGGCCTACCGGTCGCTGCGCGAGACCGGCGTACGGCGGCCCGCCCGGATCGACTGGTGGGGCAACATCACCTTCGCCGTCGGCCTGACCGCCCTGCTCGCCGCGATCACCTACGGCATCCAGCCCTACGGCGGCCACACCATGGGCTGGACCAGCCCCTGGGTGCTGGGCGGGCTGTTCGGCGGTGTGGCGCTGCTGATCGCCTTCTGCCTGGTCGAGTCCAGGGTCGCCGAGCCGATGTTCCCGCTGGCGCTGTTCCGCGACCCGGTCTTCGCCGGCGGCAACGCGGCCACCCTGCTGGGCTCGATCGCCCGCGGCGGCCTCCAGTTCATGCTGATCATCTGGCTCCAGGGCATCTGGCTGCCGCTGCACGGCTACGACTACGCCGACACCCCGCTGTGGGCGGGCATCTACCTCGTCCCGCTGACCGTCGGCTTCCTGGCCGCCGGGCCGGTCTCGGGCTACCTCTCCGACCGGGCCGGGGCCCGGCTGTTCGCCTCCGGCGGGCTGGTGGTGATGGCCCTGTCCTTCGCCGGACTGCTGCTCCTGCCCACCGACTTCGGCTACCCGTGGTTCGCCGTCCTGGTGTTCCTCAACGGCCTGGGCGGCGGCCTGTTCGCGGCCCCCAACACCTCGCTGATCATGTCGAGCGTGCCGGCCGAGGCCCGCGGCGCCGCCTCCGGCATGAGGGCCACCTTCCAGAACGCCGGCATGGTGCTCTCGATCGGCGTCTTCTTCTCCCTGATGGTGGCCGGCCTGGCCGGCTCGCTGCCGCACACCCTCACCGCCGGGCTGACCTCGCAGGGCGTGCCCGCCGCCGACGCGCACACCATCGCCTCGCTGCCACCGGTCGGCACGCTCTTCGCCGCGTTCCTCGGCTACAACCCGATCCAGCAGCTGCTGGGCCCGCACGTGCTCGGCATGCTCCCGGCGGCCAACGCCCGGACGCTGACCGGCCGGGAGTTCTTCCCGCAACTGATCTCGGGCCCCTTCCACGACGGCCTGGTCGTGGTGTTCTGGCTGGCGATCGCCATGTCGCTGGTCGCCGCGGCGGCCTCGCTGGTGCGCGAGCGGACCGGGCCGCGGCGCCCCCGCCGCCCCCGGCCGGGCGCGGGCGAGGCCGCCGGACGGCCCGGCGCGAACCGGCCCGCACCGCACGGAAAGGCCCGCAGGCCATGACCGGGCGCGATGCCGCGACCGACGCCGACACCGTGACTGACACCGACGCCGTGACTGACGCCGACACCGTGACCGACCCCGATGCCGACACCGGGGCCGGGAGCCACAGCGGAGCCGGGGCCGGTCTCTCCGCCGAGGCCCTCGTCCGGCTGCGGCTGGCGATCGGCCGGCTCAACCGGCAGATGGCCCGCGCCTCCGGCGGCCAGGACCTCACCGTCGCCCAACTCTCCGCCCTGGCCCGGGTGGAGGTGCACGGCCCGCTGCGGCTCGGCGAACTCGCCGCGCGGGAGGGAGTGGCCGTGCCGTCCGTGCTCCGTACGATCGCCCCGCTGACCGCCGACGGCCTGATCGCCAAGACCCCCGACCCGCTGGACGGCCGCTCCCAGTTGCTCGAACTCACCCCGGCCGGCCTGGCAGCGATCACCCGGATCCGCCGGGAGCGCTCCGCTCTGCTGGCCCGCCGCAGCACGCGGCTCACCCCGCAGCAGTGCCGCCGACTGGAGGCGGCCGTACCGCTGTTGGAGCTGCTGCTGGACGATCCCGACGCGGCCTGCCCCGGCCAAGCCTGTCCCGCTCCGTCCTCCCCCGACCCGGCCTGCCCAGACCCGCCCCGGCCCGGCCGGCGCGGCTCCGCCGGCTGAGGCAGCGCTGCTCGGGGCTCCTACGCCGTCTCGCGGAGGAATCCGGTGAGCAACTCGAAGGTCTCCTCGGGCCGCTCCAGGCCGGGGAAGTGGCCGGCCCAGGGCAGTTCGAGCCGGCGGGCACCGGGGATCCGGGTCGCCAAGGAGTCGGCGATCTGCCGGAAGTCGTCCAGGTCGTGGCCGCCGGTCACGACCAGGCAGGGCGCCGTGATCCGGGAGAGGTCCGCTTCGTCGTCGGTGGGGCCGACCTCGGCGTCCGCCTGCACCTCGAAGGCACGCCGCTGCATCCGGCGGACGAGTTCGCGGGCCTCGTCGCCCGCCTCCGGGCCCAGCCAGCTCTCGACGTTGAGCTCGACGGCGCCCTCCACGTCCCCGGTCGCGAGGAGTTCCCGCTCCCGCGCGGCGAAGGCCATCAGGGCGTCACCGGCGACGTGCCCGGACGCCCCGGAGCAGAGCAGGGCCAGCGCGGTGACGGCCCCGGGGCGCAGCGCCGCCACGTCCATGGCGACCTTCCCCCCGTACGAGGCGCCGATCAGCGCGGTGCTCTCGACGCCCAGGTGGTCGAGGAGCGCCAGCACGTCCTGCGCGTCGCTGTACGGGGCGTCGGCCGGCGGCGTGTCGCCGAAGGCCCGGAAGTCGCCCCGGATCACCCGGTAGCCCGCGTCGACCAGCCCCTGCCACTGCGGGTCCCACATCCTCCGGTCGCACACGGACGAGTGCAGCAGCACCACGGTGGGGCGGTTGCCCGGCAGGTCATGAGATACGTCATGGGAGAGGATCATCCGCGGATCGTATCGACGCCCCCGGGGGACGCCAACCGGTTTGGTGATCGGCGGGAGTAAGCGCTTTGGGCCGCTTCCGGGCTCTAGGTGGGTGAGGAGGTGCTCATGGGAGGCACGAAGACCGACCGGGACGAGGAGTTCCAGGCGTTCATCGTCGGGGCCTGGCCACGGCTGCTGCGGACGGCGTACCTGTTGGCCGGGGAGCAGTACGCGGCCGAGGACCTGGTGCAGTCCGCGGCGGAGAAGGCCTGCGCGGCCTGGGCGAAGGTGCGACGGGCCGGCGATCCGCACAGCTACGTGCGGCGGATCCTGGTGAACGAACACGCCCGCCGCTGGCGCCGCCGCGCGCCGGAGCTGCTGGTGTACGCGGTACCGGACGAGGCCGGGGCGGAGGACTGCTACGCCCGCTCCGACCAGCGCGGCGCGCTGATGACGGCGCTGGCCGCCCTGCCGGCCCGCCAGCGCGAGGCCGTGGTGCTGCGGTACTGGGAGGACCTGAGCGACAGTCAGGCCGCCGAGGCGATGGGCTGCTCGGCCGGAGCCGTGCGCAGCCACGCGGCCAAGGGGATCGCGAGACTGCGGGGGGCCGCAGCGCTGAAGGAAATCAAGGGCATGACGAGCATCGGAGGTGCGGTATGAGCGCGGGTGGCAACGGCGGGACGGTCGGCATGGGCGCGGCGGGCGACGACGGCGACGTGTGGGTCGGGCTCGGCCTGGCGGAGGTGGCGGCCGGGGCCAAGGTCGGCCCGGCGCCGATGGCGGACATCATGGCGGGCGGCCGCCGGATCCGGCGCCGTCGCCGGTCGGTGGTCGGCGCGCTCGCGCTGGCCTCCGTGGTGGTGCTGGGCGGCGGGACGATGGCGGGTCTGCACAGTTCCCCCGCGAGCAGCGGCACCCAGTCGCTCGTCCCGGCCAACGGCGGTCCCGGCGGCGGCACCGGGGGCGGTCCGGCCGCCCAGCCGTCCGGCACGGCGACGGCCGAGCGGGATCCGTTCACCCCGGTCCGGGTGACGCTGGCCCAGGGCAGCACCCCCGACGGCAAGACGTGGAAGCTCTGGACGGCGCTCTGGCCGGTCGCCCCGAAGGAGCGGGCGTACGAGCAGGCGGTGGCCGTCTGGGAGGAGCGCCACGCCGTCGACTCCTCACTCGACAAGCCGACGGAGGCGTTCATCCAGCAGTACTGGCAGCCCACCGAGGACGTCGTGAACGACTACGTCACCCTGGACGACGTGCGCCAGCCGTACGACAACGCGGGCAGCTACCCGGCGCCGGGCCACGTCGACCCGCGGATGGCCGACACGTTCAGCGGCGGCCTGATGGGCGCCCGGGACAAGGCCGGCACGCCCGGTCCGCTCCCGATCAAGCTCGCCGTGATGGCCCTCGGCCCGGACGTCGGCAAGGTCCTGGTGACCTGGTCGGACGGCTCGGTCATGGAGCCGTGGCTGAAGGCCGTCGGGGACTCGCCGTACCAGCGGCTGGTGGTCCCCGAGCAGCCGGGCAAGAAGGTGACGTCGTGGCAGTTCTTCGACAAGAACGGCGCCAAGCTGCCGGACGCCGGCGAGAAGATGCTGACCGAGTAGCGGTCGGCGCGACCGGCTGAACACGACCGGCCGATCACGACCGGGCCGATCACGACCGGGCCGATCACGACCGCCCGACCAGGCCCGCGGGGCCGGCCCGCACCCCCGTCGGGCCGGCCCCGCGTCGGCGTGCGGGCGGTCGGCGTGCGGGACGGTCGGCGCGGTCGGTGCGCATCGCGGAAACGTGGGAGAAAGTGCTCCCCCGGTCGGGGGAGGTCATCGACGAGCCGCCCGAGCAGACTGGCGATCACACCCGGGGAGGACCTCCCGGCCTCCCCTTGATTGCACCGGAGTTGACTCGTGCGTGAGCAGATGTGGCAGCCGCTTTCCTCCCGGCCTTCTTCCCGGCGTTCGTCCCGGCTCTCCTCCCGGCGCCCGCAGGCCGGTCGGCGCGGGGTCGTCGTGGCGGCGGCGGCCGCGGTGGCCGTCGGCCTCATGACCGCGGGCACCGCCCTGGCACCGTCCACGGCAGCCGCCGCCCCCCGCCCGGACGCCGTCCAGCAGGGGCTGAACGCGCTGGTCCGTGACGACGGCCTGCCCGCCGCGCTGGCCGGCGTCCAGGGCCGTGACGGCCGCACCCGCACCTACACCGCGGGGGTCGGCGACGTCACCACCCGCGCGAAGGTGCCGGTCGACGGCCAGGTGCGGATCGGCAGCAACACCAAGACGTTCACCGCGGTGGTCGTGCTGCAGCTGGTCGGCGAGGGGAAGATCGGGCTCGACGAGCCCGTCGAGTCCTACCTCCCCGGCCTGGTCCGCGGCGACGGCATCGACGGGCGCCACATCACGGTCCGCCAGCTCCTCCAGCACACCAGCGGGCTCCCGGACTACGAGGGCTACATCGACGAACCCTCCATCCAGCACCGGTACTTCGAGCCGCGCGACCTGCTGGACATCGCCTTCCAGCACAAGGCCGACTTCGCCCCGGGGGCGAGCTTCAAGTACAGCAGCACCAACTACGTGCTCGCCGGCCTGGTCGTCCAGAAGGTCACCGGCCGCCCCATCGCCGAACAGATTGACCAGCGCATCATCAAGCCCCTCGGCCTGCGGCACACCTACTACCCCGCCCAGGGCGACCGGACCATCCGCGAGGCCCACCCCCAGGGCTACCTCAAGGACGCGACCGACGGGCACCTGATCGACTTCACCGAGCTGGACCCCTCCGCGGGCGGGGCGGCGGGCCAGATGATCTCCACCAACTCCGACGTCAACCAGTTCTTCACCGCCCTCCTCGGCGGCCGCCTCCTGCAACCGGCCCAGCTCGCCCAGATGCGCACCACCGTCCCCATCGGCGACAGCGGCGCCGCCTACGGCCTGGGGCTCATCAGCCGACCGCTGTCCTGCGGCGGCGTCTACTGGGGCCACGGCGGCGACATCCCCGGCTACGAGACCCGGGGCGGGGCGACGGACGACGGCCGCGCCGTCAACATCGCGGTGACCACCGTCCCGCCGGACGCCGCCGGCTCGGAGCACGTCGAGAACGTCGTGGACACGGCCCTGTGCCGCTGACCGAAGTCCGGTGAGGGAGTGGGAAGTCGGCTGGGCCGACTTCCCACTCCGCCTTTCCACCCCGCTCAGGTTCCGTGCCGAGACGGAACAACCCTAGAGCTGCGTGAGGCCGCCGTCGACGAGCAGTTCCGCGCCGGTGGTGAAGGAGCTCTGGTCCCCGGCCAGGTAGAGGGCGGTGGCGGCGACCTCCTCGGGTCGGCCGACGCGACCGAGCGGGGTCGTGGCGACGGCCTGATCGACCTGGGGGGACGCGGCCCGCAGCTCGTCGGCGCCGGGGGTCGTGACCGGGCCCGGGGTGAGGGCGTTGACCCGGATGCCGCGACCGGCGAGTTCGGTGGCCCAGGTGCGGGCGAGGCTGCGGATCGCGGCCTTGGTCGCGGCGTAGACGCCCAGACCCGGGACGCCGCGCAGGGCCGCACTGGACGAGAGCAGGATCACCGAGGCGCCGGCCGACAGCAGCGGGAGCGCCTTCTGCACGGTGAACACCGTGCCCTTGAGGTTCACGGAGGTGGTGTGGTCGTACTCCTCCTCGGTGATCTCGCCGAGCGGGCCGAAGTCCCCGAGGCCCGCGTTGGCCACGACGATGTCGAGCCGGCCGCTGCGTTCGGTGATCTCGGCGAAGAGCCGGTCGAGGTCGTCGAGCTTCGACACGTCGCCCCGGACGCCGATGCCCCGGCTGCCGACCTGCTCGACGGCGGCCGCCAGCTCGGCTTCACGGCGGCCGGTGAGGTAGACGGTCGCCCCCTCGGCGGCGAAGCGGCGGGCGATGGCCAGGCCGATGCCGGTGGAGGCGCCGGTGACGAGGGCGGTCTTGTTGTCCAGCTGTCCCATGAGATTCTCCGAATCTTGACGTAACTATTCTTGTTACATTTTTGGGCGCAAAAACCGGCGCAGGAAGCACTGCCACGGCCGAGGCTAGGCGGCCTTCAGCACATCGCGCAGCACATCCTCCAGCGTGGTTCCCGACAGCTCCCGGCGGAGGGTGGCCTCGATCCCGTCGTAGACGGCGGCCATCACCGGAGCGATGCCGTGGCCCACGACGCACTCGGGGTCGGGCGTGGCGGGGTGCAGGGCGAAGATCGGCCCTGGCTCCACCGCCTCGTAGACGTCGAGCAGGGTGATCGCCGACAGGTCCCGCGACAGCGTCCAGCCGGCCCCGGCACCCCTTCGCGAGTCGACCAGGCCCGCCTTGCGCAGCTGGGCCAGCAGGCGGCGGATCACCACGGGGTTGGTGTTGACGCTCGTCGCGATCTGCTCGGAGGTCGCGACCTCGTGACCACGGCGCTGGTACAGCCCGATCCAGGTCAGGGCGTGCGCGGCGACGGTCAACCTACTGTTCGCGCTCATGCCGCCCATCACCCCTCTCCATGTCGTAACTGTAATAGTTACATCGACTGGCGGCAAGCGCGGCACGGCCACATCGGCGGGGCCGACTTCCCACTCCTCACCGCCTAAAGAGCGGTGGGCCGCCTGCGTGCCCGGGTGAGCCGGCGGTACGCGAGATGGACCGCGAGGCCCAGCAGGGTCATGACGACAGACGCCACCAGTGCGACCACATCGAGCGCGTTCCGGCCCAGTGAGTTCCAGAAACCGATGCTCGAAGCAAGGGCGGCGACGTCCGTGTGCCAGGGGTCGTACACCACCGCCACGGTGTCGCGGGCCTTGACGGTGTCGGTCACGTAGGCGAGTCGGGTCTCGACGGACGCCCCCTCGGAGGTCGTGAACCGCACCCGGCAGTTGGCGTTGCCCGCCGGGTTGTCCTGCGGCGCGCTCACCTCAGTGCACTCGGTGACGACCGCCGGCATGTGGACGCCGCGACTGCGGAGAGCCGACGTCACCCCCATGTCGTGCGGTATCAGGTAGACCAGGCTGAGGACGAACAGCAGGACCCCCAGGCCGATCATGGCGAGCGAACCGTTCCGCACGGTCCGGCCGTGGTCCGGCGCGTTCTCCATCGGTCCCCCCGGGTGTCGGCCCAACTGCCCACGTGAGCTCACGCTACCCGCACCCACCGACACCGGCGGTGCGCCGGAACACTGGCCGCCGGCAGCAGGGCGCTCGAAGCCGCGCGACCTCTCCGAGGCTCAACAGCACCGCTTCATCGACCTCATCGACGTGCTTGCACTCCACTGTCGGCTCTCCCACGACGGGAGGGTCAAGACGGGCACGGGCACCGGGCTCGTCAGGAGCCTTCCAGGATAAGGGGATCCGGTCACCCCGGTGGCAGTTCCGTCAAACAGCGCACACCCGCTGTGAGCGGACTGGTACGTTCCGCGCATGGACTTCAACGCCGTTGCCAACTCGTTCGTGCCGCACTACTACAACACCTTCGACTCCGGCATCTCGGGTCGCCCGAACCTCAACAGCCTCTACCGACCCGAGTCGATGCTCACCTGGGAGAACGCCCAGGTCCAGGGACAGCAGAACATCCTCGCGAAGCTGACGACGCCCCAACTGGCCACCGTCAAGCACAAGGTGAACACCACCGACGCACAGCCCGCCCCGGGCAACGGCGTACTGGTCACCGTCACGGGCAACCTCCTCATCGACAACGCCTTCGACAAGCCCCTGCAGTTCGCCGAGACGTTCAACCTGCAGCCGATCCCCGGCCAGCCCGGCGGCTTCTTCGTCCACAACCAGATCTTCCGCCTCATCTTCGCCTGAGCCGTCCAGGCCCGGGGCCTCCCGTCGGCTTCCCGCGCGGCGCGCGGAAGCCCCGGACCGACGCCACGACTTGGAGGAAGGGTGCACCTGCGCGAGCTCCGGCCGGGCGACGCCCACGCCGTCCGCCGCATCTACAGCGGCAGGTCGGTCGCCGACCCGTGGTTCGGCCAGATGACCGCCGCCCAGGCCCACGACTACATACGCGAAGCCCAGGAGGCCGACGCCCGCCGGCCGCGCACCGCACGCGTCCTCGGCATCGACGTCCACGACGACCTGCTCGGCATCGTCCGGCTCCGCATCACCGGCCACACGGGCAGTCTCAGCTACATCCTGCGCGAGGACGCCTGGGGTCACGGCTACGCCACCACAGCGGTGCGCCGGTTCCTCGCCCACCACCGCACCCCACGGGTCACCGCCGAGCACCGCGTGGGCAACCCCGCTTCGGGAAGGGTCCTGGTGAAGACCGGCTTCGCCGTGACCACCGCGACCGACGAGATCGTCCGCTACGAACTGGGCTAGCGGCTGCCCCGCCACCTCCGACTCCCCGGGGCCCGCGCCGGGCGTGACGCGGACCTTTGCCGTGTGTTTATATTGAACAATGGTTCAACCAAACACCGGACACCCCCATGCCCCGCACGCCTGAGGCCTCGGCGGCCGTCCGCGAAGCGACCCGCGCCAAGATCCGGCGCGCCGCCGTCCTGCTCATGGCCGAACAGGGCTACCGCGCCACCACCCTGCGCCAGGTCGCCACCCGGGCCGGCGTCGCCGACGGACTGCCCTCCCGCTACTTCGGCAGCAAGGACGGCCTGCTGATCGACATCGCCGACGGCTGGCGCGAACGGACCCGCGCGGCGCTCGCCGCCCAGCCGGCCGACAGCCCTGCCGCCACCCTGCAACTCCTGGTCCGCTCCGCCCTGCTCGGCCTGGACTCCGCCCCCGAGGAGGTCGAGGAGAGCCGGGCCGTCTCCGCCCTGCTCGCCGACCCCGAAGCCCGCGCCGTCCTGGTCGCCGCAGGCGCCGACCTCGCCTCCGCCGACCTCCTACAGGCCTTGGACGAAGCCCTGGCGGCCTGCCGCGTCCCCGACCCCGCCGCCGCCCGCCTGCTCCTCCTCGCCGGCATCCGCGGCGGCCTCACCCTCGCCGCCGAGGACCCGACCTTCCCGCTGCGCGACCTGGAAGCGGCCCTGCTCGCCCACATCCTGCCGACGACCTGACCCCACCCCATGCTTCGAAAGGCCCCGCCATGACCGCCGAAACCGACATCCGCCCCTACCGCATCGCCATCGAACAGCACCAGCTCGACGACCTGCGCGACCGCCTCGCCCGCACCCGCTGGCCCGACTCGTTGCCCGGCGCCGACTGGGACTACGGCGTCCCGCTCCACTACCTCCAGGACCTGGCCGAGTACTGGCGGACCGGCTACGACTGGCGCGCACACGAAGCCAGGCTCAACACCTTCCCGCAGTACACCACCACCCTCGACGGCGCCAACGTGCACTTCCTGCACGTCCGTTCACCCGAACCCGACGCCACCCCGCTGATCATCACGCACGGCTGGCCCGGCTCGGTGGCCGAATTCCTGGACATCCTGGGCCCGCTCACCGACCCCCGCGCCCACGGCGGCGACCCGCGCGACGCCTTCCACGTGGTCGCGCCCTCCATCCCGGGCTACGGCTTCTCCGGACCGACCAGCCAACTCGACTGGGACTACCGGCGCGTGGCACGTGCCTGGGCCGAACTGATGGACCGCCTCGGCTACCCGCGCTACGGCGCCCAGGGCGGCGACTGGGGCTCCGGCATCTCCCGCGAACTCGGCCTCGCCGCCCCCACCCGGGTCATCGGCGTGCACGTCAACACCTCCCCCACCTTCCCCACCGGCGACCCGTCCACCCTCGACGCCCTCGACCGCGAACGGCTCGACACCTGGGCCCGCCATCAGGCCGAAACCTCCGGCTACACCGCCGTCCAGGCGACCCGCCCGCACACCGTCGGCTACGCGCTCACCGACTCACCGGTCGGCCAACTCGCCTGGATCGTCGAGAAGTTCCGCGAATGGACGGACTGCGACGGCGGCGTTCCCGAAGGTGCCGTGCCCCGAGACCACCTCCTCACCAACGTGATGCTGTACTGGCTGACCGCCACCGCCGGCTCCTCCGCGCGGCTGTACAAGGAGTCGGCCCGCAACGGCTGGACCGAGGCCACCCCCTCCACCGTCCCCACCGGCATGGCCGTCTTCCCCCACGACATCACCCTGCCGGTCCGCGCCTTCGCCGAACGCATCGACAACATCGTGCACTGGACGGAGTTCGACCACGGCGGCCACTTCGCCGCCCTGGAACAGCCCGACCTGCTGGTGGCCGACATCCGGACCTTCTTCCGCGCCCTGGCGTGACGCCGGCCGTGACTGGTCGGATGTTCTCAGCTCATCAACTCGCCAGCTCAGGCCCGAAGTAGTCACGCAGTCGAGCGATCTTCCCGTCGCGGATGCGGAAGATCTGCTGCGGCGTTCGGGACACGGCGGCCTCCCTGGGCTCAGGCTCGGAAGGCCGCACAATCCCAGCGCCGCCCCGGCTCCATGCCGGTCACAATGAGTGCCCGGATCACCCGAGTGCGCAGATCAACCGCTTGTAACCTCTTGACTACAGCCTGGCTGCGGGTGGATGGTCTTGCACATCCATGCAACCGCGAGGCACGGAGGGAACGATGGCACTAACCTTCATCGCCAAGGACCCGAACACGGATGGGGCCAACTGCCCGACGGTGTGGGTCGACAAGGACGCGGGGGAATTCGTCATTCAGGGCTGGAAGGTCGACCAGGCAACCGAAGAGGAGTGCTTGGCCGCAGGGCCGATCCCCGACAGTGAGACCGTGCTGCGGCTGCCCGTCCGCATGGCTGCCGCTCTCAGGGAGGCTATTGATGTCGCCGAAGGCGCCCACGTTCGTTGAGCTTCTGGACACCGCCCAGCGCTCGGCGGTTCACCTTGAGATGCGGGACTCGTACGACGACCCGGACGAGGCCCCGCGCGTCGCCGCATGGCGGGCGGGGCATCGCCACAACCTGGCCGACCGCGCCTCCTGGTGGCGCCCTTGGCTCGATCTCGTATCGGGCGCGGTGGCGCGGGGTGTCGAGATCCGCCGCGCGCGAATCGTCTCCGAGCCGGTCAGCGAGTACACGCAGTACCTCCACGAAGGTACGTTCGCCAATGTGTCCGCGGGCGAGCAGATCCGGTGGCTGCCGCGTCGCCGGGCATCTGACCTCGCCCTTCCCGGTAACGACTTCTGGGTGTTCGACGACACGGTTGTGAGGTTCGGCCACTTCTCGGGGGCGGGTGCCTATCTGGGCGACGAGGTGACGGAGGATCCTGCCGTGGCGAAGCTCTGCGCCTCGGCGTTCGAAGCGGTCTGGTCGCGGGCCGTTCCTCACGAGAACTATCGGATCTGACCTACGAAGCACCGGACTGCCAGCTCATGCCCACATCTCCGTCATCCAGCGTCCAATCAGCACGCAAAGCGCTCGCCGCCCGCCTGCGAGACCTCTGCAAGGACGCTGGACTCAACGGGCGTGAGCTGGCTCGCCAAGCCGGCTGGCATCCCTCGAAATCGTCTCGGATCATCAACGCGGTAACTCCGCCGTCCGATGAGGACATTCGGATCTGGTGTCGGCTGTGCAGAGCCGACGATCAGACCGCCGATCTCATCGCCGCATCACGCTCAGCGGATGAGATGTACGTGGAGTGGAAGCGCCTCCAGCGTACCGGGCTCAGGAGGTTGCAGGATTCCTATGTGCCCCTGTTCGAGCGCACCCGCGTGTTCCGGGTCTACTGTTCGACAGTGGTTCCCGGGCTGTTTCAGAACCACGGTTACGCAACGGCGTTGCTCTCTTCCATCACCCGCTTTCGCGGCACGCCCGATGACGTGGCAGACGCCGTTTCCGCCCGGCTCGCACGGTCGCACATCCTGCGGGAGGGCGACCACCGGTTCGCCGTGGTGGTGGAGGAGTCCGTCCTGCGATACCGGGTCGGCGACGCGGACGCGATGTCTGGGCAACTCGGTTACCTGCTGGCGATCATGTCCCTGCCCGCCGTGTCGCTCGGGGTCATCCCCCTCAACGCCGACCGGGACATCTGGCCACTGGAGACGTTCAGCGTCTACGACAGCGAACAGGCGCAGGTCGAAACCCTCACCGCTGCCGTGACCATGACCGCGCCGGGCGAGATCGCCCAGTACCTCGCCGCGTTTCAGAAGCTGTCCGACATAGCGGTGTACGGCACCCCGGCCCGCGCGCTGATCACGGCGGCGATTGATGCACTCGGGTGATGGGCGTGCAATCTTGTAGAACCTCGTAGAGACCAACCGCCTACCCTCCGTAGCGTCTTCCTCGTCAACGAAGCGCCCCAGGAAGGGAGCCGGCCAGATGTCTCTGCGTGAGATCGCCCAGCGTGAACCCGAGCCGGCCGCACCGGACTCCGGACTGTGCCCCACCTGTTGCTGGCACGACGCCATGGCGCGGGAGGCGTTCAAGGACCCGGAGGGCTTGGACCGTTCGAAGCTCACGGACGTGACGGTCCTCCGGCGGAAGCATCGCGAGGTCGGGGAGTGCCTGAACCCGGACACCGCCGCGTGAGGCAAAACCAACAGACTCCCGCATCCGGCCATTTGGGGAATCCGACCGCGTGCGGGTGCACCACCGCGTGGGAACGGATTCCCCTTTCACCGAACAGGAAGGCAGTGCAGTGAGCGACCTGTACGAGATCGAGATCCCGGCCGGACTCGCCGCCTACAAGGCGCGTGGCGGGAACCAGGGTGGGGGTGACGACGGGGAGTCGTGCGTGACCCTGCAGGAGGTGCCGGGGGTGGCCGGCGGTTTGTGGGTGATGGGCGACACCAAGGCGCCGGGGCGGGAACTGCGCTTCACCACCGTGGAGTTGAGCTCCGCCGGCATCGACCCGGACCGCTTCACCGCCTCCGCCTGACGCACCACCTCGCACCAGCGGGCCCCGCTCCCAACGCAACTGGGAGCGGGGCCCGCCTCACACCCAGGGTAGGGCGCTCATGGATCACTGGAACAGGCCCGGCCTCCACTGGCACTGCTACGCGTGGGCGGGCAGCAAGCGACCCGACGACGCCGAGCGGCGGTCGCCGGAACCGCAGAACGGCTCGCGGCCCGAATGGGGCAGCCCCATACCGCCGTTGGAGGTCATGCACTGGCTCGCCAAGTCGGCGGCGCAGATCAGGCTCACCACCAACGACCCCGCCGAGGCGCTCGACTGGCTGGGCAAGCAGCTCGCCGACTCCCCCGCTTCGGAGGCCGACCTCCCCGCGTTCACCCGGCTGGATCACGCCCTGGCGTTCCTCGACACGTTCCCGCACGACGTGGTGTGGACGTACTGGACACCCGGCCAGCAGCTCCGGTCGGTCGCCGCCGTGGCGTGCCCCCGGACGTTCGGCCCCACCTCCGAAACGCCCCCGCTCTGCCCGCTTCGACGGCGGTGACCGGCGCTGACCGGTGCTGACCGGCGCTGACCGGCTCGTCACCGGCCGCCCGGCGGGTCGTGACAGCGTGTCGAGTGGCGGCGCACGGTCCGCGACGAGAGGGTGACCGACGCAGGACCTCACCTGAAGGAGCGAGAATGCCCGAAGTCACCACTCCGTACCCGACCGGCACCCCGTGCTGGGTCGATCTGATGGCGCAGGACCAGCAGGCGGCACTGGATTTCTACCGCGACCTGTTGGGCTGGCAGGGGCAGGTCGGCCCGGCCGAGTTCGGCGGGTACGCGGTCTGCGAGCTGAACGGCAAGCCGTCGGCCGGGATCGGACCGGCGATGGCGCCGGAGGGGATGCCCACCCCGCCGACCGTGTGGACCAGCTACCTGTCCACCACCGACGCCCAGGCCACCCAGGACGCGATCGTCGGCGCGGGCGGCACCCTGCTCGTCCCGGCGATGGACGTCGGCGAGCTCGGCCGGATGCTGATCGCCGCCGACCCGCAGGGCGCGGTGTTCGGCGTCTGGCAGCCGGGCGAGTTCTTCGGCGCCCGGGTCGTCAACGAGAGTGGCGCGCTGATCTGGAACGAGCTGCACACCAGCGACCTGCCCGGCGCCACCGCCTTCTACGGCGAGGCGTTCGGCATCGAGATCGAGCCGGCGCAGGGCGCCGAGCAGTACTGGGAGCTGCGGGTCGGCGGCCGGGCGGTCGGCGGGGTCTCGCTGCTCGCCGACGACCCGTCCGGCACGCCCGCGCACTGGCTGACGTACTTCGCGGTGGACGACGTCGACTCCACCGTCGACGCCCTGGTCAAGCACGGCGGCACCGTCCTCGCCCCGCCGTTCGACATGGTGGCGGGCCGGATGTCGGTGGTGACCGACCCGCAGGGCGCGCCGTTCGCGGTGATCGCACCGAAACCGATGTAGGCGGCGCGGCCCACCGCGCACGGTGTCGCGGTGGGCCGTCTCCGTACAACTCCCGTCCGTACGGGTCACTCCGGCGCGACGGCCGACGGCGGCCCGTCCGTCACCCCCGCTGCGCGCGGCCGACGGCGCTGAGCACCGCCCGTACGCCCGCCGTGAGCACCGAGCCGTCCCGCCCGGCGCCCCACACCACCTGTCCCCCGACCCGGGCCTCGACGTAGGCGACGGCGTCGGTACCGGAGCCGGCACCAGCGCCCGCACCCGCACCCGCACCAGCGCCCGCACCCGCACCCGCCCCGACGGCGTGCTCGCTGAAGTGCAGGATGTCGACCCGCAGCGCGTCGGCCAC
The DNA here is from genome assembly GCF_040685715.1 of Kitasatospora sp. NPDC088264. Classification (NCBI taxonomy): domain Bacteria; kingdom Bacillati; phylum Actinomycetota; class Actinomycetes; order Kitasatosporales; family Streptomycetaceae; genus Kitasatospora; species Kitasatospora sp. NPDC088264. The sequence continues at coordinate 396,095 of NZ_JBFBIR010000001.1, forward strand.
CGCGTCGAGCGGCCCGGCGCCCTCGCCGCGCCGGCCGTCCACCTCCGCCCAGTCGTCGCCGGCCTGCCACGGCCAGTCCGGCGCCGCGTCCAGGTACTCCGCGCGGAAGAGCCCGTACAGTCCCTCCGCCGTCACCTCCCGCCCGCTGTCGTCGGTGGCCTCCTGCACGACCCGGGAGAACTCGATCTGGAGCCGCCTCGGCAGTTCCAGCCCGTGCCCGGTCTGGAGCAGGTAGGCGATGCCGCCCTTGCCGGACTGGCTGTTCACCCGGATGACCGCCTCGTAGTCGCGGCCGAGGTCGGCCGGGTCGATCGGCAGGTACGGCACCGACCAGGGCGCCTCGCGCGCCGGGACGCCGGACTCGGCCGCCACCTTGGCGTGGTGGGCGAAGCCCTTCTTGATGGCGTCCTGGTGGGTGCCGGAGAAGGCGGTGTGCACCAGGTCCCCCGCGTAGGGGTGGCGCTCGTGCACGGGCAGCCGGTTGCAGTGCTCGACGGTGCGGCGGATCTCGTCGAGGTCGGAGAAGTCGAGCATGGGGTCGACGCCCTGGGTGTGCAGGTTGAGCGCCAGCGTCACCAGGTCGACGTTGCCCGTCCGCTCGCCGTTGCCGAACAGGCACCCCTCCACCCGCTGCGCGCCGGCCAGCACGGCCAGTTCGGCGCAGGCGACGCCCGTCCCCCGGTCGTTGTGCGGGTGGACGGAGAGGATCACCGACTCGCGGCGCTCCAGGTGCCGGTGCAGGTACTCGATCTGGTCGGCGTAGACGTTGGGGGTGGCGATCTCGACGGTGGCGGGCAGGTTGTGGACGACGGGCCGGTCGGGGCCGGCGTCCCACAGTTCGGTGAGTCCGTTGCAGACCTCCAGGACGTAGTCCGGTTCGGTCAGGTTGAACACCTCGGGCGAGAACTGGAAGCGCACCCCGGGCCGGCCGTCGGCCCGCCGTGCCAGGTGGGTGGCGGCCTCGGTGATCAGGGCCCGCAGTTCGTGCCGGTCGCGCCCGAGGACGACCTCGCGCCAGAGCGGGGCGGTGGCGGTGTAGAGGTGGACGACGACGCGGGGCAGGCCTTCGACGGCCTCGAAGGTGCGGTCGATCAGGTCGGCGCGCGCCGCCGTGAAGACGACGACGGTGACGTCCTCGGGCACCGCGCCGGGCACGGTGGCCAGTTGCCGGACGAAGTCGAAGTCGGTGCGGCTGGCGGAGGGGTAGCCGACCTCGATCTCCTTGAAGCCCATGGCCAGGAGCAGGTCGAACATCCGCTGTTTGCGTGCCGGGTCCATGGGTTCGGCCAGTGCCTGGTTGCCGTCGCGCAGGTCGACGGGGACCCACAGCGGGGCGTGGTCGATCCGTCGGCCGGGCCAGCGCCGCATCAGCGCGGGGACGTGCACGCGCTCGTGGGCGGGCCGGTAGCGGTGGGAGGGCATGGCACCCGGGCGCTGCGGGTTCCAGGCGGGGGCGGTGACCGGGACGGGGCCGGCGGGGGTACGCAGGGTCGGGAATCGCATGATGAGTCCTTACGGAGGTACCGGTGGACCGGCAGGACGGCGCCCCGCAGCGGGGTGCCGGTCCGGTCACGCCCCGCTGCGGCCACCAAGAAGAAGGCCACCCAGAGGGAGACTCCACGGCTGCATGCCGGGTAGACTAACCACGAACCAAGTCCTCAGACAAGCTGACAGGTGAACGCGAATGCCCCCGCTCGGCCCCCTCCACCGCTCCCCCCTGGTCGACCAGGCCACCCGACGCCTGGAGGAGCAGATCACCGCCGGACACTGGCCGGTGGGCGGGAAGCTGCCGGGCGAGGTGACCCTGGCGAAGGAGCTGGGCGTCGGCCGCTCGACCGTCCGGGAGGCGCTGCGCGCGCTGGCCGGCGCCGGGATGGTGCAGAGCCGACAGGGGTCGGGCGTGTTCGTGACGGCGGACCGGCCCGCCCTGGACTGGCCGACCCGGCTGCGCCGGGCGGAGCTGGCGCACGTCTACGAGGTGCGCACCATGGTCGAGGTGCAGGCGGCCCGACTGGCGGCCGCGCGCCGCACGGAGACGGACCTCACCTCCGTGGACACGGCGCTGGCCACCCGGCTGGCGGCGGGCGGCGCGGACGACGCGGCCTTCGTGGACGCCGACATCGCGCTGCACACCGCCGTGGTGGCGGCCGCGCACAACCCGGTGCTGGACGACCTGTTCGCCCAGTTCGCGCCGGTCCTGAGGGAGCACCTGGTGGACCTGGTGGGGGTGCTGGGGCTGCGCAGCGGGGACCCGAACCACGGCTACGCGTCGCACGCGGACCTCGTCGGGGCGCTGCACCGGGGCGATCCCGAGGAGGCCGGGCGGGTGCTGGCGGCCGAGCTGGAGGCCACCCGGTCGCGCCTGCTGGCCGACTGAGCGGAGCGGGCGGAGCGGGCACCGGGGCCACCGACCGACCGGTCGGGCGAATATCCGGAGCGCGGACACACAGTTTTCACACGGCGGCCACCCGGCCGCCCGCTCCGATGGCCGACGCCTCGTCAACCCGCTCCGAACTGGGATGCTTCGAGCACGCACGATCAACCGTCAGATGACATTGTGTCCGGAGCGTGTGTGACCACGGCCCAGGCGGCGAACGCACTTTCACTCCAATCACACGGTATGACTAGTATCGCCTCGTCAAGCCCGTGCCCCGGACGGCCGCCCCGCTCAGGCCGGCCGCCATCCCCAAGGAGACTGCTCTGCGCGCGCGTGCGAATCGGCGGCCCCCGACGCCGAAGGCCCCCCGCAGGCGTCCGCGCCTGTCACTGCGGACGGCGCTGCTCGTCCTCGCCGTCGTCCCCAGCATCGCCCTGGCCGCCCTGTGGGCGGTCACCAGCGGCGAGACCGTCTTCGACTTCCAGCGCCAGGCCGCCCAGGGCCTGCTCGCCCAGAAGGCCGGCCAGCCGTCCAACATCGTCTACTACAGCCTCCAGGAAGAACGCCGGCTCAGCGCCGAGGCGCTCGCCCGGCCCGGCGGCAACACCGACCAGCTGCGCCGCCAGCGCCAGCAGACCGACGACGCGGTCCGCCAGTTCCAGGTCCTCTCCGGCGAGACCGCCGACAGCGCCCCCGAAGAGGTCCGAACCGCCGTCACCGAAGCCCGCCAGGCGATGGGCAAGCTCGCCGAGCAGCGCACCGCCGTCGACCACGGCTCGATCGACCAGCAGGCCCTCTACGCGTACTACACCGACCTGATCGCCGTCGACCTGCGGCTGTTCACCGCACTCAGCCGCGTCGACGCCGGCGAGGTCACCTGGGTCTCCAAGACCCTGGTGAACACCTTCTGGGCCAAGGAGATGCTCGCCCGCGAGGACGCCATCCTGGCCCGCGGCTGGCCCACCGGGCGACTCTCCGCCGCCGACTACCAGCAGGTGCAGCAGGCCGTCGGGGCGCAGGAGCACCTCTTCACCGTCCAGGTCCTCCCGTACATCCCGGACGGCGAGGCCGCCGCCTGGCACGACCTGATGAACAGCCCCGCCTGGCAGGCCAAGGCCGCCGTCGAGCAGTCGCTCACCAAGCCCACCGCCGCCGAGGCCAACGGCACCGTCAAGCTCCCCGCCGCCCAGGACCAGTGGCGCCAGGCCCTCGACCAGCTCAACCCGCAGCTGGTCAAGGCCATCGAGAACCGCACCAGCGCCATCGTCGACGTCGGCAAGGGCACCATCCTCTCCCTCCTCACCAAGGTCGTCCTGACCACCGTCGTCGGCCTGATCACCGTCGTCGCGGTGATCATCGCCTCCTGGCGGCTCAGCCGCTCGCTGCGCCGGCGCATCAAGGAACTCCAGACCCAGGCCGAGGAGATGGAGCGCACCCTCCCCGAGGTCGTCGAACGCCTCGGCCGCGGCGAGCAGGTCGACGTCGAGACCGACAGCCGCACCATCACCGCCGGCCCGCACGGCAACGGCACCGACGAGCTCGCCCGCCTCGGCCAGGCCCTCAACCTGGCCCGCGCCTCCGCCGTCGAGGCCGCCGTCAAGCAGGCCGAGCAGCACCGAGGCTTCGAGCGGCTGCTCCAGCGCATCGCCCGCCGCACCCAGCTGCTGATCGGCCGCCAGCTGCGCAAGCTCGACGAGCTGGAGCGCAAGCACGAGGACCCTGAGGTCCTGGAAGGCCTGTTCGACCTCGACCACCTCACCGCCCGCCTGCGCCGCTACGAGGAGAACCTCGTCATCATGGCCGGCGGCCAGCCGCAGCGGCGCTGGCGCAAGCCCGTCCCGCTGCTGGACGTGCTGCGCGCCGCGCAGGGCGAGGTGCAGGACTACCGCCGGATCATGATCGACGTCGAGGGCCACCCGTGGCTGTCCGAGCGGGCCGTCGGCCCGGTCGCGCACGTGCTCGCCGAGCTGATGGAGAACGCCACCACCTTCTCCAAGCCGCCCACCCCGGTCGAGGTCCGGGCCGCCATGGTCGGCCGCGGACTCGCCGTCGAGATCGAGGACCGCGGCCTCGGCATGGACCCCGAGCAGTACGACGCCGCCAACGAACTGATGAGCCGCCCGCCCCGCACCGACGTGCTCGCCCGGGCGGACGACGTCCGCCTCGGCTTCTACGTCATCGCCCGGCTGGCCGCGCACAACGGACTCAAGATCGAGTTCCGGCCGTCCGCCTTCGGCGGCACCCGGGTCGTCGTGCTCGTCCCCGACGAGCTCGTCATCGACGGCGACGCCGGACTCCCCGACGCCGCCCCCGTCGAACCGATCCCGCTCGTGCGGCGCTCCCGCAAGGCGCTGCTCACCGCCTCCAACGAGGCCCCGGAGCCGGAGCCGGCGGGGCCGCCGGTCGCGCCCGTGGACTCCTTCCCGCCGGGAGAGTCCTTCGCGCCGGCGGAGCCCCTCCCACCGGTGGAGGCCTTCGCCGCGGCCGAATCCTTCCCCCCGGTGGAGGCGTTCGGGCAGGTCCAGCACGTGGAGCAGCCCGGGTACGTCGCACCGCTCGGGTACGCGGAATCGCTCGGGTACGCGGAACCGCTCGGGCAGACCCAGCAGCTCCCGCACGACCCGCTGACCGCCCCCCTCCAGGCCTTCGGGCACGTCGAGTACGTCCAGCCCGAGGCCGCGCCCGCCGCCGAGCCCGCGCCGTTCCCCGCCCCGTACGCCGAGCAGCCGATCGAGCACAGCTCGCCGGCCCCCGACGCCCCGGTCGACCAGCTGCCCTCGCACGACGTGCCCGCCTACCCGGACATCGCCTACGCCCGGGTCACCGACGCCGAGGCCCCGTACGCCGACGAGCAGTACCGCCCGGCCGACCACTACCGGCTGGCCGAACGGCGCCGGCGCCGCGAGTACGCCTCCGCGGTGCCGCTCAGCCCCAGCGAGACCGAGCAGCCCCCGCTGCCCCAGCGCGTCCGGCAGGCCAGCCTGGCCGCCGAACTGCGCGTCCCGCCGGCGCCCCGCCCGCAGTGGGCCGAGCCCGCCGCCGAACCCGCCGCCCCGGCCACCGAGCCCGCCGGCGGCCCCTTCCAGCGCCCGGCGAAGCGTTCCGGTGCGACGATCGGCGCCTTCCAGCGCCAGTCCCGTGCCGCCCGCGCCCAGGACAGCGGCGAGCACCCGCTGCCCGGGGCCGTGACCCCACCGGCTCCCCCCACCGCCCCCGCCGGCTCCCCGACGCCCGCGCCCGGCCCCTCCCCCTGGGCCCTGCCGGCCGCGGACCCCCGAACCACACGAACGGATGACCAGTCATGAACCGAACGATCGCCACCCACCAGGACCTGGACTGGCTGCTGGACGGACTCGTCGACTCGGTGCCCGGGACCAGGAACGCCGTCCTGCTCTCCGACGACGGCCTGGTCGTCAGCCACTCCCGCACCATCGAACGGGCCGACGCCGAACGCCTCGCCGCCGTCGCCACCGGCCAGCAGAGCCTGGCCCGCGGCGTCGGCCAGCTCTTCGACGGCGGGGCCGTCCACCAGGTGATCGTCGAACTCGCCGAGTGCTGGCTGTTCATCATCGCCGCCGCCCGGGGCACCCACCTGGCCGTCGTCGCCTCCCAGGAGGTCGACGCCGAGGTCATGTCGGTCGCCATGCACACCCTGGTGCAGCAGGTCGGCCAGAAGATGACCACCCCGGTGCGTGCCGAGGCCGGCGCCGCCTCCCCCGCCGGCTTCGACGCCTTCGCCGCCCGGAACCGGAGCTGACACCGGTGGGCCCGTACGGGAACGGGAGCGGAAACGGGAGCGGGCAGCGCGGCGGGGTCCCGCACTGGAGCGAACTGCCGGACGAGGACGCCGAGGACGAGTCGGGCGCCATGGTGCGCCCGTACACCATCACCCGCGGCCGCACCGCGCCCGAGCGCGACGACCTCACCCTGATCACCGTGCTCACCACCGTCGAGGACGAGGCCACCCGGGCCCTGGCGCGGGGCAGCCGCGCCGGTGCCCGCGGCCTCCAGCCCGAGCACCGGATGATCCTCGACCACTGCCGGCGGCCCGCCGCCGTCGCCGAGGTGTCGGCCGGCCTGGACCTCCCGGTCTCGGTCACCAAGATCCTGCTGGGCGACCTGGTCGCCCAGGGCCTGCTGCGGGCCCGGGCACCGCTCTCGGTGGCCCGGGCCGCCGGAGGCGTGGACCTCGGCCTGCTCACGGCCGTTCGCGAAGGACTCCGGAGACTCTGAACCATGGCAACACCCCACCCCAGCAGTGCCGCTGACGCCGGCGTCGCCACCGCGCCGGCCGCCGTCAAGATCCTCATCGCGGGCGGCTTCGGCGTCGGCAAGACCACCCTCGTCGGCTCCGTCAGCGAGGTCGCCCCGCTGCGCACCGAGGAGTACCTGACCCGGGCCAGCGTCGGCGTGGACGACCTGTCCGGCGTCGACCAGAAGGACACCACCACCGTCGCCCTCGACTTCGGCCGGATCACCGTCAACCCGGACCTCGTCGTCTACCTGTTCGGCACCCCCGGGCAGGAACGCTTCTGGTTCATGTGGAACGACCTCGTCAACGGCGCCCTCGGCGGCATCGTCATCGCCGACACCCGCCGACTCGACACCAGCTTCGCCTCCATCGACTTCTTCGAGAGTCGGGGCATCCCCTTCGTCGTCGCCATCAACTGCTTCCACAGCCACAACACCCGCACCCCCGACGAGATCCGCGCCGCCCTCGACCTGGACCCGCAGGTACCGATGCTCCTCGGCGACGTCCGCGAACGCGCCTTCGGACGCGACCTGCTGCTCGCCCTGGTCGACCACCTGATGGACCTCTCCGCCGCCCCCGTCGGCTGAACCACCTCCCTTCCCCAGGAGCTACCCCATGACCTCACCCCTGCGCGTCCTCGTCCACGGCGGCGGCATCGGCGGGCTCACCCTCGCCACCGCCCTCGCCAAGCGCGGCCACCACGTCGACGTCGCCGAACTCCGCGACCAGCTGGAAGCCCTCGGCGTCGGCATCATCCAGCCCTCCAACGCCCTCCACGTGATGCGCGAGATAGGCGTCCTCGACGACTGCCTCGCCGCCGGCTTCGAGTGGGAGGTGCTCACCATCTGCGACCCGACCGGTGCCACCCTCGCCAAGATCCCGCAGCCCCGGATGGGCGACGCCCCCTCCAACAACGGCATCCCCCGCCCCGCCCTCGCCCAGGTACTCGCCACCGCCGCCACCCGGGCCGGCGCCACCCTGCGCTTCGGCACCACCATCGCCGACCTCGCCGAGGACGCCGACGGCGTCGACGCCACCCTCACCGACGGGCACCGCGGCCGCTACGACCTCGTCGTCGGCTTCGACGGCATCGGCTCCCCGCTGCGCAAGCGCCTCTACGGGGAGAAGTACGCGCCCGAGTACACCGGCTTCGCCAACTGGCGCGTCACCCTGCCGCGTTCACCCGAGGTCCAGGGCGTGGTGATGTCCACCGGCAACCTCAAGGCCAAGGCACTGCTCACCCCGATCACCGACGACCTCATGTACCTGGGCTCGGTGTTCGCCGAGGCCGAGGACTTCCGGCCCGACCCCGGGCACGCCCACGAGCAGCTCGCCGAGCGCCTGGCCGGCTTCGGCGGCCCGATCGCCGAGGCCCTCGCCCAGGTCACCGACCCGTCCGCCGTGGTCTACTCGCGGATCTCCCAGGTCAGCGTCGAGGAGCCCTGGCACGTCGGCCGGATCGCGCTCGCCGGCGACGCCGCCCACGCCTCCACCCCGCACCTCGCCCAGGGCGCCGCGATGGCCGTCGAGGACGCCCTCGTCCTCGCCCAGAGCCTGGACGCCGCCGAGGCCGTCCCCGCCGCGCTCGCCGCCTGGGAGGAGCGCCGCCGGCCCCGCGCCATGTGGGTCCAGTCGCTCTCCCGGGCCGTCCTCAAGCAGGAGACCGGCACGCCCACCACCCCAGAGGAGGACGAACTCCTCAAGGTCGGCATCCCCGGCGCCGCCCACGTCCTCGTCCAGCCGTACTGACCGCTGTCCCGCCTGCTGCGCGAAGCCGCGCAGCAGGCGGGCGGGCGGCCGGCCAGCTCTCGCGTCGGCTCGCGCGTCGGCTCACGCGCCGGCGAGCTCGTGCCGCCGCCGCCACACCGCCGCCGAGACCCGGGCCAGCAGCCGGGCCGCCGGGTCCGTGCGGTCCTCGCCCGAGGCCAGCGGGCCGGTGTAGCAGACCGCGATCAGGTAGGGCGGGCAGTCCTGCGGGTGGACCAGGCCCACGCTGTGCCGGGCGCCGGGCACCCAGCCGTTCTTGAAGGCGATCCGGGTGCCCGGCGGCAGGCCCGCCGCCAGGTCCACCCGGAACGCGTTGCGCTCCAGCAGCGCCAGCAACTCCGGCTCCCCGCCCAGGGAGTGCAGCAGCCGCACCAGGTCCCGCGCGCTCACCAGGTTGTGCACCCCGGCGTCGCGCGCCGCGTAGTCCTCGATCCCGCGCGGGCTCGCGCTGCGCGTCGCCCCGGCCCGCCGCCACGCCTCGGCCACCGCCGCCCGGTCGACCCGGGCCAGGCACAGGTTGGTGGCCAGGTTGGAGGAGTGCGTGATCATCCGTTCGGCGAGCAGCCGCAGCGGCACGTGCGTGCCCAGCAGCTCCCACGGCAGCGGATCGCTGTCCCAGTCGGGATCGTTGCCGAACTCCCCGCCCACCACGGACTCGAACCGGTTCACCACCGGCACCTCGGCATCGAGATCCGCCCCGCCACGGGCGAGCGCCGCCAACACCGCGACCTTCATCGTGCTCGCGGCATCGTGCAGTTCGTCCGGCGCCCGCACGAACACCGGCTCCGCCTCGCCCGCCCAGGGGGCCACCACCACAGAGAGCATGGCCGCAGCCTAGGGCAGCCTTCGGCTGGTCAGGAAGGGCTGCCCACGGCTGCTCGGCACTGTTGAGGGCTGCTCAGGACTGCTTGGCGCAGGTGCGGTCCCTGCCCGGCAGCCGGCCGGTGGCCAGGTAGGTGTTCACCGAGTCGTCGACGCAGGCGTTGCCGTAGACGCCGAAGCTGGTGTGCTGGAAAGCGCCTTCGAGGGTGACCAGCCGGGAGCTGGGCAGCATGCCGTGCAGGGCCACACTGCCCCGGTACGGGGTGCGCGGGTCGTTGCTGGCGGCCACGATCAGCGCCGCGGTGTCGCGCCGGACCCGGGTGGGCTCCTCGCGCGGCGCGTCCCAGAACGCGCACGGGGTGATGTTCTCGGTCATCGGGCTGAACAGCGGGTGGGCGGCCCGGCCGCGCTCGATGTCGCGCCAGTACTGCTCCGGGTCGCGCGGGGCGGCCACGTCCCCGCACAGGATGGCGGTCTGCACGCTGCCGGTGGCCGAACCCGCGCTGGTGAACGTCCCCCGCAGGAAGGCGGCGAAGCCGGGCGACACCCGGGTGGGCCGCCCGTCCGCGGCCCCGGCCAGCACGGACAGCTGCTCGGCGAGGCCCGCCCGCGCCGGATCGAGGTCGCTCGCGATCCCGGCGAACACCAGGGAGGGGACCTGGCTGCCGTCGAGCCGGAAGACGTCGGGGGCGGTACCGACGGTGAGCGGCTCCCGCTCGGCCGCCGCGACGACGCGGTCGATCGTGGCGCGCACCTGCGCGCGGGTGTCGCCGAGGCCGTAGTCGGCGTGGTGCGCGGCCGCCCAGTCGGCCCAGCCGTCGAGCGCCCGCTCGTGCTCGTTCTCGGTGCCCCGCATCAGCCGGGGGTTGTAGCCGCGCGGGTCGATCCCGCCGTCGAGGACCACCCGGTCGTAGCGGCCGGGGAACAGCTGGGTGTAGGCCGTGCCCAGGTAGGTGCCGTACGAGTAGCCCAGGTAGGAGATCTTCCGTTCGCCGAGCGCGGCCCGGACGACGTCCAGGTCGCGGGCCGTGTTCCGGGTCGTGACGTGCGGCAGCACCGAGCCGTTGGTGGCGCGGCACCGGTCGGCCACGCTCCTGGCCCACGCCGTCTGGCGGTCGAAGACCGCCCGGTCGGCGCCGGCCGAGGGCAGGACGGGGCCGGTGGACAGGCCGCAGTCCAGCGGAGTGCTGCGGCCGACGAAGCGCGGGTCCATGCCGATCACGTCGTAGCGGGCGCCGGCCTCCTTCATCGCCCCGCGCACCAGTACGGAGTTGGCGAGGCCCGGCCCGCCGGGGCCGCCGAAGTTGAGCAGGAGGGAGCCGATCCGGTGCCGGGTGTCGGTGGCCTTGAGCCGGGAGATCGCGACGGTGATCGTCCGCCCCCGGGGGGCGCTGTAGTCGAGCGGCACGGTCACGTCCGCGCAGCGCGCGCCCGCGCTCTCCAGGCCGCGGCCCACCTCGTCGTCGGGGCCCAGGACGCAGCTGCGCCAGTCGAGGCGCTGGTGGTGGTAGCGGTCGAGTCCGGCTCCGGCGCTCGCGGGGCCGCCGTCACGCTCGGCGGCGGCGGCCGTGGCGGCGGGCGCCGTGGCGAGGCAGGCGGTGAGGGCGAGGCCCGCGGCCGCGACGCGGCGCAGGGCCTTGGGGGTGGTCATGCGGTCTCCTGACGATGACGGGTGCGGATGCGGGTGCGGATGCGGGTGCGGATGCGCAGGAAGTCGGTCAGGCCGACTTCCTGCGCGTCAGCCTTCCAGCGCACCCGGCGCCGGATCATCGCCCTGGGACACGAACTGTCGGTACGTCAGGAGCAGTAGCCCCGCTGCCCGGCGTACCACCCGGGCAGTAACCGGACCTGAGCCCGGGGCGGTTCCGGGTCAGCCGCTCGGGCGCGGGGACGGCAGGGCCGCGGAGCCGGCCGCCAGGGGCCATTCGCGGTGGAACGGCGGCAGCGGGTACGTGCCCTCGATGACCGGGGTGCCGAAGACCTTGAGGTGGGCGAGCAGCGAGCCGTTCAGGTCGACGCCGCCGACCAGCGACCAACTGCCCTGGGCCTGCGGCGGGTTGCCGGAGGAGTCGGCGGTCAGCGAGCCGTCGGCCCGGGCCCGCAGGTAGGGGGCGACGGTGGTCTGGACGCCGACGGTGTCGTAGAGGCCGACGGAGACCTCGGCGCCGAGCGCGGCCCGCACCCCGGCCCTGCCGGTGAGGCGCACCCGGACCGGGGAGACCTTGGTGTCGGCGTCGGTGGTCGGGGTCCAGCCCTTGCCGCCGGTGTAGTCGGCGCGGACGGCCCAGGTGCCGGTGGCCTCCTGTTCGGCCTCCAGGTGGACCTGGCCGTCGGCGCCGACCTCCAGGTAGCAGGTGAGCTTCAGGTTGACCACGACGGGCAGTCCGGCGACGGTGAGCACCGGGCTGGCCTGCAACGTGGCGAAGGGCAGCCGGACGGGCGCGGCGCCGGTGCTGCGCGCGACGTCGCCGGTGACCTTCCACTGGGCGTGGGCGCCGAGGTCGAAGCCGATGGAGGCCGTGCGCGGGCTGCCGGCGGCGGCGCCGTGGTAGGCGAAGTGGACGGCGGGGTGCAGCTGGAGGGAGCCGGAGGCGTCCACGCTCGCGCCGTCGGGCAGCGGGACGGGGGCCTTGACGTCGACCTCCAGGGTGCCGGAGGCGTCGGCCTTCACACCGCCGCCGTCCGCACCGACGACGGCCTTGAGGTCCTTGACCAGCGGGGTGACGGTGATGCCGTGCGGGTCGACGGGCACCTGGCCGTCGGCCTCGGTGCCGCCGAGGAGTTCGGCGAGGGTGGCGGGGCGAGTGGTCAGGTTGAGGCTGGCGCCCGCGCCGGGGCGGACGCCGGTGACGGCGACCAGCGCGCCCTGGGGCGCGGCGGCGGTGGGCGGGCTGGCGATGAGCTGCCCGGGTTGAACGGCGGGGGCGGGCGCGGGGGGCGGCGTCGCGCCGGCGGTCGCGGTGGGCCCGGCGGCCGGCGGCGCCGAGAGGACGGCCGTGCCGCCCGCCGGGTCGTACGCGGTGAGCTGGAGGTTCTGCCCGGCGGGGGTGGCCGCGCCGCCGTCCTTGGCGGGGGCGGCCACGGCGGCCTGCCGGTCGCCGGCCGGGGCGGCGGTGACCGGCGTACCGGCGGCACCTGCCGTACCGGTCGGCCGTGCGGTGGCAGCGGCGGTGGTCGGGGCGGCGGCGGCCCGGGCGCGGGGGGTGCCGGCGGCCTGGGCTGTCGGGGCCTGACTGCCGGCGGCGGACGCGGTCGTGGTCGTGCCGGTGGTGACGGCCGCTTCGGTGGTGCCGGCGGCGGCCTGCGGAGTGCCGGAGGTGGTCGGCCCGCAGGCGGCGACCCCGGCGAGGGCGAGGGTGAGGAGGGCGGGGCCGACGGCCCTGCCTATGGAGCTTTTGAACACGCGGCGTCATGTTACTGACGGGGAATAAGTTTGTCGAAGACAGGCCAGGCAGGGTAAAAGGCGCAGGTCAGACCAGTCGGGCCACGGGCAGCGGAGCTCCCGGCAGCGGGCCCACCGCGGCGTCCGCCGCCAACGCGGCCAGGTACCGGGAGCGGGGCACCGGCTCGGCGCCGAGACTGCGGATGTGCGGACTGTCCCACTGGGCGTCGAGCAGCCGACCGCCGGCCGCGCCGAAGCGCACCCCGAGGTCGGCGACGGCGACGCGGGCGGCGTCGGGGCGGCGGTGGAACATCGAGTCGAGGCTGAGGACGGGCCCGGCGGCGACGCCGAACACCCCGCCGATCAGCTCCTCGCCCTCCCACACCTCGCCGCTGTGGGCGGCCCCGAGCGCATGCAGCCGCTCCAGTGCGGACCGCAACTCTCCGGTCAGCCAGGCCGGTTGGCGGCCCTCGGCACAGCGGGCCACCACCTCGCCGAAGGCCCGGTCGGCGCTGGTCCACCACTGCGGCCGGTGGCGCAGCCGCCGGGCGAGGCGGCTGCCGAGCCGGACGCCGTCGGGCGGCAGGACGGGCCGGGGGTCGGGCGACCACCAGGCCAGCGCGTACGGGTCGTTCCCGCCGGGCAGCAGCGCCACCTCGCCCGCCTCGACGGCTTGTTCGTAGCGCGCCTCGTTGTAGGCGCCTGCGTACTCATCCGCCGCGGGCATCGGGAACAGGCCGCGACGGTACGCCGCCAGCAGGTCCGACGCGCCCAGGCCGGCGCCGAACGCCACCGGCCCGTCCCCGGGCCCGCGTTGGACGTCCAGCCCGTCGAAGGGGCTCACGCCGGCGGCCCGAGGAAGCCCTCCGCCGCCAGCCGCCCCAGGTAGTGGTCGAGCAGGCCGGCGTCCACGGCGGGCAGGTCGATGCCGCTGCCGGCGAGCGCGGCGTCGGTGTTGGCGCGGTCGAACAGCGGGAAGACGGGCCGGAAGTACAGCTCGCTGATCGACAGCGCCGACCCGGGAGCGCGGTCGACGAACAGCGGGACGAACGGCGTGATGGGGTGGGCGGGGTGCCTGGCGGCGAACCGGACCAGGCCCTGCACCCAGTCGCGGTAAGGGAGTTCGGCGATCGGGTGGCCCCGGGCCCGGAGCCGTTCGGCGAGATCGGCGAGGTCGGCCGGGCGCGGCGAGGTGAGGTGGTAGACCTCGCCGTCGGCGGGGGCGTGGGCGGCGATGTGGGCGACGGCGCGCGCGAAGCGGTCGGCCGGGACGAAGTCGAGCGGCAGCAGCACGTCCGGGCAGGTGCCGCTGTCCGCCAGGTACGCGATGAGCGCGCAGATCTCGGTGCCGGTGTTCATCACACCGGTGGCGAGGTCCCCGGTGACGTCGTTGGTGCGCAGCACGGTGACCGGGAGACCGGCGGCGGCTGCCTCGTGCAGCAGCTGTTCGGCGACCCACTTGCTCTCGACGTAGCCGACGCCGAGCCGGTCGGGGTGGGCGAGCGGGGTCCGTTCGGTGACCTCGCGGACGCCGGCCGCGCCGAAGCCGGCCAGCACGGCGAGGGTGGACAGGTAGTGCACGGGCACGCCCCGGCTGTGCCCGGCGAGGCGGATGATCTCGCGGGTGCCGCCGACGTTGGGCGCGCGCAGCTGGTGGTACGGGTAGAGGAAGTTGACCTGTCCGCCGAGGTGGTGGACGGCGTCCAGACTCCCGGCCAGCCCGTCGAACTGACGCTGCGTCAGTCCTAGTCGGGGTGCGGCGAGGTCGCCGACCAGGGGCACCACCCGGCTGTCGGTCAGGTCGTGGCGCAGGAAGCGCTGCTGGGCGGCGCGCAGGCGTTCCAGCGCGTGTTCCTCGTCGGGGGCGCGGACCAGGCAGTGGATCCGGGCCCCGGTGGTGGCGAGCAGCGCGTGCAGCAGGTGGGCGCCGCAGAAGCCGGTGGCGCCGGTGAGCAGGATCTCGGCGGGTTCGGCCCGGCTGGGCGCCGGGCTCCAGGACTGCTGGACGGGGTGGGCGAGCCGGGCTTCGGCGGCCCAGTCGACGGCGGCCTCGCCGGAGCCGGAGCCGGAGCCAGGGTCGGTTCCGTCGACGCGGGCGGTGCGCGCGGCTCCGTCGGCGCGGGCGGCCTGGACGGCGGTCGCGAAGGCGCGCAGGGTGGCGTCGCGCAGCAGGGCGCGGGTGAGGGCGCGGACGCGGGTGACGTCGAGGCCGAGCATGATCCGGGCGCGGGCGAGCATCTCCATGGCCAGCAGGGAGTTGCCGCCGAGGGCGAAGAAGTCGTCGGCGGGCCCGACCTCCTCGACGCCGAGCAGTTCGGCCCACAGCCGGCCGATGGCGTCCTCGACGGCTCCCCCACCGCCCGCCGCCCCGGTGCCGCCCGGGCCGGGCCGGCCCGGGGTGCGGGGCTCGGCGTGCGGCAGCCGGCGGCGGTCGACCTTTCCGGCCGGGGTGAGCGGCATGCGTTCCAGCGCCACGAAGGCGGCCGGGAGCATGTACTCCGGCAGCCGTTCGGCCAGGTAGGCGCGGAGCCGGTCGCGGCGGACCCCGGCTTCTGCACCGGCGTCGGCGTGGTCGGCGAGCGTGTAGTAGGCGGTGAGCGCGCGGCCCCCGTCGGGGTCGTCGCCGTCGGCGGCGACGCGGGCCTGCCGGACGTCGGGGTGGGCGGCGAGGGCGGCCTCGATCTCGGCGGGGTCGACGCGGTGGCCGAGCACCTTCACCTGGTCGTCGAAGCGGCCGAGGATCTCCAGCTGCCCGTCGGCCCGCCAGCGCCCGGCGTCGCCGGTGCGGTACATCCGCTCGCCGGGCACCGGCGCGTACGGGTCGGGGACGAAGGCCTCGGCGGTCGCCACGGGGGCGCGCCAGTAGCCCCGGGCGAGGCCGGGCCCGCCGAGGTGGATCTCGCCCTTCTCGCCGGGCCGTACGGGGGACAGTCGGGCGTCCAGGACGTGCACCCGCACGCCGGGCAGTGGGCGGCCGATCGGCACCGGCGCGGCCGGGCCGCCCGGGCCGGCGGCGTCCAGCAGGGCGGGGGTGACCTCGCAGAGCGTGGAGGTGACGGCGGCCTCGGTGACCCCGTAGGCGTTGACCAGCCGGACGCCGGGCAGCCGGTCCAGGCAACTGCGGCAGTCGTCGGCGTGCACGACGTCCCCGCCGACGACGACCAGCCGCAGCCCCTCCGGGCCGGGCCCGCCGGGCGGGAGCAGCGTGAGCACGTGGTGCCAGTAGGCGGGGGTGAGGTCGGCGACGGCGAGGCCGAGTCCGCGCATCCGGTGGACGAGTTCGGTGGGCGCCCAGGTGCGGCCGCCGCCGAGGACGAGGGTGGCCCCGGCGAGCAGGGTCGCGAAGACCTGCTCCAGTGCGGTGTCGAAGCCGAGCGCGGCGAGTTGCAGGACGCGTTCGCCGGGGGCGAGGCCGTAGGCGTGGACGACCCGGTCGAGGGTGAACACCAGGGCGCGGTGGGTGACGGGGACGCCCTTGGGGGTGCCGGTGGTGCCGGAGGTGTAGATCAGGTAGGCGAGGTCGTCGGGCGCGGCACCGTCGGGCTCACCGGCGCCGTCGGGCCCGGCGCCGTCGGGCCCGCCCGCGCCGCATAACCCGGCGAGGACCGGCTCACCGCCGCCGTCCGGCCCGTCCTCGGCGTCCACCGGCACCGGCTCGACGCCCGGCAGCGCCCCGCCCTCGGTGACCGCCACCCGCGCCCCGCTGTCCTCGACCAGCCGGGCCAGCCGCCGCGCCGGGTACGCCGGATCCAGCGGCAGCAGCGCCGCGCCCGCCTTCAGCACGCCGAGCCAGGCGACGACCAGGCCCGCACCGCGTTCGAGGCAGACCGGCACCACCTGCTCGGGGCCGGCCCCGCGCGCCCGCAGTGCCCTGGCCAGGCGGTCGCTGCGCCGGTCCAGCTCGCGGTAGCTCAGCGTGGCGTCGTCGGCGACGACGGCGACCGCGTCCGGGTGCTGCGCGGCGCGGGAGCGCAGCAGTCCGGGCACGGTGCCGCCGTCGCCCTCGGCCCGCCCGCGGCCGCGCTCCCCGGGGGAGCCGAGCCCGGGGAAGCCGAGCCCGGGCGGGCGCCATTCGCGGGCCACGTGGGCCCGGCAGTCGTCGCGGCCGGCCGGCCCGTACACCAGGTGCCAGCCACCCGGCACGGTCAAGTCGCCGGGCCAGATCGCGTACTGACCGCTGTCGTTGCGAACCACGGCGTGACGCCCGGAGTTCACATCCGTTCGTACGCCCTGTGCGCTGTCTGCTGCGTCGTCCACCGGCTTGACCTCGTGCTGTGGCGGCAGTTTCCTGGGAGGTGCGACATTTCCGACTATACGCACTCAGGGCACAGGACGAACGTCCGATCGCAACCCGACCGGACGCGACGCTGCCGTGTGCCCGTCAGCCCGGGGCGAGACGACCCTGCGACCGCCAAGACCCGTCCTCGCCCGAACTCCCCCGTCCCACCGGCCGGGTGGCGTCGCGGAGGAGGTAGCCCCGTTGACACGTCGGCGACAACGCCTGATGGTCTGTTACCTGCTGTGGATGGTGCTGTTCACCGGCGTCTACTATGTCAACCCCTCGCAGCGGATCATCTGGTGGACGGGCATCGGACTCGGCAGCAGCGCGGCCATCGTGGCCGGCGTCCGCCTCAACCGCCCCGCGCACGCGCTGTTCTGGTACGTGCTGGCGCTCGCCAACCTGAGCTTCACCGCGGGCGAGGTCGTCCAGGTCGTCCAGACCCAGTTCCTGCACCTGCACAACCCGTTCCCGTCCGTCGCCGACGGCTTCTACCTGGCCGAGTTCGTGCTGTACGCGGCCGGTGTGCTCGGATTCATCCGCTGGCGCACGGCCCGTCAGGACCGCGCCGGCCTGCTCGACGCGCTGATCCTCACCATGGGCCTGGCGCTGCTCGCCTGGATCTACCTGATCCTCCCGTACGCCCGCAACCCCGACCTCTCCTGGTTCCGGAAGGCCGTCTCGATCGGCTACCCGCTCGGCGACGTGGTCGTCCTCGCCCTGCTGCTGCGGCTGCTGACCCCGCGCGGCGGCAACAGCCGGGCGCTGCAACTGCTCACCGTCGGCACCGTCGGCATGCTGGTCGCGGACACCCTCTACGGGCTGATCCAGTTGCACGGCAACTGGCACATCGGCACCCCCGTCGACTTCGGCTGGGCCGCCTTCTACACCGCCTGGGGCGCGGCAGCGCTGCACCCGTCCATGGTCGAGCTGACCAGACCCGTCCCCACCCAGCAGCCCGACCTGAGCGCCGGCCGCCTCGCCCTGCTCACCCTGGCCTCGCTGATCGCCCCGGCGATCCTGATCATCGAGTCGCTGAACGGCAACACCAGCAACGCGGGCGTGATCGGCGCCTTCTCCGCCCTCCTGTACCTGCTGGTGCTGGCCCGGCTGGCGGTCGTCGTGGTCGCCCGCCGACAGGCGATCGCCCGCGAGCGGGCCCTGCGCGAGGCCGGCGCCAGACTCACCGCGGCCGTCACCGTCGAGGAGGTCGCGGACGCCGTCCAGGCCACCGCCTCCACCCTGATGCCCACCGAGCCCGGGCACGTCGCCCTGCTCGCCGTCACCGAGGCCGGCGTCCTGCACGTGCGGCACGCCGAACGCGGCGCCGCCCAGCACCACCTCGGCCCCGTCACCGACTCCGACGAGGCGCTCGCCCTCGCCGCCTACCGGGAGACCCGGCTGCTGCCCGTCGAGGACATCGGCAGCGACCTCGCCGCCCGCCTCGACGGCATGCCCTCCGCCCTGCTGTGCCCGCTCACCCTCGACGAGCGCCCCTCCGGCGACCCGCTGATCGGCGCGCTCATCGTCACCGGCACCGCGCAGGAGCTCACCAGCCTGTGGGGCTCGCTGGAGATCCTGGCCGCGCAGGCCGCGCTGGCCGTCGAACGGGTCATGCTGAGCCAGGAGGTCAACCGCCGCAACAGCGAGCTGTACTTCCGCACCCTGGTGCAGAACGCCAGCGACGTCATCCTGATCCTGGACGCCGACGACGGCGTCCGCTACGCCTCCTCCTCCGCCGAACGGGTCCTCGGCTACCCCAGCCTGGACGGCACCCTGCTCACCGAGCTCGTCCCGCCCGAGGACAGCCGGGCCGTCGGCAGGGCGCTGGCCCGGATGCGCGGCCCGGTGGACGCCGCCCCGGCCCACGCGCCGGAGCACTCGCCGCCGCGCGAACCGCCGCACTCGCCTCCGCACTCGCCTCCGCACTCGCCTCCGCACTCGCCGACACGCGAACCGCTGCGCGAGCAGCCCCGTGAGCACTGGCGGCTGCTGCGGCAGGACCGGACCCCGATCGAGGCCGAGGTCCGCTTCAACGACCTGCGCGCCGACCCGACGGTCGGCGGCCTGGTGCTCACCCTGCGCGACGTGACCGAGCAGCGCCAGATGGAGCGTGAACTCACCCACCGGGCCTTCCACGACTCCCTCACCGGCCTCGCCAACCGGGTGCTGTTCCTGGACCGGGTCGGCCACGCGCTGTCCCGCGGCGAGCGCAGCGGCGCCGTCACCGGGGTGCTCTTCCTCGACCTCGACGACTTCAAGGTGGTCAACGACACCCAGGGGCACGCGGTCGGCGACGAACTGCTGATCGCCGTCTCGCTGCGGGTCTCCACCGCGCTGCGCAGCTCGGACACCGCCGCCCGGCTCGGCGGCGACGAGTTCGCCGTCCTGGTCGAGGACGCGCTGCGCCCGGCCGACGTGGACGCCATCGCGGACACCGTACTGGCGGTGTTCGCAGAACCGTTCAAGCTGAGCGCAGGGGCCGTCCGGGTGACGGCCAGCATCGGCGTCGCCACCACCGAGGACAGCGTCGACGCGGCCGAACTGCTCACCCATGCCGACCTCGCGCTCTACTCCGCCAAGGCGGCCGGCCGCCGCCAGTGGCGCCACTACCAGCCCGCCCTCCAGACCGGGCTGGTGGAGCGGCACGAGCTGAACGAGAACCTGGACGCGGCGATCGCCGAATCCTCCTTCCAGCTGTACTACCAGCCGATCGTCGACCTGCGCACCGGCGGCCTGGTCGCCTTCGAGGCGCTCGTCCGCTGGCCGCACCAGCGGCGCGGCATGGTGCTGCCCGACGAGTTCATCGCCCTCGCCGAGGAGAGTGGCCAGATCGTCCCCCTCGGCGCCTGGGTCCTGGAACGCGCCGCCCAGGAGGCCGCCGCCTGGCACGCCGCCAGCTCCGCCGACCGCGCCGCCGCCGGCCTCCCCCCGCTGCGGGTCAACGTCAACGTCTCCGCCCGCCAGTTCCGCGACGCCGGCTTCGTCGACGTCGTCCGCGGCGCCCTGCGCAGCTCCGGCATCGACCCCCACACCCTCGTCCTCGAACTCACCGAATCCGTCCTGATGCGCCGCGACGACCGCGTCCACGCCGACATGGCCACCCTCGGCGACCTCGGCGTCGGCATCGCCATCGACGACTTCGGCACCGGCTACTCCTCGCTCTCCTACCTGCGCGAGTTCCCGATCTCCATCCTCAAGATCGACAAGTCCTTCATCGACGGCCTCGGCCTCTCCCCGCAGCAGTACGCCCTCGTCGAAGGCATCACCCGCATCGCCGACACCCTCGGCGTCCGGGTCATCGCCGAAGGCATCGAACACCCCGAACAGCGCGACCTCCTCGCCGCCATGGGCTGCCCGCTCGGCCAGGGCTACCTCTTCGCCCACCCCATGACCGCCCCGCAGGCCCGCGCCCTCGTCGGCGGCACCGCGCACGAACCGGCCTGACCCCCGATCTCAGGTCCACACCTCAGGTCCACACCTCAGGGCCGCGCCTCAGGTCCACACCTCAGGGCCGCCTCAGGTCCACGCCCAGCGGATGCCCGCGACCCCGGGCCCCAGCGCGGTCGCCACCACGTGCGCCAGGTGGTGGCTGTCCAGGGTGAGGTCGGCCAGGCTGTCGTCCGGACCCTCCGAGTCACTCGCCGTGAACCACTGGCACTGCACCGGGAGTTCACCCGGATCGAAGCGCACCCGCAGGACGTAGTGGTCCGCCGGGAAGCGGAAGGCCGCACGGTAGCGGCAGCACTCGGCCGCGCTGTGCGGGCGCACCTCGAAGGAGAACACCTGGGTCTCGGAGCAGTGCAGCGAGCGGTCGAACAGCAGCTCCGCGAGCACCACCCGGGCCACCGGATCCCGGCGCACCCGGCCCAGCCGGCAGCTGTCCCCCGCCACGATCTCGACGGCCCCCTCGTCCACCCCCTCGTCGCAGTCGTAGATCAGCAGCGCCCGGTCGACCCCGTCCTGACGGGCCCGGACCGCCACCATCGAACTGAGCGCCGCCAGTTCACGATGCGGCCCGACCGTCACCGTCGCGCACTCGGTGACCACCTGGAGCTTCCCGGCCGCCGGGCTGTCCAGATCCGCGAGCAGCCCGCCCAGATCACCGGGGGTGCGCACCATCTGCGGGTACGGACGCGGCCCGCCGCCGTCGCGGTCCGCCCCGCCGCGCGGCCGCGGCGCACCCAGCAGGGCGGTGAGCGCGTGCGTCGGCAGCCCGAGGATCTCCTCCAGCGCGGCCACCACCCGTAACGACTCCGGGCGCTCAGGTCGGCGCAGCCCGCGCTGCCAGTAGCTCAGGGTCGTGACGGCGATCCGCAGTCCGCGCTCGGCCAGCCGGCTGCGCAGCCGCTCCAGCGGCAGCCCGCGGGCCTCGATCGCGGTGCGCAGCGCGAGACCGAAGGGCCCGCTCCGCAGCGCGGCCAGCACGGCGGCGCTCTCCGGGGCAACACCGGGCGGCGGTTCCTGACGACTGACCATCGGGACTCCCGGGGCTACTGGCCCGGCCGGCACGCGGCGGCGGGGCCGAGGGGACACGGCGGCGGTGCGGGGGCGGGGGGTGCGGGGGACGGCGGCGCGGGGGCGGGGGGACGCGGTACGGGGGGACGCGGCGCGCTGTGAAATTACCGGCTTACCCCGGCCGCGTCCATATCCGGGAGCCCCGCTCCCGGCCGCCCGTCTGCGGCTCAGCACCTCCGCCGCAGCACCCCTCTTCACAGCCCCGTTCACAGCACCGCCCGCGCCCCTCCGGGGGGTCTGGGAGAGGCCCGGCGGGCTGCCTACTCTTCCTAGCAACCCCGGTCCGGGCCCGCCGCGTCGGCCGCGCGGCACACCCCCACACAGCACACCCCCACACAAGGCACACCCCAGGGCGGCGCCGGGTGCACACGGAGCCGCCCGTGCCCCCGCACGAAGGAGTTCCCCCATGAGCGGACCCATCCGTGGGTCGTCCCTGCGCGCCGCACTGGCCGCGCTGTGCATGCTGGCCGCCGTCGTGACCACCGGCGCCGGCACCGCCTCGGCCTCCCCCCAGGCCGCCGCCGGAAGTTCCCAGACCTTCGCCGCCAGTTCCCGGCTCAACATCTCCATGCAGACGCAGGAGCAGGACCAGTGGTGCTGGGCCGCCTCCGGCGACACCATCGCCACCTTCCTCGGCCACGGCACCGACCAGAACTCGTTCTGCGACCTCGCCTACGGCCAGGACACCTCGTACCAGTGCCCCAACCAGCCCGGCCAGCTCTCCTGGGTGCAGAACGCGCTCTCCGCCCTCGGGGTGTCCCCCGGCCAGGAGACCGGCGCCCTGTCCTTCAACACCATCGTCAGCGAGATCAACGCGGGCCGGCCGATCGAGACCGGCATCTCCTGGCTGGCCGGCGGCGGGCACGCCCAGGTCATCTACGGCTACGACCAGAGCAACAAGTCCATCTACTGGGGCGACCCGTGGCCCAGCAGCAACCGCTACAACCTGGCGTCGTACAGCTACTACGCCGGCTACAACGGCCAGTTCAACTGGAACGACTCGCTGTACCGGATCGGGGCGTGACACGATGACGCACTTCCGCGCCCCGCGCGCCCTCGCCGCCATCGCCCTGGCCGGCAGCGGACTGCTCGCCGCCGCCCCCGCCCTCGCCGCCACCCCGGCCACGGCAGCCGGCGCCCCGTCCGCCCCGTCCGCGGCCGACGTCACCGCGGCCGCCGCGGCGGCGAAGGCCGCCCCCGTCGTGCAGACCCTCGGCGGGTTCTTCGCCCACGGCTCCGGCCAGGGCTCCTCCGACGCCCGCCAGGCGCAGGCCGCCGCCCCGGCCCGGGTGGTCGGCGACACCGTCCCCGTGTACTACCTCAACCCGGACTTCGTCGCGGCGGCCTCCGTCGGGGCGCCGGTCGCGAAGTTCGCATTCATGGCGACCGAGGCCGACGCGGCCGACGGCCGCAAGGCCTCGGTGTGGACGGCCCCCGACCCGCACGCCAGCGGGTCCTGGGCCGAGATCAACATAGCCTCCGGCAGCGACGAGACCGACCACGCCGCCGCCGCGGCAGCACTGGGCCGGGGCGCCGTGGCCTTCGAGGAACCGCAGATCCGGGCCTGGTACGCCCTGGTCGACGGCCAGGTACGGCCGCTCAACCCGGACGCGGTCCGGTCCGTGGGCGACGCGGGCATCACCCTCGCCCAGTACCAGCAGGTGGTCCACGACCGGTACGCCGACAAGCTGCCCGGCACCGACTACGCCAAGGCGCACCTGCTCGGCGGCTTCGACCGGGGAACGGCCCCCGTCGCGGCACCGGCCGGCGACTCCACCCCGACCGCCGCCCTGCTCACCGGGGCCGGCACCCTCCTCGCCGCCCTCGGGCTCGGCACAGCGCTGCTGCGCCGCCGCCGGGCGGCCCGCGGCACCGCCTGACGGCACCTGTGCTCGGGTTCCACTTTGCGAACAGCGCCGATGGCGGGGCACCTCCGGGTGTCCCGCCATCGGCGGGTAGCGGTGGAAAGCCCGCACAGCAATTGACTGCACGTCACTTATTAATTTCACGACCGTCCCAGGCCCTTTCGCGCACGCGATTGGGGACCCTCTTCGCATGTCGGACACCTCGCTCACCTGGGACGATGTCATCGAAATGACTCCATTTCTCACGGCTTCTCAGCGTAAGCGATCTGTTACGCAATCGTCATCCTGATTGGTCACTGGGAGTCAGCTGGGGGTGAGAGATTGTGCTTCGGCTTCGATCAGGCCATTCAAAACAATGCACATCCCTTGAGAGAGTTTTTGATGAAACGACGGTCTCGGGCCTCGTCCGCTTTTGCGGGCGGGGCCTTCTCTACGCGTCGGATGCGCCCCGTATCAGCGCTCCTGACGCTCGGCCTGCTGGTGCAGGCCGGCGTGGTGGTGGACGCGGTGACAGCCGCTCCGGCCACCGCCGCACCCTCACCCACCACTCCGCCCACTGCTCCGGCCACCGAGGCGCCTGACGAGGCTTCGGCGCTGCTCTCGGCCCGGCTGCAGAAGCGACGGATCGAGGTCACCAACGCCCGGACGGAGTTCACCACGCTGTGGGCGAACCCGGACGGCACGCTGACCTCCGACCGCTCCACCGGCCCGATCCGGATGAAGCTCGGCGAGGCCTGGGTGCCCGTCGACACCACGCTGGTGCAGACCCCGGACGGCAAGGTGGCGCCGAAGGCGCACCCGGGCGGGGTGGTCTTCGAGGGCGGCGACGCCGGGGTGACGGTGGGCGACAGCCTGCCGGGCGCCGCGATACCGACGACCGCACCGACCACGGCTCCGGCCACGGCTCCGAGCGCCGCAGCCACCACTGCGCCGACCACGGCACCGGCGACGTCGCCCAGTGCGATACCGACGGCCCCCGCTTCCGCGTCCCCGTCATCGTCTCCGTCCGCCTCGGCTTCGGCTTCGACCCCGGCGTCGGCGTCGGCTTCGGCTTCGACCTCGGCTTCGGCTGACGCGAGCCGGGCCTCCCGCAGCGGCGCCCGCGCCGCCGCCCCGGCCGCCGACCCGCAGTCCGCCCCGGCCCCGGTCCCCGCCGAGCGCGAGCTGGTCAGGATCGGCTCCGGTGAGCAGCAGGTCAAGTTCGGCTGGCTGGGCAAGCTGCCCAAGCCCAAGCTGGAGGGCAACAAGGCCACCTACGTCAACGCCCGCCCCGGCGTCGATCTGGTCCTCGAAGCCACCCGGACCGGCTTCGAGCAGTTCCTGATCGTCAAGGACCGCTCCGCCGTCGCCCAGACCGGCACGGTGACGCTCCCGCTGGACACCACCGGGCTCACCGTCTCGCCGCAGCAGGACGGTTCGATCCAGCTGCTCGACAAGGCGACCGGCAAGGCGGCGGTCAAGATCCCGACCCCCGTCATGTGGGACGCCGCGGTCGACCCTGCCTCGCAGGAGCACCTGAACCGCGGCCCGGTGACGATGGAGGTGCGCGGCCAGGGCGCGGACACCGAGCTGGTGTTCACCCCGGACGCCGCCTTCCTCGCGGACCCGAAGACCCAGTTCCCGGTCACCGTCGACCCGGTGGTGGACGTCGGCACGACCTTCGACACCTACGTCCAGACCAACGAGAACATCGACGCCTCCTCGTCGACGGACCTCAAACTGGGCAGCTACGACGGCAAGGTCGTGGCCCGGTCGTTCCTGACCGTCCCGGGCGGGTCGTTCAACGGCAAGCAGATCCTGGGCGCCACGCTCAACCTCGCCAACCATCACTCCTCGTCCTGCATCCCGAAGCAGTGGGAGGTCTGGAACGCGCCCGGCGCGGCCTGGTGGACCCGCTGGGGCAACCAGCCCGCGATGGAGCGCAAGTGGGCCACCTCGAACGACACGTACGACGTGGCGAACGACGGTGACACCCACGACTGCTACGCCTCCGACGGCACGTTCTGGGCCAAGGCCGACGTCACCGAGATGATCCGGTACTTCGCCGGGTTCGGTCACAACGAATACGGGTTCGCCCTCAAGGCGGCCGACGAGTCGAGCAACCTGTCCTGGAAGAAGTTCAGCTCCGCCGAGGGCTACTGGCCTCCGTACCTCTCGATCACCTACAACACCGTCCCGGCCACCCCGGCGACAGTGGAGGTGCAGCCGTCCCAGCAGGGCAACCCGCGCTACACCTCGGACCCGAACCCGCGCTTCCAGGTGCAGGCGGCCGACCCCGACGGCGACCCGCTGAAGATCTACCTGGACCTGTGGCGCGGCGGCACGTTCATCGGCAGCATCGTCCGGGACACCCCGAACGGCGCGATCGCGACCGTCCGCCCCTCCGACTACGGCATCGCCAAGCTCGACGAGGGCGTGCAGTACACGATCTGGGCCATGCTCGACGACGGCAAGTCCCGCTCCGGCTGGGTCGGCACCAACGTCATCGCCGACACCGTCAAGCCCGGTACGCCGTTCGTGAGTTCGGCGGACTACCCGGCGGATGGGCTCTGGCACGGCACCGCCAACCAGGCCGGGTCGTTCACCTTCTCCCCCGCCCCGGGCACCGACGACACCGCAGCCTACGTCTACACCCTGGACGGCGGCACCCCGGTGACGGTCGCCGCCACCGGCGCGCTGACCACGTCGATCACGCCGACCACCGAGGGTCGGCGCGTGCTCAGCGTGCAGTCCAAGGACCGCGCGGGCAACCTGTCCCCGCCCGCGACGTACACCTTCCAGGTCGGCCAGGCGGGCATGAGCTCGCCGGTCAACGGCACCCAGTCCGCGAAGCGCGTCAAGCTCGCGGTCGACGCCCAGGCGCAGTTCCAGCGCGTCGTCTACCAGTACCGCCGGGGCCCCGGCGCCGCGGAGTACAACGTCCCGCGCACCAACCTGACCAAGGCGGACAACACCGCGGTCACCGAGGACAAGCCGCGTCTCGCGGACCTCGGCCCGCACGCCAACTGGAGCGTCCTCGACACGCTCGGCCAGGTCGGCGGCGTCGTCCAGGTCCGCGCTCTCCTCTTCCCCGAGGACGGCTCCGGCAACGGCTACGCCACCGTCTGGAACACCATCACGGTCGACCGCAACGCCGACGGCGCGGCCGGCGCCGGCATCGGCCCCGGCTCGGTCAACCTGCTCACCGGTGACTACTCGACCGACATCACCGACGCCGACGAACGCGGCCTGTCGGTCAAGCGCACCGCCTCCTCGCGTGACCTCGGCCGCGGCTGGCAGCCCCAGGGCGAGCGTCTGACGCTCAACCAGCGGCAGATCGGCACCGACCTCACCGGCTTCACCGCCGGGCAGGCGGCGCTGTCCCGCTCCACGGTCCGCGGCCACGACAACTCGCCCGACTCGCTCCTGGTCGTCCCGGCCAGCTCCGGGTGGGACTCCTTCGCCGCGCTCGGCCCCGAGTACACGCTCGGCCAGGGCATGCAGCCCGGCAGGACCTACCGGCTCACCGGTTGGATCTACGTCCCCGGCGCGACCGGCCTGGACAACCCGCTGGCCAACCGCGGCCTGCGGATGGTCGGCGTCTACCGCACCCCGGCCGGCTACGGCGAGACCGCCTCTCCGAAGGCGTCGTTCACCGACGGCTGGCAACAGCTGACGCTGGACCTGACGGTGCCCAAGGACGCCACCGAGGCCTGGTTCCGCCTCTACAACGGCAACACCGCCGGCAGCGGCAAGGAGGTCTTCTTCGACGACCTGTCGCTGAAGGAGATCGTCGCCCCGTTCGGCCCGCAGTGGGCCGGCGGCCCGGACGCGGGCACCGGCTCGGACTACCGGGCGCTGTCCTTCCCGCAGTCCGACCTGGTCGAGATCAAGAGCAACGACGACAACTCGCTGACCTTCGCCAAGGGCACGGACGGAACGTTCTTCCCCGAGCCGGGCGCCGAGTCGATGTCGCTCAAGGCCGTGCCGGCCAAGTCCGGCGCGATCGTCCTGTCGGCCACCGGCCAGTGCCTGGAGGTCCCGAACGGGGCCGCCGGCAACGGCGCCGGACTGCGGCCCGCCGCCTGCACGGGCGGGTCGAACCAGCAGTGGACCCGTGGGGACGACCTGACCCTGCGCCTGCTCGGCTACTGCCTGGACAACCCCTGGGGCCAGACCGCCAACGCCACCGCGCTCACGCTCTGGGACTGCAACGGCGGCGCCAACCAGCAGTGGGAGGTGCGCACCAACGGCACGGTCATGAACCGCCAGTCGGGCCAGTGCCTCGACGCCGACAAGGGCGCCTCGATCTGGGTCTGCTGGACCGGGCCCAACCAGGTCTGGGACCTCCAGACCTCCGGCACCGCCTACGAGCTCGGCGAGCTCGACGGTTCCAAGACCGTCTTCGCCCGCCAGGCCGGTTCGAACATCTACCAGGTGGTGAGCGAGACGGGGCCCGACGCGGCCTCGACCACCCGCTACCAGTACGACACCACCGACGGCCGCTCGCTCGTCAAGCGCATCATCCCGGCCGTCGAGCCGGGCGTCGACGACGTCAACGGCTGCACCGTCGACCCGCTGCCGCGCGGCTGCGAGGTGATGGAGTACGACTACGCCAAGGCGACCACCGCCACGGCCGCGACCCCGGGTGACTATCTGGACCGCGTCCGGGGCGTGAAGGTCTGGACGTGGAACCCGGCCACCTCCAAGCAGGAGGCCGTCGAGGTCGCGCACTACGCGTACGACGACCGCGGCCGCCTCGCCCAGGTCTGGGACCCGCGCCTGGCCACCCCGCTGAAGACCGCGTACAGCTACGACGACGCCGGCCGGGTCACCCGGATCGGCGCCGCCGGTGAGCTGCCGTGGAACTTCGACTACGGCAAGGCAGCGGCCGACCAGGATCCTGGCCGCCTGCTGAAGGTCCGTCGCGGCACGCTCGCGCCGGGCAGCAAGGACCAGGTCACCGGCGAGAACGCGACGTCGGTCGTCTACGAGGTGCCGCTGACCCGCGGCGCCGGCGGTCCGAACGACCTGGCGGGCGCGGACGTCGCCAAGTGGGCGCAGACCGATGCGCCGACCGACGCCACCGCCGTGTTCGGCCCCGAGGACGACCCTGGCGCCAACACCGCCTCGGCAGCGAAGCCCGGTCCGGACGGCTACAAGCCGGCCACCGTCCACTACCTCAACGCCTCCGGCAACGAGGTCAACACCGCGGCACCGTCCACTACACCGGGCGGTGACATCAGCACCACCGAGTACGACCGCTACGGCCACGCCGTGCGCGGCCTGTCGGCCACCAACCGCTCCATCGCGCTCGGCGTCCACCCGGACGCGGACAAGCTCGCTGCCGAGCTGAACCTGACGACGGCCGACTCCGTCTCGCGCGCCCGGCTGCTGGACTCCCGCACCG
Organism: Kitasatospora sp. NPDC088264; assembly: GCF_040685715.1. Lineage (NCBI taxonomy): Bacteria > Bacillati > Actinomycetota > Actinomycetes > Kitasatosporales > Streptomycetaceae > Kitasatospora > Kitasatospora sp. NPDC088264. The sequence goes on from NZ_JBFBIR010000001.1 coordinate 424,746, forward strand.
TCTACACGGCCGACGGCCTGGACGTGACGGAGATCCTCGGCCCGGTCTACCGAGCCTCGCTCGCCGAACAGGTCAACGGGCAGACCAACCCGGCCGTCGTCACGGCCGAGGCCGAGAAGCTGCCGCAGCTGGGGACCAACGCCAAGGTCCAGATCGACAACGACTGCTGCGGCGTCACCTGGTCCGGCGGTGCCCAGCTGGGCATCCGCGGCACGGCGGCGGGAGCGTTCGACGCCATGCGCGTCACCGTTCCCGAGGAGGGCGAGTACGTCCTCTCCGGCCAGCTGACGAAGAACAGCGACCACGGCGTCATCCAGTGGGCGATCGACGGCAAGGACGTCGGCCAGCGGCTCGACACCTACAGCGCCAGCGCCGCGGTGGCCCCGTACACCACCGGCGCACCCGTGAAGCTGACGCGCGGCGACCACGAGCTGAAGCTCACCGTGGTCGACACCAACGCGGCCAGCAGCGGCGAGCGGTTCCACACCGGCATCGACACCGTCACCCTCACCAAGGCGACCGTCAACCCGACGCTCGCCGCCGGGACCTCGGTCGTCGCGCGGGACCACAACACCAACACCTACGACGAAGGGAAGCCCGACGGCCAGGCCTACCACCTGGTCACCACCGCCACCGACGGCGCCCGCATCGACGGCTACGCCGACGACGTGGAGCTGCGCGTCACCAAGCACGGTTTCGACACTCCGATCGGCGGCACCCCCGGCTGGACGCTGAAGAAGGCGACCTCGGTCACCACCGACGCCCTCGGCGCCAAGCTGACCGCCTACGTCAAGTTCGACGCCTCCGGGCGGGCGCTGGAATCCCGCAAGCCGGGCTCCAACGGCACCGACGCCGGAACGGTCAAGTCGGTGTTCTACACCGCCGGGACCAATGCGGACGACGCCGCGTGCGCCAACCGTCCCGAGTGGGCGGGCCTGCCCTGCGTCACGCTGCCGGGCGGGGCCGTCACCGGGGCCGACGCCTCGCGGATGCCCACCACCCTGCCGGTGAAGCGGGTCACGCGGTACTCGGCGTTCAACGAGCCGGAGGAGGTCACCGAGACCAACGCGGGCAAGTCCCGCAAGACCGTCACCGTCTACAACGAGCTGGACCGGATCCTCTCGACCGAGATCACCTCGGACGAGGGCAAGCCGCTGCCGAAGGTCACCGTCGAGTACGACCCGGCCACCGGCGACGCGGTGAAGACCACCTCCGACGGCAAGTCCCTGACCCGGGTCATGGACCAACTGGGCCGACTGATCTCCTACACGGACGCCGACGGCGGCACCACCACCACGGAGTTCGACCGGTTCGGCAAGCCGGTGAAGGTGAGCGACCCGACCGGGTCCACCGGCTACGCCTACGACCGGGTGAAGGAGCCCCGCGGGCTGGTCACCTCCGTGACCGACAGCGTGGCGGGCGAGTTCACCGCCAAGTACGGTCCGGACGGCCAGCTGGTCGAGCAGACCTACCCCGGCGGCATCGTCCGCAAGGACACCTTCAACGCCGTCGGTGAGGCCACCGGCCGCACCTACACCCGCACCTCGGACAACACGGTGGTCTGGGCCCAGACCACCGACATGTCCACCCAGGGCCAGGTCGCCAAGGACACCAGCTCCACCGCCACCCGTTCCTACCAGTACGACCGGCTCGGCCGGCTGGTGAAGGCCGAGCAGACCACGGCCGCCACCGGCTGCGTCACCCGGCAGTACGCCTTCGACGCCCACTCCAACCGCCTGTCCAAGCAGACCTCCCCGCGCGGGGCGGCCGGCGAGTGCAGCACGGCCGGGGCCACGGCGGAGAACCACACCTACGACAGCGCCGACCGGCTCACCGACGCGGGCTTCGTCTACGACGCGTTCGGGCGCACCGTGAAGACGGCCACCGGCGCGACCAACACCTACTGGGCGAACGACAAGGTCGCCGTCCAGGAGAAGGGGGACACCAAGCAGGAGTGGGCCGTCGACGCCGCCCACCGCCTCACCGCGTTCACCACCAGCAAGAAGCAGGCCGACGGCACCTGGGCCAACGCCACGTCGAAGCTCAACCACTACGGCGACGACTCCGACCAGGTCCGCTGGACGGTCGAAGACACCACCCAGGGCAACCTGACCCGTAACGTCACGGGTCCGGACGCCGGTCTGGCCGCCACCACCAGCAGGACCGGTGACATCCAGCTCCAACTGACCAACCTGTTCGGGTCGGTGGTCGTCACCACGGACACCGCGCTGACCAAGCCGGTCGTGCTGGACTTCGACGAGTTCGGCATCCCCCAGGACGGCCAGGCCAACGTCCGCTACGGCTGGCTCGGCGGCAAGGAGCGCTCCGCGGAGGCGCTGGACGGCGACATCCTCATGGGTGCCCGCCTCTACAGCCCGGCCCTGGGCCGCTTCCTCCAGATCGACCCCGTCCCCGGCGGCAACGCCAGTCCGTACGACTACTGCACCGGCGATCCGGTCAACTGCACCGACCTCGACGGCAACTGGGGCATGCCCAAGTGGCTGAAGAAGACAGTGGAGGTCGTCGCCAAGGTCGCTGAAGTCGCGTCCTACATCCCCGGCCCCATCGGCGCCGTCGCCGCCACCGTCTCGGCGGTCTCCTACGCCGCGACCGGCAACTGGGGGAAGGCCGCGGAGATGGCCATCACCGCGGTCGCCGCCACCGTCGGCGCCGGCCCGGTGGTCAAGGCCGTCGCGGCAGCCGCCACGACGACCAGGGTCGCGGCCAAGGCGGGCAAGATCGCCTCGGCCGCCAGAACGGTCTTCCGGCGCACGGAGGCCGTTGCCTGCCCGATCGGGAACTCCTTCACGCCCGACACTCCCGTACTCATGGCCGACGGCACCTACCTGCCGATCGGTGACGTGCGGGTGGGTGACCATGTGGCGGCAACGGATCCGGAGACCGGAACCACCTCCGCCGAGCCGGTGCTGGACGTCATCACCGGCTACGGCACTCGACACATCGTCGAGATCAGCACCGACGCGGACGCCTCGGCCGCCCCGCTACAGGCCACTGACGGCCACCCGATCTGGGTGGAGGGCCGCGGCTGGGTGAAGGCCCTGGAGGTCCGACCGGGAGACCGGCTGCGCTCACCCGACGGCACCACGCCGGTGGTCACTGCGGTCGACGACCTCGGTGACCTGGACGGGCAACTGGTCGTCAACCTCAACGTCGGCAACCGGCACACCTACTCGGTGCGCGACGCGAGCAACGACGTCGTGGTGCACAACTGCTCAGGCGCCAGCCTTTCCCACCTGACGTACATGGGCCACATCTTCCCGCGCCACGTGCTCCGGTTGGCCAACCCCTGGAAGTCGAAGTTCGCCACGAGCAATCCGCGAACGATCAAGCGAATGATCAAGACGGCCATCAAGAAGGCCCCGGCTCAGCCGAACACCAATGGCACGCCCGGCCACTTCCACGTCTACGACTTCGGCAACAGGACGGTCGGCCACAACAAGAACGGCATACGGAAGACCAGCATCAAGGTGGTGGTGCGCCATGGCAAGGTCGTCACTGCCTACCCGGTTTGACACGAGTTGGAGGTCACTACATGGGGCTGGATGTCTTCTGGAATTCCGAACTCCCCGATCTGACAAGCTGGGGACTCTCGCAGAGGACGGTCACCGAATCGTTCGGGGATGAGGATGACGTGCTCATGGACGCCATTGCCAACCTCCCCCGCGAGGGTTTCCCGACACTGTTCCGCATCGACCTCTACGGCGACACACTGCTGGACTCCCGACAGTGTGCGACCGCACGCGCAGAGGTGCGAACGATTCCCGATTGGAGGGAGAATCCGCAGTTGGTGCGCCTGGACACACTGCTGAGCAAATGCAGTGAGGCGCCCGGCACCTTCGTCTACGTCGCTGGAGACTGAGGGGCCCCGTCCCCGGAAGTCCTCGGCTTTCCCACTTCCTCTCGAAGCACATCGGCCGCAGGGGGCTCGTCCCCCTGCGGCTCGACCAACCATTGATCTACTGAACGAACCCGTAGGGGCGCCATCCGAAGTTCGGATGGCGCCCCTACGCACAACGCAACTGGGGTGGGACATGCAGAAGAGGCGCAGTCCCTGGGCTCTCGCGTACTTCCTGATCGGGCTCGTGTGCGCACTGATCGCGGCATCGTCGGCGGCGTTCTTCACCAGGGTCGACGACCTCATGCCGATCGTCCTCGCCGGGGTTCCGGGCCTGGTCCTGACGCTCCGCTCCCCGGTCCACGGGGTCTCCGTAAGGTGTTTGTCGGCCCAGGAGGGCCGGATGTGGCTAACGGTGTCTTGCCAGTTGTGGCTCCCGAGGAGTGGCCGTCCGGCTCTCCGGGGCGCCCTGGCTGCTGATTGAGATGTGCGCGCCATGTGCGGTCGCTGTTTACGGAGACGACGGCGGGGTGTTCCTCGGGCCAATGGGATGCTGACGGGTTCGAGGAGGGGCGAGTGAGTGAGCGAAGGGCCCATGTCTGGACGGGTGTTGACGCCGGGAAGGGTCACCACTGGGCGGCCGTGGTCGACGAGACCGGTGCCACGCTGTGGTCGAAGAAGGTCGACAACGACGAGACGGCGATCCTGACCGCGCTCGGTGAGATCCTCGACCTGGCCGACGAAGTGCACTGGGCGGTGGACATCTGCGGCACGTCCTCCGCGCTCCTGCTCGCCCTGCTCGCGGCCCACGGCCAGCAGGCCGTCTATGTGCCAGGACGGACCGTCAACCGCATGGCTGGCGCCTACCGGGGCGAGGCGAAGACCGATGCCCGCGACGCCTACGTCATCGCCGAAACCGCCCGCCAGCGGCGGGACTTCACCGCGATCGACGTGCCCGCCCAGCTCGCCGCCGACCTCGCGCTGCTGACCGCCCACCGCTCGGATCTGGTCGCCGACCGCGTTCGGATGATCAACCGGATGCGTGACGTTCTGACCGGCATCTTCCCCGCCCTGGAGCGGGCCTTCGACTACTCCGCCCACAAGGGCGCCCTGGTCCTGCTGACCGGCTACCAGACCCCGGCCGCCCTGCGCCGCCGCGGCCGGGCCCGCCTGACGGCCTGGCTCGCCAACCGGAGCGTCCGCAACGCCGACGCGGTCGCGGCCACCGCGCTGGAGGCCGCCGACGTCCAGCGCACCGTGCTGCCCGGCGAGGACGTCGCCGCAGCGATCGTCGCCGACCTCGCCGCGCAGATCCTGGCCCTGGACGACCGGCTGAAGCGGATCGACAAGCAGATCCGCGACACCTTCCACACCCACCCGCAGGCCGAGATCATCGAGTCCCTGCCCGGCATCGGGCCGATACTCGGCGCCGAGCTCGTCGTCGCCGCCGGCGACCTGGCGGCCTACGCGGACGCCGGCCACCTCGCCTCGGCAGCCGGGCTCGTGCCTGTCCCACGCGACTCCGGACGCCGAACCGGCAACATGCACCGGCCCAAGCGCTACAGCCGCCGTCTGCGCAGGGTGTTCTACCTGTCCGCGCAGACCAGCATCATCAAGGACGGACCCAACCGGGACTTCTACCTCAAGAAACGCGCCGAGGGCTGCAAGCACGTCCAGGCGGTCATCGCACTCGCCCGCCGCCGGGTCAGCGTCCTGTGGGCGCTCCTGCGCGACAACCGGGCCTTCACCCCCGATCCGGTCGCGCAGGCGGCTTGACTCACTCATTGAGACTCCTTCGGCGCGGACAGCGTGAAGTACTGCGGGCTGCTCCGGGCGCGGGCCGCCGCGCTCACGGCTTCGGCGCAACCTCCAGCGCCCGGGAGAGGGCGGTGAGGAGGGGGAGGGTGGGGGCGACGTGGCCGGCCTCGATGGCGCGGATCTGGGCGTCGGTGAGGTCGGCGCGCTTGGCGAGGTCCGCGGTGGAGAGGCCGAGGGCGGTGCGGCGCTCGCGGACGGCGCGGGCGAGGGCGCCGGCCGGGTCTCCGTCCGGGTGGGCGGGGAAGTCCTCGATCAGGGGGCGCGCGTGGTTCACCGAACCTCCTCATACGCGGGTGGGGGCGCACAGCCTGGCACATGATCAGAGCGGGAAGTGCGAAGCGGCGGTCAAGGATTCTTGACCGCCGCTTTGTCGTCCGGCCACTTGACTCGCTACTTGACGGGGTGCGGGTGGCCGAGGTGGGGGAAGACGGGGAGGACGTCGGTGTGCGGGGGGATGTGGTCGCTGGTGATCTTGCCGCCGGAGACCATGGTGAGGCGGGCCGAGGTCACGTCGTCGACGAGGGTGCGGCCGTTGGGGTAGGCGGCGGGGCGGGAGCGGTCGTAGCGGAGGATGTCCGGGAGGACGAGCTTGAGGGTCTCGGTGGCGGCCGCGGTGGTGTAGTCCCCGGTGTGCTGGAGGACGGCCGTCCAGGCCTCGCGGTAGGTTTCCCAGTCGTCGGCCGGCTCGCCCGCGTTGTACGCGTCCTTCACCTCCTCCTTGTTGAAGTAGGCGGTGAGGGAGGGGTGCGCGCCACGGTCGACGGAGACGAGCCGGCCGTCCTGGCGGAGGCTGACCCGGGCCCAGACGCCGATCGTCGGGTCGGGGCCGAGGTCGGTGTCGGGGACTTCGAGGGCGATGCCGAAGACGTTGGCGTCGGCCATGGCGTCCTTGCCGGTCCAGGTGAAGTTGTTGACGATCCCTTCGAGGTCGGCGAAGAAGGGGTCGCTGCGCAGGCCGACGGAGAGCTTGCGGCCGTTCGCCTCGATGACGTCGGGCGCGTCCCCGAAGGCGACCGGGGCTTCGGAGAACAGGACGTCCCCGGTGGGCTCGTGCTTCTGCGCGGCGGCGCCGGTCGCGCGGTGGACGGTGACGGTCTGGGCGCCGGTGTGGGTGGGGGCGGAGAAGGTGAAGGAGTAGGCGACGTCGGCGCGGTGGTCGCCGTCGTTGTCGATGTTGATGCGGTAGACGGCGTCGGGGTGGAACTCGGCCGCCTGGGTCGGGGCGTAGGGGTTCGCGTTCATGATCAGGACGGTCCGGCCGGGCGCATCGGCGGCCGGGAAGGCGAACACGTCGGTCAGGTCGAGCCGCGCGTCGCCCCGGGGGGAGCGCAGGTTGGGGCCACTGAGGTGATGGGACATGGGACCGTTGGTAGCAGCCCCCACCCGGCACCGGCCCGACGACACCCGCACTCCGCCCGCCCGTCCGCCGATTGGCCGTCATCTCCCGGCGGACCGCCGACGGAACGCCGACGGCCCGCCGCGCGGAAGCGACGGGCCGTCAGGAGAAGGCTGAATCAGACCTCGGCGGTCGCGGCGAACGCCACGAACGCCTGCCACGCGGCCGGCTCGAACACCAGCTGCGGGCCGCTCTTGTCCTTGGAGTCACGCACGTGGACGATGCCGGGCGTCTCGGCGACCTCGACGCACTGAGCTTCCTCGTTCGTGCTGTAGCTGCTCTTGATGTAGGCCTCAGTCTGGAGAAGCCCCGGGATGACCATCGTGCTGTACTCGTGGATCTCGACTGCCCTGCCCTCCTCAGACGTGAAGGCCCTTGAGGAAGCCGGGTGCCGCTCGCTGATCCGGATCTTCGCCTTCATCACGTCGTCCGCGACGACCAGCAACGCGCCACCCGCATTGAGGACTTCGTCCGCCTTCGTCAGGATCTCGACTCTCGGTGTCCGCTTGCCGCGCTCGACCGCCCCCAACTGGTCCTCGCTGTACCCGAGCCGCTCGGCCAGCTCGCGCTGCGTCAGCCCGGCCCGCTCCCGGAAATGCTTGATCAGCTTCCCCACCGCCGCATAGAACTCCGCGACCCCGTCGGAGTTCTCCACCGTCTCGCCGTCATCGAAGACCGTGCGCTCGACGCCACCCACGACAATCACCCACCCTTTCGACCCATTGATCCAGGTCGACCGACGGGTCAACCCTCCGCATCCGAACCAGCACTCTCGGTGTCCATCGAATCCATGGTCAGCGCACGTCCAGGGCGCCGCGATTTTTCCCGCGCCGGCCGAAATCCCCCTCAGTGATCGAGCCGCCACGCCCAGGGCGCCACGATCTTCCAGCACTCGGGCGAAAGGCAACTGCCCATCTGGAGAAAGAACTTGTCTCACAGTGAGCCAAACCGCTTCACCATCGCGGAGCACGCCGTCGACGCGACTGCGCAGCCCGCGTTCCGGAGCGCGGCTTCGCGCTTCACCCCTGCCTCACCACCACCGCGCGCCGGGGCACCACCCCTCAAGACGAACGGAGTGGGAAGTCGGCCCCGCCGACTTCCCACTCCACGTGCCGAAACGCAGTCCCGTCAGCCCTCGGCCCGTACGCCGCCGCCGCCGAACACCGCCTTGATGAGCCGGTCCAGCGCCTTCGGGAACTCCTGCGCCGGGTCGGATGCGGAGTCGCCGGTGGTCAGTCCGGCGGTCAGGATCTTGCTGCCGTCGGGGGTGCCGATCATCAGTGCCCCGTAGCCCCCGGGGGCGCCGCCGTTGTGGTGGACGATGGTGCCGCCGTCCGGGCCGAGGTCCTGGACGAACAGGCCCAGGCCGTAGCCGAGCATCCCGTGCGGCGTGCGCATCTCGTCCAGCAGCGGGGCGGGCAGGAGCGTGCCGCCCAGGAGTGCGGCGAAGAACGTGTGGAGATCCCGGGTGGTCGAGATCAGGTCGCCGGCGCCGACCAGGAGGGAGAGGTTCTGGCAGGCGACGTCGGCCACCTTCCACTGGTCGCCGTCCTGGTAGCGATAGTAGCCGTGGGCGTGCGGCCGGGGGAGCTCCGGCGAGTCGCCCGGCACCACGGTGTCCCGCAGTCCGAGCGGCCGCAGGATCCGCCGCCGCATCTCCTCGGCGTACGGGCGGCCGGTGGCCTGCTCGATCAGGAGCACGGCCAGCGTGTAGTTGGTGTTGGAGTAGCTCTGGTCGGTGCCCGGTTCGAACCGTGCCGGCCTGGAGAGGGCGAACTGCACGAGTTCCCCGGGCCGGTAGCTGTGGAACCGGTTGTCCACCCACTCCTTGCCCATCGCGGGGATCCCCGGTACGAACGTCCCGTCGGGTTCGAGGTCGCCGGTGTAGCTGGCCAATCCGCTGGTGTGCTGGAGCAGCATCCGCACGGTGATCCGCCGGTCCAGCCCGAACTGCGGCAGGTGGTCGGCCACCGGGGTGTCCAGCCCGATGGCGCCGTCGGCCACCAGGTGCAGCACCAGGGTCGCGACGAAGGTCTTGGTGGTGCTGCCGACCCAGAACTTCCCGTCCACCGACGGCTTCGCGGCCTCGCCCAGCTTGCGCACCCCGGCGCTGCCGACCCACTCCCCGCGCTCGTCGTGCACGCGCAGCTGTATCCCGGCGAAGCCGGCGTCGACGAACTCCTGGGTGGCCTGCTGCAGTTCCGGGCGGTCCTGGGCGGTGTCGTTCTCGACGGTGTGGAGGGTGCTGGTCATGGTCGTTCCTCGTCTCGCGGTGGGATGTGCGCGGCGCAGTTCAGGGGTGGGTGAGCGGTGCCGCGTCAGAGACTGCGGGCGGTGATGTCGCCGTAGGCGGTGGTCGCGTGGATGCTCAGGCCGGCGGCGGCGCCGTCGGCGTTCTTGAGCGCGTTGTGGATCCGGCCGTAGGTGGTGCCGGCGTCCAGGGAGGCGGAGACTCCGCGGGCTGCGCCGACGGAGACGTCGCCGGCCTCGGTGCGCAGCGTGATCGTGCCGTGCACGGCTTCGGTGATGTGGATGTCGCCCTTGGCGGTGGTGATCTCGGCGGGGCCGTTGAGGCGGCCGACGGAGATGTCCCCCGCGAGGACGGCGAGGTGGGCGCCGGCGGTCTCGTCGAGCTTGACCGAGGCCTGCGCGCCTTCGAAGGTGACGTCGCCGAGGCGCCCGACGCCCCGGAGTTCGGCGCTGGCCGTCTTCGCCTGGATGCGGGAGCCGGCGGGCAGTTGGACGGTCACCTCGACGGTGCCGGACTGGCCGAGGATCCGGTTCTCGGCCGCCGCCGCCTCGATCCGCAGGACGCCGTCGGCGTATTCGACGGTGGTCCGCTCCGCCGCCTTCACGTCGCGGCTCTTCGAGGCGTCGGCGGGCAGGACCTCGACCGTGGTGTCGGCCCGGTCGGCGGCGATGAACCGGATACGCCCGGCGGGGATGTCGAGGACGGTGGAGACCGGGGCGGGGGTGGCGAACTTCTGCATGATGCTCTCCTGCGGCTCGTTGTTTCTGACAACGGAAACGCTACGTTGCCTTCAAGATTCCTGGCAACAGTCATGTTGCGTACAATCAGCATCATCGCAGGTCAATGCCTCATTATCGTTGCAACAGTTGCAGATTTAACGCAACGTCAGTCGCGCCGACCGTTGCATTGGATTGCACGTGAACGCTATGCGCCGCCCCGCCCCGGCGCGCCGCCGCATCAGCCCACGGATGTAAACCCCCAGGCCAATGCGCCCGGCCGCACTGTCATCCGGTGGTCGGATGTGGCCGGGTGCGCCGCGATGACAGCCTTCCGCTCAGGTGCACGGAGATCCATCGGACGGTCCGTCAGGGGCGCTTCCCCGGAGGTCCGGTGTCGAACGACGGCCGCACCTGCGAAGACCGCGCGCCTCGGCCCGGTTCTGTCCAGCACACCCAGGGAGGGCCCATGACCACCACGCCGTTCACGAGCCGACACGCCATGACGCGCCGCCGCCTGCTGGGGGCCGCACTGGCCGCCGGGGCCACCGGGGCCGCCGCACCGCTCGCCCTCGCCCGCCCCGCGTGGGCGGCGGACGGGGCCACCACCCCCGGGACCACCACCCCCGGGACCACCACGCCCGCCGCCACCACCGCCACCGGCGGCCCGGCGCGCCTCACCCTGCCCGAGCCCACCGGGCCGCACCCCGTGGGCACCGTCCCGCTGCACCTGCTCGACGCCTCCCGCCCGGACCCGCTGGCCGGCCCGGGCCGGTTCCGCGAGCTGATGGCGAGCGTCTGGTACCCCGCTCGCGAGGCCGGTGAGCACCCGCTCGCGCCCTGGATGGCCGACGGCGCACTGCGGGCGTTCCTCGCGGACACGGGCTTCGCCATCGACCCCGCCCTCGCCCCGCTCACCTCCGGCCGCGTGGGCGCCCCGGTCCACCGCGCGGGCCGCCGCCTGCCCGTCGTCGTCTACTCGCACGGCGCGCACAGCCACCGCGCCGACCACACCGTGATGGTCCAGGAACTCGCCAGCCACGGCTACGTGGTGGTCACCGTCGACCACACCCGCGACGCGATCACCGAGTTCCCCGACGGCCTGGTCCTCACCCCGGACCGGAGCGTCCCGATGGGGCCGAAGGACTTCGCCGCGGACATCCGCTTCCTCCTCGACCAGGTCGAGGCCCTCGCCGCCGGGCGCAACCCCGACGTCGACGGCAGGCCGCTGCCCGCCGGGCTGCTGCACGCCCTCGACCCGGACCGGATCGGCATGTTCGGCTGGTCGAAGGGCGGTACGGCCACCGCCTACACCATGCTCACCGACCGGCGCGTCCGCGCCGGGCTGAGCCTGGACGGCCCGATGCAGCCGACCATCACCACCGACCTGGACCGGCCGTTCATGATGATGACCGCCGCGTTCACCCGGGCCGGCCAGCCGGACGTCGCCGAGTTCTGGCCGCACCTGCGCGGCTGGCGCCTCGACGTCCAGGCCCAGGGCGCCGTACACGTCTCGTACGGCGACAACCAGGTGCTGATCCCGCAGGCCGCGAAGCTCCTCGGCCTGACCGACGAGCAGGTCCGGGGCATGATCGGCACCCTCGACCCGGCCCGCGCGGTGAAGATCCAGCAGGCGTACCCGGTGGCCTTCTTCGACCTGCACCTGCGGCACCGTGCCAGCCGCCTCCTCGACGGCCCGTCCGCGGCCTTCCCCGAGGTGACCTACTTGCCGTGAACCCGCGACCGTGGCGGCCGGCCCCTCCCCGGGGCCGGCCGCTACGGCGTTTCGGCCCGGATCTCGTCCAGCGACTCCCCCAGCACCCCCTTGGCCCGGGTGAACCAGTCGGCGATCACCGCGATCTCGTCCGGCGTGTAGTCGGCGAACAGCGCGCCGATCCGCTCAGCACCGGCGCCCCCGCACGCCGCGGCCCCCGTCGGGCTGCCTGCCCGACGGGGGCCGTCGCGTTGCCCGGCTCAGACCGAGGCGCCCTGGGTGACGGGGGCCGTGGCGGTGGGCGGGGTGGTGCTGCCGGCGGTGGTGCCGAGGGCGCGCTGGACCTTGGCGACGGCGGCGCGGTACTGGAAGGAGGCCAGTTGGGGGGAGTCGCCGCCGCGCTGGAAGAAGCCGAAGGCCATGCCGACGGTGCCGAAGCGCTCGACGCCGACGAAGGCGTTCAGTTGGACGCCGGCCAGGGTGCCGTCGAGGCGGACGGCGGGCGCGTCCTGGCGGTCGCCGAGGGTGACCGGGGTGACGGTGAACGTCACCGAGTCGTTGGTGCCGGCGTTGAAGGTGATGGTGTGGCAGCTCTTGAGGGCCGCGGTGGCGGCGTCGAGGTCGGTGGTGAGCTTTCCCGCGTCCTCGGCGGTGAGGGACTCGGTCACCATCGGGTTGCCGCCCGGGCCGTCCAGTTCGGCCTCGGCGTGCGGGGTCTCGGGGCCGGGAATGCCGGTGTGCATGTTGATCAGGTCGCTGAGGGCGTCGCAGCCGTTGGCCGGGGAGGGCATCGTACTGGGGCCGGCGCTGGGGCTGGGGCTGGCCGTGCTGGGGACCTGGGTGAAGCCTGGGCCGACGTCGTCGACGGTGAGCAGGGCCGCGGTGAGTTGGTCGGAGGTGGGCAGGCCCTGGGCGGACTGGCCGGGCGTCGCGGCCGCGGCGAGGTGGGCCGGGCCCAAGGCGACCGCCGCGGCGAGGGCGGCGGCGGCGAGGGCGTGGAGCGGCTTCGGGTGGGACATGCGGGCCCCCCGGTCGAGGGTGCGGGCAGGGACAGGCACCAGTGTCCCACCGGGCCTGGCAAGGGGCTCGCGGGCGCGGATCGCCGCAGGTCAGACCCCCTGGTCCGGCTGGTCCCCCTGGTCCGCCGGGGGCGGGCCGGGGGTTTCGAGCGCTTCGAGGGTTTCGAGGGTTTCGAGGGTTTCGGCGAGCCACTGCACCCAGAAGGCCTCCAGCCCGATGCCCGCCCGCAGCACGGCGTGCTGGAGGCGGTTCTCCCCGGCCGTCGCCTCGGCCGGGAAGTCGTGCCGCTCGATCTCCCGGTAGTCGTCCAACTGCGCGCGGTGCAGCGCCAGGTGCCGCCGCACCTCGGCCGCCAGGCCGTCCGTGCCGACCACCGCGGCGGCGCGCAGCCGTAGCAGCAGCGGTTCGCGGACGGCGCGCGGCTCGGCGCCCTCGGCCGTCCAGCGGGCGAGTTCGGCACGGCCCTCGGGCAGGACCTCGTACTCCTTCTTCTGCCCGCGGACGGGGCCGGACGGCGGGAGGGCCCGGATCTGCCCGGAGGCCTCCAGCCGGCCCAGTTCGCGGTAGATCTGCTGGTGGGTGGCGGGCCAGAAGAAGCCGATCGACTTGTCGAAGCGCCGGGTCAGCTCCAGCCCCGAGGACGGTTTCTCCAGCAGGGCGGTGAGGATGGCGTGCGGCAGCGACATGCCGTCGATCCTAGGGCGTGCCCAAGGCGTGCCCAGGTCCTGTCCGGCCGAACAGGACCCAGCGCGCAAGGAAGGGTCAGATCGCGGCGGCCAGTTCGGTGCCCTGCTTGATGGCCCGCTTGGCGTCGAGTTCGGCGGCGACGTCGGCGCCGCCGATCAGGTGGGCCTCCAGGCCGCGCTCGCACAGCGCCTCGTAGAGGTCGCGGCGCGGCTCCTGGCCGGTGCAGAGCACCACGGTGTCCACGGGCAGCAGTTGGCGCTCGCCGTCGACGGTGAAGTGCAGGCCGGCGTCGTCGATCAGGTCGTACGTCGCCCCGGCGACCATGGTGACGCCGCGGTGCCGGAGTTCGGTGCGGTGGATCCAGCCGGTGGTCTTGCCGAGCCCGGCACCGACCTTGCTGGTCTTGCGCTGGAGCAGGTGGACGGCGCGCGGCGGTGCGGGCCGCTCGGGGCGGCGCAGTCCGCCGCGCTCGCGGTACTCCGGGTCGATGCCCCACTTGGCCTGGAACACGGCCGGGTCGAGGCTGGCCGCGTCCCCCTGGTCGGTGAGGAAGCCTGCCACGTCGAAGCCGATGCCGCCCGCGCCGAGGATGGCGACCCGCTCGCCGACGGGGGCGCCGTCGCGCAGGACGTCGAGGTAGCCGACGACGCTGGGGTGGTCAACTCCCGGCAGGTCGCCGGGGGTTCGCGGGGTGACGCCGGTGGCGAGGACGAGTTCGTCGAAGTTCTCGGCGGCGAGCTGGTCGGCGGTGGCGGTGGTGCCGAGGCGCTGGGTGACGGCCAACTCGGCGAGCCGGGTGCGGTAGTAGCGCAGCGTCTCGTCGAACTCCTCCTTGCCGGGCACGAGCCGGGCGGTGTTCAGCTGCCCGCCGATCGCCGCGGCGGCGTCGAACAGGGTGACGTCGTGGCCGCGTTCGGCGGCGGAGACGGCGAAGGCGAGCCCGGCCGGGCCGGCTCCGACGACGCCGATGCGCTTGCGCGACCTGGTGGGCGTGAGCACGAGTTCGGTCTCGTGGCAGGCGCGCGGGTTGACCAGGCAGGAGGTGATCAGGCCGCTGAAGGTGTGGTCGAGGCAGGCCTGGTTGCAGCCGATGCAGGTGTTGATGGCGTCGGCGCGGCCGTCCTCCGCCTTGGCGACGAAGTCGGCGTCGGCGAGCAGCGGGCGGGCCAGCGAGACCAGGTCGGCGCAGCCGTCGGCGAGCAACTGCTCGGCGATTTCCGGTGTGTTGATGCGGTTGGTGGTGACCAGCGGGATGCCGACGGTGCCCATCACCTTCCTGGTCGCCCAGGCGAAGGCGCCGCGCGGCACGGAGGTGGCGATGGTGGGGATGCGGGCCTCGTGCCAGCCGATGCCGGTGTTGATGATGGTCGCCCCGGCGGCCTCGACGGCCTGGGCGAGGCGGACGACCTCGTCGAGGGTGGAGCCGCCGGGCACCAGGTCGAGCATGGAGAGGCGGTAGACGATGATGAAGTCCTCGCCGACCCGCTCGCGGACCCGGCGGACGATCTCCACCGGGAAGCGCATCCGGCGCTCGTACGGGCCGCCCCATTCGTCCTCGCGCCGGTTGGTGGCCGCGACGACGAACTCGTTGATCAGGTAGCCCTCGGAGCCCATGATCTCGACGCCGTCGTACCCGGCGCGGCGGGCGAGTTCGGCGCAGCGGACGAAGTCCTCGATGGTCTGCTCGACCTGTGCGGCGGTGAGCTCGTGCGGGACGAAGGGACTGATCGGGGCCTGGAGGGCGCTGGGGGCGACCAGGTCGCGGTGGTAGGCGTAGCGGCCGAAGTGCAGGATCTGCAGGGCGATCTTCCCGCCGGCGGCGTGCACGGCGTCGGTGACGACGCGGTGGCGGTCGGCTTCGGCCCCGGTGGTGAGCATCGCGCCGCCCTCCCAGGGGCGCCCGGCCTCGTTGGGGGCGATGCCGCCGGTGACGATGAGGCCGACGCCGCCGCGGGCCCGCTCGGCGTAGAACTCGGCCATCCGCCGGTAGCCGTCGGGGGCCTCCTCCAGGCCGACGTGCATGGAGCCCATGACGACGCGGTTGGGCAGGGTGGTGAAGCCGAGGTCGAGCGGGCTGAGCAGGTGCGGGTAGCGGCTGCTGCCGGGGGTGGTGCTCATCGACGCGCTCATCGACGTCTCCTGGGGGCGGCGGGGGTCGGTGTTACCGCAGAGTAGGGGACGGCGGCTCGATGTGCAACTAGTTGCATAAGGGGGCCGCGGGCCGAGGCCCCGCGCTCTGCCGGTTCCCACCAACTCGCGGACATGATCCGCGTATTGTCAGATCGGTAGTGTGGGCAGCTGGGAGAGGACCGCCATGCGGGATAGCTCGATAGCCGTGATCGGCGGCAGCATCGCCGGAAGCGCCTTCGCCGGGGCCGCCGCCCGGCTGGGAGCGGACCGGATCGTGGTCCTGGAACGCAGCGAGGGCCAGTTGGAGGACCGCGGCGTCGGGATCTGCATCAACGACGACCGCTTCGACGAACTGGTCCACGCCGGCCACCTCCACGACGGCGTCCGCCGCCACCGCCTCACCGTCCGCCGCTGGGTCACCCGGGAGACGGCCGAGGACCGCGGCGGCGACGGACCGGACGGGCGCGGGCGGGTGCTCTGGAACCAGCCGATGCCGTTCCACTCCCACCACTGGGCCGTCCTCTGGCAGGCCCTGCGCGAACGCACCCCCGACCGGGTCGAGTTCCGGCAAGGCCACACCGTCACCGCGGCCGGCACCGACCGGGACGGCGCCTGGACGGCCGGCCCCGACGGCACCCGCGAACCGTACGACCTGGTGATCGGCGCCGACGGCTACCGCTCGGTGGTCCGCGCGGCGGTCTGCCCGCAGGCCCGACCCGCATACGCCGGGTACGTGTGCTGGCGCGGCAGCTACGACGCCGCACTGCTGGCGGAGCTGCCCGGCGGGGCCGCGGCCTGGCCGGAGGACGAGTGCGCCACCGTCTGCTACCCCGGCGGCCAGGTCGTGATCTACCGCATCCCCGGGCTCACCCCCGGCACCACCCAGGTGAACTGGGTCTTCTACGCGCCCACCCCCGCCTGGCTGCGCCTCGACGGCCCGACCAGCATCCCGGCGGGCACCCTCACCGACGGGCGGCTGGACGACCTGCGCCAGCTCGCCGAACGGCACCTGCCACCGTACTGGGCCGCCCTGGTCACCCTCACCCCGCGCGAGCGGACCTTCCTCCAGCCCGTCTACGACCTGGAGACCCCGCGCCGCACGGCCGGCCGGCTGCTCCTCGGCGGGGACGCGGCCACCGTCGTCCGCCCGCACAACACCAGCGGCGCCGTGAAGGCCTTGCAGGACGCGCACGCCTTCGAGCAGGCCGGGCGGGCCGCCGCCACGGACGGCGGGTCCTGGCCGGCCCTGCTGGCCGCGTACGACCAGGAGCGGGGCGTGGTCGGGCGGGAGCTGGTGGAACTGGGCCGACGGCTCGGCCGGGAGCAGGTCGCCGCCGCACCGGACTGGTCGGCCATGGACGGACCGGGGATGGACGCCTGGTGGCGCCGTCAGCTGACCGGCAGCGGGGGTTTCGGCGGCCACGCCCTCGGGCGTCCCGAGTGAGCGTGGGCCGCAAAGGCCGGTGGCCGCCGAAACCCCGTCAGATCACCTGCCGCGATCCACCTGCCGCGATCAGACGTTGACGCCGTAGTCGGTCGCGATGCCGCGCAGACCGGAGGCGTAACCCTGCCCTATCGCGCGGAACTTCCACTCCGCGCCGTTGCGGTACAGCTCACCGAAGACCATCGCGGTCTCCGTGGACGCGTCCTCGCTGAGGTCGTAGCGGGCGATCTCCTGGCCGTTGGCCTGGTTCAGCACCCGGATGAACGCGTTGCGGACCTGCCCGAAGTTCTGCAGCCGGGCGTCGGCGTCGTAGATCGACACCGGGAAGACCACCTTCGCCACGTCGGCCGGCACCCGCGCCAGGTCGACCTTGATCTGCTCGTCGTCGCCGTCGCCGCCACCGGTCAGGTTGTCGCCGCTGTGCTCGACCGAACCGTCGGGGCTGCGCAGGTTGTTGAAGAAGACGAAGTGCTGGTCCGAGACCACCTTGCCGAGCGCGTTGCAGAGCAGCGCACTGGCGTCCAGGTCGTAGTCGGCGCCCGTGGTGGTGCGCACGTCCCAGCCGAGACCCACGATCACGGCGCTCAGACCGGGCGCCTCCTTGCTCAGCGAGACGTTGCCGCCCTTGGCCAGTGAAACTCCCACAATGCCCTCCTCGATCTCTCCCTGCGGACGAATCTACAACACTGTAGAGATCACGGGAATCCACCTGCGGTCGGGCCCCACCCCGGGGATTTCTCAGGGGCTCCACCGGGAACCACCCATCATCCCGGCCCGCACCACCCCCACGCCGCCGCGCAGGCGGGGGTTGGAAGACACGCCCTAGACTGGCGGTGGATCCCCTGGTCCGCCCCGACCGGCGGCCCCCGCGCGGGAGGTTCCCCATGCGCCAGCGGTACAGCTTCCACTTCGACCAGGCCGGGCACTCGGTCACCGTCAACGTCCGCTCCGGCTGGATCACCGAGACCGAGTTGCTGGTGGACGGCAAGGAGTGCGCCTTCCACCGCGTCCACGGGCACGGCGTCTACCCGCTGACGCTCGCCGCCCAGCTCGCCGAGGAGCCGCCGCTGCCGCTCTCGGTGCGGCTGGACCGCACGGGCGCGGCCGAGCACCCGTACTCCTGCGTCCTGGAGGTCGCGGGAGCCGAGCACCCGATGCCGGAGCGCGCGGCGCGCTGAGCCCTCCGCCCGCCCGCTACAGGCGCTGCGCCACGATCTCCTCGATCGCCTTCCGGGCCCGCTCGGCGTCCTCGGCGACCAGGCCGATCCTGGTCCGGCGGTCGAGCACGTCGGCGACGTCCAACGCGCCCTCGTGCGTGACGGCGTAGGCGACCTCGGCGCGCGTCACGTCCAGGCCTTCCGCGATCGGCGTCAACTCCCCGGCGGCCACCACCTCCTGGGACGATCCGCCGTGGCGGGCGAGCAGCGAGCCGGGCACGGCGCCCGCCAGGAGCGGGCGGCTGTCCCGGTGGGCCGGGGCGCCGACCAGCGGCAGGCGGGCCGTCCAGCAGGCCCGGGCCGGCAGGCCGCGCAGCCGCACGGCGGCGTCCACCGCGTCCTCGGCCATCCGCCGGTAGGTGGTGAGCTTGCCGCCGACCACCGTGACCAGCCCGGACGGCGACTCCAGCACCGCGTGCTCCCGGGAGATGTCGGCGGTGCTGCCGCCCCCGGTGTCGATCAGCGGCCGCAGCCCCGCGTACGCGCCGCGCACGTCCGCCCTGGTCAGCGCGGTGCTCAGGGCGGCGTTGACGGTGTCGAGCAGGAAGGCGAGCTCCCCCTCGGCGGGCTGCGGCTCGTCCGGGATCGGACCGGGCGCGTCCTCGTCGGTCAGCCCGATCGCCACCCGGCCGAGTTGCTGGGGCAGCGCGAAGACGAAGCGGCTGGTCGAACCGGGCACCGGCACGGTGAGCGCCGCGGTCGGGTGGCCGAGCGCGGCGGCGTCCACCAGGAGGTGGGTGCCCCGGCTGGGGCGCAGCCTGATCGACGGGTCCACCTCGCCCGCCCAGACGCCGGTGGCGTTGACCACCGCGCCGGCTTCGACGGTCAGCGACTGCCCGGTGACGGTGTCGGTGAGCCGGGCGCAGCTGCCGGTCACGGACTCCGCCCGCACCCTGGTCAGCACGGTGGCGCCGTACTGCGCCGCGGTTCGCGCCAGCGCCACCACCAGCCGGGCGTCGTCGACGAGTTGGCCGTCGTGCGCGACCAGCGCGCCGGACAGCCCGGCGGTCCGCACGCCCGGCACCAGCTGTCGCGTCCGCGCGGCGCCGATCCGGCGCACCCGGGGCAGCAGCGCGCCCGGCGTCCCGGCGCCGATCCGCAGCGCGTCCCCGGCGTGGAAGCCCACCCGGATCAGCGAGGCCTGCCCGGGGCGCAGCAACCCCGGGAGCAGCGGCACCAGTTGGGGCAGCGCGCGGATCAGGTGCGGGGCGGTGCGGGTCATCAGCACGCCGCGCTCGATCGCGCTCTCCCGGGCCACCCCGATCCGTCCGGAGGCGAGGTAGCGCAGGCCGCCGTGCACCAGCTTGGAGCTCCAGCGGCTGGTGCCGAACGCCAGGTCGCGGGACTCGACCAGCACCGTGCGCAGCCCGCGCGAGGCGGCGTCCAGGGCCACCCCGGCACCGGTGACGCCGCCGCCGATCACCAGCAGGTCGACCCGCGGGCGGTCCCCCAGCGCTTCGAGTTCCGCCTGGCGCCGGCCGGCGTCGAGTCGGCTGGAGCCGGCGAAGGGAGCGGCGGAGTGAGCGGCGGAGGATCCGGCGGGCGTCGAGGTCATGGCGCGAGGTATCCGTTCAGTGCTCTGGTCAGTTCGCGCCGCCAGGCGGCCTCCGACAGCAGGGAGGCGACCATGCGGTGCGACTGGACGGTGGACTGGGCGATCAGCAGGACCATGGCGGCCAGTTCGACCGGCTCCCCGGCCCGGATCGAACCGTGCGCCTGCCCCTGCTCGATGCCGGCCCGCAGCGCCTCCAGCAGGCCGCGCTGGCTGGTGCCGAGCCGCTCGACGACGTACTCCAGCAGCAGGTCGGAGTCGGAGGAGCGCAGCAGCGCGCCGAGCACCGGGTGGTCCCGCAGCCGGACGGCCACCTCGACGACCCCGTCGACGAAGGCCTCCCGGCCGATCGGGGCGCCGTCGCCCCCGAGCGTCAGGGCGACGCCCTCCCGGGTGGCCCGGATCTCCCGGGTGAGCAGGGCGCCGATCACCGCCCGGACGTCCGGCCAGCGCCGGTAGACGGTCGGCCGGCTGACCCCGGCGCGGCGGGCGATCTCCGCCAACTGCGTTCGGCGCACGCCGAGATGGACGATCAGGTCGGCGGCGGCGTCCAGGATCGCGTCGTCGGTGCTGCGCGCGGGACTGCCAGGGGACTCGGCGTTACTACTTGACATGATGTGTGAAACTGTAACGCATGGCACCTGAGACGCAAGCGGGACCGGCCGGCGCCGCGCTGCCGCTCCCCCCGATGAAGTGGGACGCCTGGGGCGACCCGGCCCTCGCCAAGGAGCTGTCCGCGGACATCAAGGGGCTGCTCGCCGCCGCCCTCGGCGTCACCGGCGACGCCACCCCCGGACCGGCCGCCGACGAGGTCCTCCTGCACCCCTCGCGGATCACCGCCGACGACCTCAAGGCCCTCGCCGCCGCCGTCGGAGAGACCAACGTCAGCGCCGCCGACGCCGACCGGCTCCCCCGCGCCGGCGGCAAGTCCACCCCCGACCTGCTGCGCCGCCGCAGCCGCGCCCCCCAGGACGCGCCCGACGCCGTCGTGCTGCCCGGCGACGAGCAGGAGATCGCCGCCGTCCTCGCGCTCTGCGCCGAACGTCGCATCGCCGTCGTCCCGTTCGGCGGCGGCACCAGCGTCGTCGGCGGCCTCGACCCCGAACGCGGCGGCCTCACCGCCGTCATCTCGCTCGACCTGCGCCGCCTCGACCGGCTCCACGACCTCGACGAGACCTCCGGCGAGGCCGTCCTCGGCGCCGGCCTCACCGGCCCCGCCGCCGAGGCCCTGCTCGCCGAGCGCGGCTACGAACTCGGCCACTACCCGCAGAGCTTCCGCTACGCCACCCTCGGCGGCTTCGCCGCCACCCGTTCCTCCGGCCAGGACTCGGCCGGCCACGGGCGCTTCGACGAGATGGTCCGCGGCCTTCGCGTCGTCACCCCCGCCGGGGTGCTCGACCTCGGCCGCGCCCCCGCCTCCGCCGCCGGCCCCGACCTGCGCGAACTCTTCCTCGGCTCCGAAGGCACCCTCGGCGTCATCACCGCCGTCCGGCTCCGCGTCCACCCGCTGCCCGCCGTCAAGGCCTACGAGGCCTGGAGCCTGCCCGACTTCGCCACCGGCAGTGCCGCCCTGCGCGCCGTCGAGCAGGCCGGCACCGGCCCCACCGTCATCCGGCTCTCCGACGAGGCCGAGACGATGGTCAACCTCGCCATGACCGAGCAGATCGGCGGCGCCCCCGCCGTCACCGGCTGCCTCGCCGTCACCGTCTTCGAAGGCACCGCCGAACAGGTCGCCACCCGCCACCGGCTCACCCGCGACACCCTGCTCGCCGCCGGCGCCACCTCCCTCGGCGAAGCCCCCGCCCGGGCCTGGGAACACGGCCGCTTCAACGCCCCCTACCTGCGGGACTCCCTGCTCAGCGCCGGCGCCCTCTGCGAAACCCTGGAGACCGCGGCCAGTTGGAGCCGGCTCCCGCGGCTGCGGACCGCCGTCACCGAGGCCCTCACCGCCGCCCTGCCCGGCGCCCTCGTCCTCTGCCACGTCTCGCACGTCTACCCGACCGGCGCCTCGCTCTACTTCACCGTCGTCGCCGCCCTCGGCGAGGACCCGCTCGCCCGGTGGGCCGCCGCCAAGCGCGCCGCCGGCGACACCATCGTCACCGCCGGCGGCACCATCACCCACCACCACGCCGTCGGCGCCGACCACCGGCCCTGGATGAGCGACGAGATCGGCGAGCTCGGCGTGCGCATCCTGCGCGCCGTCAAGGCCGAACTGGACCCGGCGGGCATCCTCAACCCCGGCAAGCTGATCCCGTGACCGGCGGTCCGCGAGCCATCAGGCGAGTGGCCGTCCTCAGCAACCCGGCGGCGGGCGCCGGCCACGCCGCGCCCGCCGCCCACCGGGCCGTCGCCCGTCTGCACGCCCTCGGCCTCCACGTCGACCGGCACGCCGGCCGCGACCCCGAGGACGCCGTCCGCCTCGCCCGCCGGGCCGTGGCGGACGGCGTCGACGCCGTCGTGGCCGTCGGCGGCGACGGCATGGTCAACCTCGCGCTCCAGGCCGTCGCCGGCACCGCCGTCCCGCTCGGCGTGATACCCGCCGGCACCGGCAACGACCACGCCCGCGCGTACGGCCTCCCCCTCGCCGCCCCCGAAGCCGCCGCCGACGTCGTCGCCGCCGGACGCACCAGGACCGTCGACCTCGGCCTGGTCACCGCCGCCGACGGCACCACCCGCTGGTACGGCTCCGTCCTCGCCACCGGCTTCGACTCGCTGGTCAGCGACCGCGCCAACCGCCTGCGCTGGCCCCGCGGCCGGATGCGCTACAACCTGGCCATCCTCGCCGAGTTCGCCAACCTGCGCCCGCTGCCCTTCCGCATCACCCTCGCCGACGGCACCGTCATCGAACGCGACCTCACCCTGGCCGCCGTCGGCAACACCCGCAGCTACGGCGGCGGCATGCTCATCTGCCCCGACGCCCTCCCCGACGACGGGCTCCTCGACCTCACCCTCGTCGCCGCCATGCCCCGTCTGCGCATCGCCCGCTTCTTCCCCACCCTCTTCAAGGGCACCCACACCGCCCACCCCGAAGTCACCACCCACCGCACCGCATCCCTGCGGATCGACTCCCCCGCCATCACCGCCTACGCCGACGGCGAGTTCATCGCGGCCCTCCCCGTCGACGTGAGCGCCGCGCCCGGCGCCCTCCACCTCCTGGTGCCGTGACCCACCCGCCTCCCCGCCGGAGCCACGGGCCTCACCCGGCCAGGCGGCGGCGCCAGAGGAGGGGGCGGATCTCCATCGCGCGGGAGGGGTCGGCGTTCCAACGGGCGGGCAGGCCGGCGTCGGTGAGCGCGGCGGCCACCTCGTGGCCGATGGCGGTGGTGGTCAGCGGGGAGGCGTCGAAGCCGCCGTAGCGGAGGGTGAGGCCGTGGCCGGCGGCGGCGGAGTCGGTGGCCTGGGTGTGGAAGTAGACGTAGCCGCGGGCGTCCGGTGCCCCGGCGGCGGCGATCTCGGCGTCGCCGCAGGAACCGCAGCAGCTGAAGTGCTCCCGGGCGGTGATGCCGGCCTCCTCCAGGGCGGCGAAGGCCCGGGTGAGGCGTTCCGGGTCGGTCTCGCCGATCCAGCCGGTCTGCTCGCCGACGCGCTCCAGCCAGAGCCGGTCGGCCAGTTGCTCGGCCTGGTCGCGGGAGAGCGGGCGGTGGTCGCCGGAGACCAGGTGGTCCTCGGCGAGTTCGGCGAGCTCGGCGCGGGTGGTGTAGCCGCCGGCCAGGGTGAGGCGCAGCCGGTCGTGCAACTGCCGCAGGTCGTCGGCGGGCACGTCGAGCGGCGGGGCGGGCTCCGGCTGCGGGCCCAGGTCGAGCGGCTGCCAGTCCAGGCCGTCGCCCCAGCCCGGCTCGTGCTGCGCCCAGCCCGTCATCGCGGCGATGACCGCCTCGGGACCGTCGGTGCGCACCTCGAAGTGCCGGGCGGCGGAGCCGTCGCGGTGTTCGAGCGTGTACTCGCCGCCTTCGGCGTGCCACACCTGGATGAAGACGTCCGGCAGGTCCGGTATCCGCTGGGCGACCAGGAAGCGGTCGCCCTTCGCGCCGATCCGCCGCACCAGCCGCGCCAACTCGGCCGCCTCCACCCGGAGGTGGCGCGTCCCGTCGTTCTCCTGCACCCCGATCGCCAGCATGTGGATCACCCAACCACACGCCACTGACAACGGCGCCGAGCCCCGGGACGCGCCCGCCGTCGGCCCGTTCTCGGCCCGCCGTCAGCCCGCCCGCTGCTCGCGGCGGAGGCGGAACAGCACGTTGGGACGCAGCGGGCCCTCGGGGGCGGTCGGGTCATCGAAGTCGTCGGCGGGGTCGGACGTCATGCCGAGGCGGCGCATGACGGCCTGCGAGCGGTGGTTGGTCGCGGTGGTGACGGCGAGGATCTCGGGGAGGCCGAGAGTGTCGAAGCCGTGGGCGAGGACGGTGCGGGCCGCCTCGGTGGCGTAGCCGTGGCCCCAGGCGGCGCGGGCGAGGCGCCAGCCGATCTCGACGCCGGTGAAGGACAGGCCCTCGTCGACCTCGTCGAGGCCCGCCAGGCCGACGAACTCGCCGGTGGCGCGCACCTCGACGGCCAGCCAGCCGTATCCGCGCGCCGCGCTCTCGGCCTCGAAGCGCGCCACCGAGGCGTCGCACTGCTCGCGGGTGAGGACGTCCCCGAGGTGCTCGCGGACTTCGGGGTCGGCGTTCATCGCGGCCCAGGGTGCGAGGTCGGTGTCCCGCCAGGGGCGCAGGAGAAGGCGGTCGGTGCGCAGTTCGGTCATGCGGGCCAGCCAACGCCGACCGCGCCCGCCGGGGCAACCCGTTTTCCGCACCCCCCACCCCGCACCCCCGTACCCCCGGCCCCGGAGCGCACCCGCCGGGAGGCGCGCCGTGCTCAGACGCCCGGGGTCGCGACGATCCGGCCGGCGTCGATCGCGGCGAGCAGTTCGGCGTGGTCGAGCGCCGTCTGGTCGGCGTACCGGACGGAGAAGTCGGCGATCGCCTCGGCGAAGGCGTCCGCGCCGCCCAGGTAGCCGGCGATGGCGAGGCGGTCGCCGGTGCGCGCGTGGGCGCGGGCGAGGGTGCGGCCGCACAGGTCGGCGTAGGCGCGCAGGCCGGACGGGGTGAGGTCGGCGACCTCGACCGAGCCCTTCATGTCGCGCAGTTGGCGGCCGTAGAAGTGGCGCCCGGCGGGGCCGGTGGTCCAGCCGAGGAAGATGTCGCTGGCGGCCTGCATGAGGTGCTGGCCGGTGACGACGCGGCGCCCGCCGTGGTGGACGGAGACCTCGGCGTCGACCCGGGTGGGCGGCAGGTGGTCCTCCAGGACGGACCGTCCGGCCTCCTTGAGCTGGAGGAACAGCGGGTCCCGGGTGTCCCGGCCCTCCAGCAGGACGATGTAGCAGCGGGTGCCGACGCTGCCGACACCGACGACCTTCATCGCCGCGTCGACGAAGCGGTAGCGGTCGAGGAGGACGCGACGGTCCTCGGCGAGGGTGGCCCGGTAGTCACTGAACACCTTGCCGATGTCGAGCAGTTCGTTCTTCTTCAGCGGTTCGATGAGCGGTGGCGCGCTGATGATGCGCCGCTGCCCGTCGCGTTCCTCGGTGAGCTTGCCGAAGGCGTGCAGGCTGGTGCGGCGGCGGGCCTGGGCGAGGTCGGCCTCGGTCTGCTTGCGCTGCCGGGGTTTGCGGAGCGGCGCCAGCAGGTCGCCCGCGTCGATCCGGGAGTACCAGACCTCGAGTTCGCCGAGCCCGGCGAGGCGGCGCATGGCGGTGGCGTAGCCCTGGACGGCGGTGCGGGCGGCGCGGTGGGCGCGGTCCTCGTCCTGTCCGTGGTCGCGGGCGGCGACGGCGATGCTGGCGGCCAGCCGTTTGACGTCCCACTCGAAGGGGCCGGGGTGGGTCTCGTCGAAGTCGTTGACGTCGAAGAGCAGGGCGCGTTCCGGCGAGGCGAACAGACCGAAGTTCACCAGGTGGGCGTCGCCGCACAGTTGGACGGTGAGGCCGGTGTCGGGGACGGCGCCGAGGTCGGCGGCCATGACGGCGGCGGCGCCGCGCAGGTAGGCGAAGGGGGTGTCGGCCATCCGCCCGTAGCGGATCGGCAGCAGCCGGGCGACCCGGTCCTCGCCCTGGCGCACCAGTACCTTGACCGGGTCGGGCCGGTCGGCGGCGGGGATCCACCGCCCGTGGGCGGAGCGGGAGACGCGGTCGCGGGCGGCCCGGCCGTGCCGGCGGCGTTCGGCGGGGGTGGTCATGCGCGGCGGCTCCTCGGTCGGCGGGACAGCGGGACAGCGGGTCGGCGGGAGGACGAAACGGCGGGCGGCGGGCGGGGTACGTCTCCCCGCGACGCTAGGCCACGAGTGCCGGAGCGCGCACCGCGCGCCCTCCGACACTCGGCCGACCGGATGAAGCCGACCGGATGAAACCCCCAGGCCCCCGCTCACTGCACGGTGAAGTCCGCCATCATCGCCATGTCCTCGTGCTCCAGGTTGTGGCAGTGCATCATGTACGTCCCCCGGTAGTCGGTGAAGCGCACCAGGACCTCGACCGCCTCGGCCGGACGCAGGTCGACGGTGTCCTTCCAGCCGCCGTCGTACGGGCCCGGGTCGCGACCGTTGCGGCTGAGCACCTGGAACTGGTTGAGGTGGACGTGGACGGGGTGGTGCAGGTCGGAGGTGAAGCGCCACCGCTCGGTGCTGCCGAGGGCGGGCCGGGCGAGGTCGTGGCCGGGCCGGTACAGGTCGCCGTTGATGGTCCAGCCGTAGCTGCCGCTGCGCCGGAAGATGAACTTGCGGGTGACGTCGACGGCGGAGGCGTCCAGTTCCTCGATCGTGGACAGCTTGTCGGGCACGGTCGAGTCGTCGCTGACCTTCTTGCCGGAGACGTCGAAGCGCATCACCTCCGCCGTGCGCCCGCTGCCGAAGAGGTTGAGCAGCCGCACCGAGGTGCCCGGGGCGTAGCGGGAGAAGTCGACGACGATGTCGAAGCGCTCGGCCGGGGCGATCTCCAGCACGTCGTGGGCGACCGGGGCGGCGAGCAGGCCGCCGTCGGAGCCGATCTGGACGAGGGCGTCGCCGCCGGAGGGCTGCGGGTCGAGCTGGAGCCGGTAAGGGCGGGCGTTGGAGGCGTTGAGCAGGCGCAGCCGGTAGCGGGCGCGATCGACGTCGAGACGGGGCCAGGGGGCGCCGTTGACGAGGATGACGTCGCCGAGGACGCCGTTCATGTAGTCGTCGGTGACGCCGGGCGAGGCGAGGTCCTCGTCCAGGGCGGGGTAGCGGAAGGAGCCGTCCCCGGCGAAGGAACGGTCGGCGAGCATCAGCGGGAGGTCGCGGTCGCCGCGCGGCAGCGGCAGGGCGCTCTCCTCGTCGTCGTGGACGAGGTGGAAGCCGGCCAGGCCGCGCCAGACGCCGGGGCCGGTGAAGCCCATCCGGTGGTCGTGGTACCAGAGGGTGGCGGCGCGCTGCTTGCCCGGGTAGGTGTGGGTGCGCTCGCCCTCCGCGGTGCGCCCCGCCTCGTGGCCCATCCCCTGCATGCCGGGCATGTCGGACATCCCCGGCATGCCCGGCGCCCCCCGGCCCGCGCCGGAGGAGCCGACCGGCAGCAGCAGGTCGACGGGGTAGCCGTCGCTGTCGGCCGGGGTGTGGCCGCCGTGCAGGTGGACCACGGACGGCACCGGCAGCTCGTTGCGGTGCTTGACCACCGCCGCCCGGCCGGACCGGGTGACCACCGTCGGCCCGGGGAAGGTGCCGCCGTACGTCCAGGCCTCGGTCCTGACGCCGGGCAGGATCTCCAGCTCGGCGACCCGTTGGGTGATCTCGTAGTAGTCGGCCGTCGCGTCGGTGCGCACCGGCTGGAGCACCGTGGGCACCGGCAGCGGGACCTGGAACGGCTCGGGCAGGTCGAGGCCGCTGCTGAGCAGCCGGCCGGGGTGGCCCTCGGCGAACAGCCGGGCGGCGGCGGGGCCGGCGACGGCGGCCAGCGCGCCCGCGCCGAGGACGGAGGCGCCGACGCCCAGGAACCGGCGACGGTTCACTTGGACACCTCCAGCGGCCCGCCGGGGCGCGGCAGGCGTCCGCTGCCGTCCGGCTCGGGCAGGTGGTCCGCGCGGGCGGGCAGCGGCAGCCGCCAGGCGCCGACCAGCCCGAACAGGACCCCGCTGACCAGCAGCACCCCGAGGGTGACGTGCACGCTGATCGACCGCGCGTAGCCGGCCGCCATCTGGCCGACGACGGCGACGGTCAGCACGGCGGTGGTCCACAGCGGCCAGAGCGGGCCGCGGCCGGGCCGGCGCACCAGCGCGGCCACCACCAGTTGGCCGAGGACCACGGTGGCCAGCGTCATCGCGTTGCCCTCGTGGTCCTTGAGGGACTCGTAGGTGCCGTTGAGGAAGCTGCCGGCCAGCATGACCTGGAGCAGGGCCAGGACCGCCAGGGTGGTCGCGGTGGTGCGCAGCAGGATCAGCGGCCAGCGGGGCGCGGCGGCCGCGGGAGGACTGCTCATGTCGGGCTACTCTCTGCTTCGGCGGGTCGGGCGGGACGGTCGGGGCGGGCGAGAGCGTAGCTGATCCGACATCACGATCAGCTCCAATAAAGGGGTTTGGAGTTTCCCGGCTACCCCATTGCGCCTACTCGGCCCGGCTTTTGTCACCCGTACGAGCGAGGCTCTGGTGTGCCCGTCCAGCGATCCTCGAGCAGGTGCCGCGCATGCTCGAAGGGCCCCGTCCGGCGGTACCGGACGGGGCCC